>CAMKBC010000006.1 GCA_946410665.1 uncultured Clostridia bacterium | reverse complement strand
GGTGCACATATTAGAACATTATTATTAACATTCTTCTTTAGATATATGAGACCTTTAATTGAACAAGGACACGTATTCTTAGCACAACCACCACTATATAAAGTATCTAAAAAAGGAATGAAAGATGTTTACTGTTATACAGATGAACAACTTGATAATACAATGATTGAAATTGGAAAAGATAATGTTTCAATTCAACGTTACAAAGGTTTAGGAGAGATGAATCCTGAACAATTATGGGAAACAACAATGGATCCTGAAAAGAGAGTTTTCGTAAAGGTTACAATGGATGATGCTGAAAAAGCTGATGAAATATTCTCAATCTTAATGGGAGATGAAATTGAACCAAGAAGAAAATTCATAGAAGAAAATGCTAAATATGTACAAAACTTAGATATATAGTCGAAGAATTAAACAAAATGAAGTTTAGAAACTGCTTGAAAATATTGATTTTCAGGCAGTTTTATTTTATGTTTCATTTAGAGAAAATAAGAAAGGAGATTAATGTTTAATAAAAGAATAAATTCTATACAAGAGTGGTTTTGTATAGAAGATATTTTAGAGAACGGAACAATTATTACTAAAGAAAATAGTCGAGTTAAAATTTTAAAAGTAGAACCTATTAATTTTTTTCTAAGATCAGAAATGGAAAAGGAGGTAATACTAAATTCTTATAAAAATATTTTTAAGTCTATTAATTTTGATATTCAAATCATAATTCAAAGTACTAAAGAAGATCTTTCATCTAATATTAATTATATAAAATCTAAAAATGAAGAAAGTTTAAATATAGAGTCTTCACGTGCAAAAATACTAAATAATTATATTGAATATATTGAAAGTCTAAATCAAATAAAAAAATCTAATAACAAAAATTTTTATATCGTAGTAAAAGAAAAATCAGAACAAAATCAAATTGAAGAAAAGATAAGCAAAATAAAAGAATTGCTAGAACGATGTGGTAATAAAAGTTTAGAGATTAATTCAAAAGAAGAGATTATAAAAATAATAGATTCGTTCTACAAAATAAGGAGGATAGAATAAGCATAAAAGAAGGAAGAATAAATACAAAAGATTTAATAAGTCCATCGTATTTCAATTTTAAGAATCCTAAAACTTTTGAAGTTGATGGAGTTTATTTTTCGCGGTTAGTAGTTGTCGATTATTTAAGAGAATACAATGAATTAATTTTTAAACAGCTTATTGAGAATGATGAAAATATTAATATTTCTATACATTTTGAAAAGCAGGATAAAGCTAAAGTAATAAAAGAATTAACATACAATATATCTAATAATTCTATTGATATAGAAAAGATAGGCGAGAGTAGACAAGATAGTGATATAGCTTCGTTTTCAATTAATGATGCAAAGTATATTAGAAAAGAAATTCAAATTACCAACGAGGATATGTATTTTATATATACATATATTCTAACCTATGATTTAGATAAAAAAGTCCTAGAAAGAAAAATAAACACAATAGAGAGTATTTTAAAATCAAGTGGTATGGTTTCTAAAAAAGGATATTTTAGGCAAGAGTCTATTTTTAAATCTAGTCTTCCTTTTATTGAGAATGATAAGGATATTAAAAATGTGGCTAAACGAAATATTTTAACTAGCTCTATTGGAGTTACTTATCCGTTTACGTTATCCACAATAAATGACAAAAAGGGGATAATGTACGGTACAAATCTAAATAACGACAGTTTAATTTTTGTAGATAGGTTTAATCAAGATAAATATAAAAATTCTAATATGTGTGTTTTTGGAACTTCTGGTTCAGGTAAATCTTATTTTAATAAAGTAATGATTTTAAGAAATTACTTATTGAATATCAAACAATATGTAATTGATCCAGACAGAGAGTATGGAAATTTAGTAGATGAATTAAAAGGTTCACTAATTAAAATAGGGCCAAGTTCAAATACTTATATTAATATTTTTGATATTAGAGAAGATAGTTTAGAAAGTGATCAATCAGGATATTTACAAACTAAAATATCTAAGTTGATGGCATTTTTTAAACTTGTTTTTAGCGATTTAAGTGAAGATGAAAAAGGTTATTTAGAAGCTAAGATAATTAAAACATATGAAGATAAAAACATTACTTTTGATGATGATTCTTTATATAGAAAAGGTAACTTTAAAACTACAAACGACATGCCAATCTTTGAAGATTTATATAAAAATTTGGATTATAAATATCAAGTAAAACTTATTCCATTTGTTAAAGGTTCTCTTAAATTTCTTAATAATTATACAAATATAAAATTGGATAATAACTTAATAGTAGGCGATGTATATGAATTAGGAGAAGAGAATTTAAAATATGGAATGTTTGTTTTTACAGATTTGTTTTGGGATAAGATAAAAAGTAATCGTAATGAAAATAAGATTATTTATATGGATGAAGTTTGGAAATTAATAGGTATTACTTCTAATAAAGAAGTGGCAAGTTTTATTTATAAGATTTTTAAAACTATCAGAAAATATGGTGGTAGCGCAGTAGCTATTACTCAAGATATTTCAGACATGTTTAGTTTACAAGATGGTGCATTTGGAAAGAGTTTATTAAACAATTCTGAGTTTAAAGCTTTCTTTAATATGGAAGAAGAAAATATAAAAGTATTAAGTGAAAACATTAATTTAAATGAGAAAGAGAAAATAAAAATTAAATCATTAAACAAAGGTGAATCATTATTATTTATTGGTGCGAACCACGTAATATCTAAAATTGATTCATCAGAATATGAGAAAAATATTATTAATAAATAAGGAGGACAACATGAATTTAACAGGTATACTTACTAGTGGTTTAACAAATGGTTTAGGTAATAATTTAGTTAATAATATAAGTAGCAGTTTAAGTAAAAGTAATGATTTATCAAATCAACAAAACAGTTTTTTACAATCAAATTTATGGAAGACTATTAACTCTGGATTAGATATAGGAATCAGAGCATTGCTTCCAAATTTCTTAGAAGATGCAGTAATAGGAATTAAAGATGCACTTGTTAATAATGGATTACAAGGCGGAATACAAAAGGCAGTTGAGATGGCAAAAGATATCACTGGATCTGGAATTATAACGGGAGCGTATAAAACTATTACAGAGGCATACAATTCATTAAAAAACGGTAATTTAATAGGTAATGTAGGAGATGCCATAACTAATTCAATAACTAATGCAAATAGAAACAAAGAAATAACTGCTGAAGTTTCCACAATATTAACTAATGGAACTAAAACTATAATGGACAGTATTGAAGCTAATATTAAAGAGAGTTTTAATGATCAATTAAACTCACTAGAAAAGCTTAACAAGTACAATAATAATTGGAGAGAATGTTTCGAGAATAGGGATTTTGCAGGGATGGAGAAGGAGTATAAAAAGATTGAAAATGCTATAAAGAAAGTAATGCCAACTGAAAATACTATAAAACAAACCAGAATTATCGAAAATTTACACACATTGATTAAGAATAATAACAAAAATTTTGATGTTTCTGATGAACAAATTGAGCTTGCAAAAAAGTTAGCATGAGGTCAAAATTTAATAAAAAATCATTAAAAATTTTGTGTTTAAAATTATGTAAATTAGTACATAATTTTTAGTAGTAAAAAATGCCCGAAAATAGCGAAAAAACAAGCAAAAAAAGCATATTTTTTCTTGCATTTTATAGTCCGTTTTAGTATAATTATTTCGTGTAAAATACAAGAAAAGAGGTATTTATGAGCGACAATAAAAAAGAAGAAGAAGTATGGTCTGACGGAAAGATCATTAATAGAGAAATCGTTAATGAAATGAAGACAGCATATATCGACTATGCAATGAGCGTTATAGTACAACGTGCATTACCAGACGTAAGAGATGGTTTAAAACCAGTTCATAGACGTATTCTTTATACAATGTATGAAGATGGTTTAACAACAGAGAAGCCTTATAGAAAATCAGCTACTACTGTTGGTGACGTTTTAGGTAGATACCATCCACATGGTGACGCATCTGTTTACGATGCTATGGTTAGATTAGCACAAGATTTCACAATGAGATATCCATTAATTGATGGACATGGAAACTTTGGTTCTATCGATGGTGATGGAGCTGCTGCTTACCGTTACACTGAAGCTAGAATGTCTAAAATTGCAGAGCAAATGCTTCAAGATATAGAGAAGAACACAGTTGATTTTATGCCTAACTTTGATGGTATTAGACAAGAACCAACAGTTCTACCAAATAGATTCCCAGCATTATTAGTAAACGGATCTTCAGGAATTGCAGTAGGTATGGCTACAAATATTCCACCACACAACTTAAAAGAAGTTTTAAGCGCAGTTGTTAAGATGGTTGAATGTAGAGAAGAAGATACTGAAATAACTGACGAAGATTTATTAAAACTTGTTAAAGGACCTGATTTCCCAACAGGAGCTACAATCTTAGGAAAAGATGGAATTAAAGAAGCTTACTTAACAGGTAAAGGAAAGATTGTTCAAAGAGCTGAAGCTGAAATTGAAGAAATGGCAGGCAACAGACAAAAGATCGTTATTACATCTTTACCATACCAAGTAAACAAAGCTAAATTAATAATTGATATCAACAATTTAGCTAAAGATAAGAAAGTTGAAGGAATATCTGAAGTAAGAGATGAATCAGATAGAGAAGAAAAAGTTAGAGTTGTTGTAGAGTTAAAGAGAGATGCAAATGCTCAAGTTGTTTTAAACAGACTTTACAAGAATACTCAAATGCAAAACTCATTTGGTGTTATTATTCTTGCTTTGGTTGATAATGTTCCAAAAATCTTAACTTTAAGACAATGTTTAAATTACTACATTGATCATAGAAGAGAAGTTATTAAGAGAAGAACAAAATTCGACTTAGATAAAGCTTTAGCAAGAGCTCATATTTTGGAAGGTTTAAGAATTGCTATTGATAATATTGATGAAGTAATCAAAATTATTAGAGCATCTTACGATGATCCAAAAGAGAGATTAATGGAAAGATTCGGACTTGATGATATTCAAGCACAAGCAATCTTAGATATGCAATTACGTAGATTATCAGGATTACAACGTGAAAAGATTGAAGAAGAATATAAACAATTAATGGAATTAATCGAGCACTTAAGAGCAATCTTAGCTGATGAAAAACTTGTTTATAACTTAATCAAAGAAGAATCATTAGAAACAATTGAAAAATTCGGTGATGATAGATTAACAAAAATCGTAAGAGCTCAAGGCGAATTCGAAGAAGAAGATCTAATCAAAGACGAAGAAACAATCATTTCTTTAACACACTTTGGATATATTAAGAGAGTTCCTCTTGATACATATAGAAGCCAAAAACGTGGTGGAAAAGGAATTGCAGGATTAACAACTCGTGAAGAAGACTTTGTAAAACAAATATTCAAAGCTTCAACACATGATACAATTTTATTCTTTAGTAATAAAGGTAAGATGTACAGATTAAGAGGATTTGATATTCCTGAAGGTGGAAGAACAGCTAAAGGAACAGCTATTGTTAACTTATTAGCATTAGAACCAGGTGAAAAAATTACAGCAGTTATTCCATTAAAATCATTTGAAGACAGTGAATTCTTATTAATGGCAACACGTTCTGGTTTAATCAAGAAAACACCATTAAAAGAATATGACTCTGGCAAGAAGACAGGATTAATAGCAATCAACTTAAAAGAAGAAAACGACGAATTAATCGATGTTAGATTAACAGATGGAAATAATGATGTAGTACTTGTTACAAGAAAAGGTATCTGTATAACATTTAGTGAACAAGACGTTCGTCCAGTAGGAAGAACAGCACAAGGTGTTATTGGAATTAGACTTGATTCAGACGATTATGTTATTGGTATGGAAAAGATCTTTGATAGAAAGAACGGAACATTATTATCAATAACAGAAAACGGATTTGGAAAGAGAACAGAGCTTGAAGAATACAGAGTACAAACAAGAGGTGGAAAGGGTGTTATCACATATAAGATTACTCCTAAAACTGGTGAAATCGTTGGAATTAGAATCTGCGACGACAGATATGATGTAATGATGATTACAGACAATGGAACAGTAATTAGAATTCCAGCAAAAGATGTTTCTGTATTAGGAAGAAATACTCAAGGTGTAACATTAATGAGAACAAACGATGGAGGAAAGATTGTAAGTATTGAAACAATATCTCCAGACGAAGAAGAAAATGTTGCTAATGAGGATTCTGAAAGCAAATAACAATAAAAATAAGAGGTAGTTTTAAACTACCTCTTTTATTTTTAAATAAATATGTATTCTATTTTTTTAACTTCTTTTGAATTCTAATATCGTCTCCATAGAATAGGCAACAATCGTAGTTACCAATTAATCTAGACGTAATTCTTTCTTCATATACTGAATTTAAACTATCCAAGGAAAGATTAGTTGAGATAATTGTTTTAGTAACTTTATTGTTTTGATTTAGTATTCTAGAATTTATAATATTAAATATTTCAGTGCTCTTTAATGAGTTAACTGTTTCTGTGCCTAAATCATCTATAATTAAAAGATCTGCATTTAGAATTGCATCAAACACGTTGTTGTTTGATTTACCAAACTTATAATCTATTATTTGATCAAGCATAAGAGGTGCTGTTTGATATAAAACAACTTTACCTTTTTTAATCATTTCATTAGCTATACAAGACGATAGAAATGTTTTTCCTAGGCCTGTAGCTCCACAAAATAATAGGTTATTAGTCTTGATATCATCAAAATTATCTACGAAATTGTGACATGTTTTAAGAATCTTTTCAATGTTTTTTCTAGGTGAAACTTTAGTTCCATATTGTTCTTTATCAGATTCATCTGAATAATAATCTAGTACAAATTTATCAAAGTTTTGATTTTCTAAATCATAAATATTTGAGTTGTTGTAAGCGATATTATATAGTCTTTGCTTAATACAAGAACATAATTCTTTATCGTCATTGTTGTTAATATAACCCGTATCCTTACACTTTTTACATTCATATTCAGGTTCTAAATAATGAATGTCGTAACCATTTTCTTTAAGAATTTGGTTCTTTTTTGTAGTGTTACTTTTTAGGTTTTTAGCCAATGATTTATCTGAGTTTCCAGAGTTAAGGGATTTAATAATAGAGTCTAATGCATAAATATTAGAGTCCTCTTCTAGTTTGGCTAGTTCAGGAATCTTTTTATACAACTCTTGTTTCTTTTGAGCTGCTTTTACTTCAGCTAAGTTTCTTTTTTGCTCATATTCTTTTAAAAGAGTTTTTAAATTGGCGTCCATTTTATCACCTCTTTCTCTGATTTTACCTATTCATCATCATCTGTATTTACGTAGAAATCACTTAAGTTTTTAAAACTATGATTAACTGTTTTTGAAGTTTTACCAGATTTAGTTTCGGTTTGAACAGGTTGTGTTTTCTTGTTTTCTAAGTACTTTTTAATTTGATCTGCTGTCTTGAAATTTCTTTCATGCCAATCAGAAATTAGTTTATCAATATATTCAAATGAAGGATTTGATTTTGATGTTGTCTTCATTAATGCTAAATCTATAACATTAGAATCATATCCATAATTCATTATCCATTTTTCAACATAAGCTTCTTCAAACATAGATAAATTACGAGTTAATCTTAACTTTTTCTTAATATCTTTGCATTGAAGATTTAGTTTTTCTTGCTTTTGGAAGTAAGCATCTAGATCAGCAAAACTTTGAATTTTACTCTTGTTCCAAGCACTTGCAACTGTTGCTACATAATTTCTGTTTAAAGCAGAGCGATTGAAACAGTATCTAAATAAAGCAATCATTACTTCTTCATCAAAGTTATATTTTTTAAACCAAAGATCAATATCACCATACCAACTTGGAGACATAACTCCTTGGAAAAATTCATCATTAATAGCTGTAATAGCTTTAGATCTGATTTTATTATCAGAAATAGCCTTCATGTTTTCTGGAGACAATGAAACTTTTGGTTTATACAATTTTTGAATTTCGATTTCTAGAATATTAGTCAAAACAAAACCTTGGCCTTTTCTACTAAGTAAGCCTTGTTCTTCCCAATACTTTAAAGCGTCTTGAATAGTCTTTAAAGGCAATTCTAATTTCTTTGCTAAATCGTTAATTTTCAAGTCGTTGTTATACTTTGAAATGAAATATAAGTACATGTAAACTTTAACAAAGTCACCATTGGCTTGAGATAAATATTCAGTAAAGAATAAATCGGAAATAGAAGTTGATGATGAAATTAAAGAAGATTCACCTTGCTCAATTTTCATTGTTTGACCTCCAAATTTTTAGTGTTTGTATTATATCATCTACTAGGTCAATTTACAATAAAAATTAAAAGTTAGCAAGTTTACATAAAATTCACATATACAGATATATCTTAGGTTTCACGAAGAACTTGAGAATATAGTAGATTCTATAAATAGGACTTTCATTTTGACTCTCAACTATGGTTATCAACAATAAGGGAAGATAAAGGATAATTACTATAGCAGTTTTCCGCAATATGTTTGGAAAAAGTGGAGAAAGTAACAGCCAAAGCAATCCTAAAACTAATAAGTTAAAAATTGCAGTAGGATAATCAATAAGACCTAATATCTTAAGATGATAGTTATAATTTTTTGGAATGATAAATTTCATAAAATCCTTTCTATTTCATCAAATTTGTCATCATAGGAAGACTACCTAAAATTTCAGAACTGATACCGCCAAAGATTTCACGGACGTAGCTGTTTATTTTTGATAGTACATAGATTCCACCTACAAATAAAATCTTATTATTCGGATCAATGTTGAATATGACGACTATTACTAATGGAACAAAAATCTGGACTATTAATAGTGATAAAAAAGATTTGCTCCAGGTTTGAAAAATCCACGAAGTGGAGTATGTCATTAGACTTAAAAGAGCAAAAGGAGCGAATAAAATTAAAACCTGTAAAAGAATAAATCTAAGAGAATAATTTAAAGCTAGACCAATCAACCCGACTGAAATAAAGCTTTTTAAGATGCCATCAAAAGATAAAAAATTGATACCAGAAACATCGTTACCTATAAATTTATTAGTATTAATAAGTAGTTGGGAGAACGATATATTTAATCCTGTAGATCCTTTGCCTAGTTCTTGAATCGAAGAAGAAATAAAATAGTTAATATTTATAACTTGTTCAATTACAAGATAACATCCATTTATAGCAAAAGCAAAAATGAGTAATTTAAATAAAAACTGTGGTGGTGTTTCTACTTTTACATCAACAAAATTAGAATAGAAATATCGAATGACATAGTATATTAAGATACCTGCAAGCATCGCGTCTGCTAAGTAAACAAGACCGCTTAAAGTGTTGGCACCAAGTAAATTTTTAAAGATTGAACTATTAAGAATGTCACTTTTTATAAACACCAAGTTATCTAAATTACCATAAAGATTATTGTCAATTGATGAAAACATTGTGCTGAAAATCTGGTTAATTGTTTGTATTATGATGTCAGATAATTGTGATGAATCCAATAGCACCTCCTATGCAAGAAGTGATTCAACTGCTGCTAATATTAAGTCTAACAGTATTATTAATCCATAAGAAATAAATGTTCCTCTTATTATCTTTTTAGAGGTTCGCATTTTTTCTTCATCGCCAAAACTAAATTTTTTCATAAACAACCCTACCGTTATAGATACTGCAGCAGCTGGTGTGGCAATAGAGAAAAGCCATATTTTAATGGTTTTAAATGCATTGCTTAACTTAGCTATAACTTCAACATTTGCAGCATATACAGAAGTTGTATAAGTAAATAAAAGCAAAGCAATCAATAATATTTTGATAACTATTTTATGTTTTTTCATTATTTGAATCCTCCTTGAAATATGGAATCATTTGAAGTTGTTGAGGTTTTAATATTTCATCACCGGTAGAAAGAAAGCCAAGACACTGAAAAGATTTGAGCGTTTGAGTAAAGAAGTTAGAGTCAAAAACATAGTCGTTTTGATAAGAAGTATTAATGCTTTCTGAGATATTTCCTTGTGAAGAAATGAAGTCTTTATGAAGAACATCATACTTACTTTCTTTAGAACTCTCTGAGTAAGTTTTTGAAACCCTCTTCTTTTCTTCCTTTCCTATTTGCTTTTGTAAGTCTTCAATTGTAAAAATATCGTCTGTTCTGAAACACAGTTTATTAACTAAATTTTGAATAATTACTTTGGTTGATGACTGATCTTTAATAGTGTTTAAAATGGAAGTATAACTTTGAGTAGAAACGATATTTATACATTTCGATTCTCTTGATTGTGAATAAAAATCAGCATCAGAAGAGGTGACATATTCTTGATATTCGTCTGAAATAAACACGCTTGGACGAATGCTTTTATTGGATTTTTTACTTAATTGTTTTAAGACATCAGTTTGAAAATCAAGTTTTAAATAAGCAGCGATAATCTTTGCTAAGTTCTTATATTCTGCAACATTCATATTCAAAACAACAATCTTACCATTTGCTAAAACATCATCAAATCCATAGAAATTTTCTTCTTCTTTGGTAGGGCAGAATGTTTGTTTAACTTTATAATTAGAAACAAAGCAATTAGTTATTCTAGTAATTTCAGACTTTAATAAATTATAAGTTCGATCATCTAAAGAGAAGTAATCAGAATCTAAGAATTCAAAGCTATGGTATATAGCATAACACTGACCAGAGTCATAGAGACCTTTATTGAAGTTGGTTCTTATCAAATCTTTTATAATAACGTAGTAATCTTTATCACAAACGAGTCTATTAAGTTCATAGAAAGTAAGATAATTATCATAGGCAGATCTTAAAAGGACTATACAACTTTCTAAAACTTGTTCGACTTTATCTAGCCAATAAGATTCAGTATTATTTGGAGAAAATAACAGCATTATCGTTTTTAATCTATTTGCTAAAATTGAAGCTTTTAAGTCTGGTTTATCTAAAGGATTGTATTTAAAACTACCACCATACTCAATTACAATAACGTCCTTTAAACGGTCAAATTTTTCTGCAAAAGCTAGAACTTTAGAGTAGTAATTTCCTTTAACATCTAGTATTAAGAAACTTAATTTTTCTTCAGAGTTATCACACTTGTATTTCATTAATTGTTTAGTAAAAGGGTACATTGCAGAAGATGTTTTACCAGAACCGATAGAACCAACGACTAGGATGTTTTGATACATACTTTTTTCTGGAATATAGATATTATTATTGTTTAAATCTTTGCCTATAAGTAGTCCAAAATCAGGGGCTTTTGAAATAGAAACATTATTTTGCGTTTTAAAAAATTTATTAATTATAAAATGAGATATTAAAAAATTAGATACCAAAAGACTAGAAACAAACACTAATTTTACGATATTCCAAACTTGATTATCTGAAACAAAAAACTTAATAATTCTAATGTCTGGGACCTGAAAACTGCTAGTTAGCAAGATGTCCTTGAAAAACAACAGTAAGAATAAAGAAATGAGTAGAGAACAAAAAACAGAGAAAATAAAAATAAAAATTTTCAATTATGAGCCTTCTTTGTTGAGTTTTAATTTTAATTTAGAACCTTGAAGATTGTGAAATAGCTTAGTTTGAATCAAATAATAAATAGAAAACAGACAGATAAGTAAATTTAAGATTAAAAAGATAAAAAATAAAATGATAAAAATATGTAATCACCTCTTCCAATAATGCGCATTATAGTTAGAGTTTTGCGTTTTGTCTAGACTTTTGCTTGAAAATGTGCTACTATTTGTACGTCAACAAAGTGCATTGTTTGACGAAATATTTCATAACAAATCATAATAAAAAATATAGATTGTTTTTAAAACAAATTTAGACAAGGAGAAAAAGATGGACGAATTCAAAATAACAAAAGAAACACAAATACATGAAATTCTAGAACATGCTCCAGAGAAAGCACATATACTTTTAGATATTGGAATGCACTGTTTAGAATGTCCTGTTTCAGCATATGAAACATTAGAAGAAGCTTGTGCAGTTCACTATGTAGATGTAGATGAAGTAGTAGAAGCTTTAAATAAAAAAGAAGACTAATAAAAAATAAACCCAAAGTGTCAGGTTAAACCTAACATTTTGGGTCTTTTTTAATTTAGTAATTATTTATTATCGCTCACCATTTTCTTTCTAAATAACCAAACAGCTAAAACTAGTACTAATACTAGATATATAGCAAGTGTGATTATGTTTCTAACTGAGATCATACCCCAGTCCCCGTTCAATGTTCCTCTAATAATGTTTAAGCAACTTTCGAAAGGTAGTAATTCACAGATTACTCTAAAGAAGTCGCCGATCATTTCTTTTGGAAAATACATTCCTGAAGTGAAACATACTAATTGAACTACAACACTTCCAATTCCGCCAACAGCTTTTTCTGAAGCAAAGCTACCAATGAAAATACCTAAAGCAATAAATAGTATTGATACTACTAATGAGATTAGGATTGTGAATAATATGTTAATTGAGAATGATAATCCTAAAGCTATAGCTAATGCAAAGAATAATACTTCTTGGATTAGAATAATTGGTATTATTGATAAAACATATCCTATGATGTAATCCTTTGGTTTCATAGGTGATGTACCTAATCTTATAAGTAATGAAGATGTTCTATCTTTAGCTATTAATGTTGCGCTAAATAAAGAAATAAATGCGAATCCAAACACGATTATGCCTGGTGTAAAATTATTTATTTTAAATAGTTCATTAGGTAAATTGAATTGTTGGAATATGAATAATAAGAATAAAGGTAATGCAATTTCAAATATTAAACTTAGTGGATCTCTTATTAATTCTTTAAAATTTCTTTTAGCAAAGTTAAGTGCTCTCATTATTCTTCACCTCCTGTTGCTATTGAAACAAAGGCATCTTCAAAGTTCTTTGCATTTGTTTTCTTTATTAATTCTTGTGCTGTTCCGACGTCGACTAAATCGCCGTATGCCATTATTCCAATTCTATCTGATAAGCTTTCTGCTTCTTCCATATAGTGTGTTGTTAAAATAATTGTTTTCTTACCTTTTAACCCAGTAATAACTTTCCATAGTTCTTTTCTAGCAATTACGTCTAAGCCTAATGTAGGCTCATCTAGGAACAATATTTTAGGATCATTAATTAAGCTGATTGCTATAGAAACTTTTCTTTGCCATCCGCCAGATAAAGTTTTTGATTTCTTTTTTAATACTTCGTCTAACTTAAATTGTTTTACTAATTCAGCGATCTTTTCGTCTTTGTTTTCAATTTGATAAACACCAGCCATAAATTCTAAGTTTTCCTTAACTGTTAAGTTTGGTGCTATTGCTGTTTCTTGAGGTGAAACATTTAAAAACTCTTTAATTTTAAGAGTATCTTTTTTCATATCTAAACCTTCAATTGTAATGTCTCCAGATGTAGGTAAAATAAGGCCAGACAACATTTTTATAGTAGTGGTTTTACCAGCACCATTAACACCTAATAGTGCAAATAATTCACCTTCTTCAATTTTTAAATCAATTCCGTTTACTGCTGTTTTGTCTTTGTACTTTTTAGTTAATGCTTTTGTTTCGATTGCTAACATTTCTAAACACCTCCGTTTTTATTTATCCCAGCCGCCTGAAACATTAATAATTTGGCCAGTTATATAATCGCATTTTTCTAACATCTCTACAACGTTTGCAACGTCTGCAGGAGTTCCGATTCTTCCTAATGGAATTTCATCTTCGATAAATGCTTGTTTCTCATCTTCGTCTAATCTTGCATTCATATCTGTATCAATTAATCCAGGAGCAATACTATTAACTCTAATTCCTGATAAGCCAAGTTCTTTAGCAAGAGACTTAGTTAATCCATCAATACCAGCTTTGCTAACTGAATAAATGGATTCACATGATGCACCAGTTTGTCCAAATACAGAAGATATATTAATAATATTTCCTGACTTTTGTCCAATCATATATTTAGAAACATCTCTACAAGCCCATATATATGAATAAAGATTTGTTTTTAATAAACTATCTATCTCATCATTAGAATAATCTTGAATAGGTGAGAACATGTCTATACCAGCGTTGTTTACTAATAAGTCTATTCTTCCGAACTTCTCATATGTCCAATCAATTAATGCGTTGATTTGATCAGCTTGAGAAACATCTATTTTATAAATAAAAACATTATCACGAGATTCTGCGATAGCTTTAGCACTTTCTTCTGAGTTGTTATAACACAAAACAACGTTATAACCTAAACTAGCAAGTCTTCTACAAATCTCAGCGCCAATACCTCTTGAGCCTCCGGTAACAATTGAAACTTTTTGCTCCATAATATCTCCTTAAAAATTTAATCTACAATGAGATTATAGCATATTAGTAAAACTAAAAAAAGACAAAAGAAAAAAGCCTAAAAGCAATAGCAAATCTAAAGCTTAGAGACCTTTAAAAATGGAGCCACTTGTCCGACTTGAACGGACGACCTACTGATTACAAGTCAGTTGCTCTACCAACTGAGCTAAAGTGGCATATATGGTGACCCCGACGGGAGTCGAACCCATCACTCCGCCGTGAAAGGGCGATGTCTTAACCGATTGACCACGGGGCCGTATAATGGTGAGCCATCGGGGAATCGAACCCCGGACAACTTGATTAAAAGTCAAGTGCTCTACCAACTGAGCTAATGACTCATGTTGTACCCACCTCATGTTTCGCATTGCGAACAATTGATATTGTACTATATTCCCGGGGCGATGTCAACTATTTTACCAAAAAATGTTGATATTTTATAAAAAACAAAAGCCATGTCGAAACATGGCTTAAAACATCTATTTATTTGTCAATTTACTAATAATTCATATCATCTTGAGCTGCATATTTTCCAAAACCAAGAATTCTTGGAATATATTTGAAAGTCTTATAAACAGCTAACTTAACTTTCTTAAAGAAAATATAAGAAGGTGTTAACTTATAAGAAACAATCTCTTGTTGGTTTGGAATAATTGCTAGAGCTTTCTCACAAGGTTTTACTTCAAAGTTGAAGTTTTGTCCAAATTTGTTATCCCAGTCGCCCTTATCACTTTTAAAACATAAGTGAAGTTCGTCTGTTCCAACGATTTGGAATTTAGCTTGAAAACCTAACTCTGTCTTCTCCATTTCGATTTCATTAAGGTCATGCCACTCGTTACCAAAGCCATAATGCAATGTAACTTTCTCATCACCTCTTTGAAAGAAATAACCCATATATGAAATTTTAACAGTATCATTTTCAACTAACTTATCTGTGTTGAAAAAAATATTTGGTTCTAATTCCATTTCTGCCATCTCTCCTCAATAATTATAAATTGATTATAATTTAACTGGTAATTTATAGCAAGTGAAAAAATCAAATGACATTGAATTGTAAAAGTCGTGTAACACTTATGAAATCTAATTAGAAAACGATGAACTTATTCTCTTTTGGATTATTAATACCAAGAATTTTGCCAACAATAAAATAGTTATCGTCATTGTCTAAAATAACATCTTCAATTTCGTCATTATCTGCCCTTAAAACAACATCGTGCTTGCGAATGATGAATCTTCTAACAATTAGTGAATTATTATAATTAAATAAACCAATATCCCTATTTGATAAAGGTGAATTCTCTTCTACGTACATTATCGTGCCTGCCGGAATTTTATCTTCCATGTTTTTATCAAAAGCTTTGATTGCAAAAGATGCATTATAAAAAGCTCTAGGACATTTAGAAAATCCTTTAATTGATGAAAAGACTGGAATAGAATTATAGTTTATATGCGCTTGAGCCTCATAGTGCTTTTGATCATCATCTAACTCAAATTCAAATGCATGAATAAGAGGTTGATAAGGAATTTTTAAAGCATTACAAATAGATATTAGAGCTTTCAAACTAGGGTTTCTTTCGCCTTTTTCAATATGAGTTAAGTGTCCAACGTTAATTCCTGTAAGTTCTGAAAGTGTTGTTTTAGACATCTTTTTATCTTTTCTAATTTGTTCTAATAAAGCGCCAATCATAATATCTCCTTCACAAACATTAGTGTTCAACAAAATTATAATATTGGATTATTAAAAAGTCTAGTAAAAAAAATCGATATATGTTAATATCGTATTGATTTTAAGGAAAATAAAATTGTTTTTATTTAGAAAGGAAAAATAATGGAACAAGATAAAAACAAAAAAAGAAATGATTATTTAAAATGGGATGAATACTTCATGGCAATTGCAAAATTATCAGCAATGAGAAGTAAAGATCCATCAACACAAGTTGGTGCTTGTATAGTTTCATCAGATAATAGAATTTTATCAATTGGATATAACGGAGCCCCAAACGGTTTTAATGATGACGACTTTCCATGGGCAAGAGATGGAGAAGAATTAGAAACAAAGTACCCTTATGTTTGTCATGGTGAATTAAATGCCATATTAAATTATAGAGGAAACAGAAGAGAATTAGAAAGCAGTACATTATATGTAACATTATTTCCTTGCAACGAATGTGCAAAGATAGTAATTCAAGCTGGAATAAAACACGTTGTTTTCTTATCAGATAAGTATGCAACATCAGCAAATAACATAGCTGCAAGAAGATTGTTTGATGCATGCGGAGTAAAATACGAGAAATTAGACACAGAAGGTTTAAGAGATATTGAAATTAATTTAAAATAAATTTATTGACACTTTGAAAAAAGCGTTGTATAATAGCAAAGTGCAAACAATTTTGCTATTATACTTTATGGGTGACTAGCTCAGTTGGTAGAGCAGCTGACTCTTAATCAGAAGGTCCGGGGTTCGATCCCCCGGTCGCCCACCAAAATAGAGGAGAGTAGGTTTTCTACTCTCTTTTTTTATGTAATGAATCCGTAAAGAACCATACATTGAAAAGAAACAATTAAGTGATATTATAGTTATATAAAACAAACGTTAGTTTTGATAAAAAACAGGGAGAAATTATGAATAAAGAAAGAATTAGAATGTACATGCCATATGTTCAGTACATAGATATGATTGGAGAATTATCGCATGAAACAGCTAAAGAATTAATTTTAAAAATAGCCCAATATTGCACAGAAATGTTAGATATAGACTTGTTAGCCAACACTCACGAAAAAAGATTTAATGATAAGAATATAATGGTTGATAGAAACAAATTGATTACGCCCATATACAATGCTAAATCTAAAATAGATGCCATGATACAATTGGCTTTTTTGGTTAACAAATGCACAAAAACAAATGCAATAAAAAAAGAAGAACAATACAAGACTGAAAACAAACAATTACTCGACGAAATTCGTAAAGAATATAATTCGAATGATGAAAAAAAACGCAAAGAAGCACTTAAGAAATTATCAAAATTAACAGAAAAAGACTTTGAAGAGTATTATAAAAACGCCCAACACGAAAACCGAAAAGAAATTTTTTATGAAATAAAACACAAACTGCTTTCAGCTATAATTAAAGAACTGGGAAACAATCCGGAAAAATATAAAAATTATATATATGGATTCATAAGAGATGATAATGCATATGTTTTTGCAATAAATATACCGGGAAATCTGGGAACATACCAATTTCATATAGAGCCTAATGACGAAAAAGATATTTTATATGATATTAATTGTTATGAAATACAACATGAATATGAGCAACTAGCAGAAGGAAACAGGGAACTTGGAAAGATGTCTTTTTTATATACAAAAGATGAAATAACAGACTTGAGTAACATAGAAAAAGAATTGGAAAGAATAAAAGCAAAAGCTAAAGATATAAATAAAATAGAGAATAAAAATCAAGAAGAACTATTTAGAAAGATTTTCTTATATTCAGTATTATTAGGAAAGAACCCAAGAATTGAATTAAATGAAGCGAATAGCAAAGTAGCATATTCTTTTATCAATGAAAATGAATGCGGACTATCCGAATACACAAAGAGTAGAACAATAGAGGATGAACGTAAATTTAACATGATAATGAAAAATTTAAAAAAATTCGGCAAAATATACATAGCATCTCCTAATACATTAGATTCTAAAGTTGCAATTGAAGCAATAAAAAGAGAATGCAGAAATAACGGAATTGACTTGCAAAATGAAAACATTATACCTATTGCGCCTGGAACAAAACCTGTTGATCACGGATTGTACTTAAACTTAAATAAAAACGGTTCTGTTTTTAATCATAATGATCAGATCCTTATCAATGTAAATGAAGAGAAAAGAGAAATATCAATTTCATCAATATTATATAGACTAGGATTTAAAGTGCCACGAGATGTAGTTTTATATGCAAATAGACCGGATATAGTGACCATCAAACCTAACAATGCCTATAATCTTGCCTCAGTTGGCATGTCTGGAGAACAAATTTATTGTTTATGTGAAGAATTAAATCAATCTGGAACAGATTTAAAGAACGCAAAATTAACTGATGAACAAATGGAGAGATATGGGGTCAAAGAATACGAAAACGAAATAAAAGAAAGGTTAAACAAATGTATAGATGAATTAAATTATAAACAAATAGGAAATAAAATTGTTGCCATATATGGTGGAAAGGATCCACTGGCATCATATTTTGCTTACACTACTGGGGCAAACTATGTAATAAGTGTGAGCGATCATTATATAAACGATAAAAAGAAAGGAATAACTTTTGCAATCCAATCAGATCCTAAAAAGAATGATTTACCATTTGAGACAATCAAATGGGCTATACAAATTAACCGCGAAGAATTATTAAAAGGAGCTAATCCTCAATCAAATACAGGATTTAAAAATTTAGATGATATGCTTATAAAAAGTACTAGAATTATTTGTGGAGGAAATAATCGCCCTGATCTGTATTTAGAGGATAGACGAGAAAACAAAGAAAGAGATTTTAAAGAACAAATCCTAGAACAAATTATTTTTGGCATAGCAATGTCAGAAGCCAAAAATTTAGGCTTAGATTTTACCGAATTATCGTGCGGATTATCCAATGTAGAAGAAATAGTAGAATCAGTTAATAAAAAAGCAGAAGAAACAGAACAAGAAATATAAGCTAAAATGGAGTAAATGTATGAATAGTGTTGCGTGTACAGAATTGTTTGAATTATTTCAAATATTAGGAAATGAATATAAAAATAAAATACCAACTAAAATTTTGGAAAGGATTGAGCAAAACAAATTAGTTGACTACGATCCGATGGTAATTAGAAGAAAATTATGGAATGGACAAATAAGCAAAGAAGCTTTAAGTGCATATAGCACATTAAATCTTCAATATATAATAGAGGATGAATTTGAAAAAAAGATGTTATCTGAAATATATAAGTATAACAACAAAAAGAGTAATTAAGCTTAGATGTTGTATAAGAATAAAAAGAGAGTAGATTTTCTACTCTCTCTTTTTTATGTAAAAAAATAAAATAAAAAGACTCCACCGAGGTGAAGTCTTGAATATTTTAAATCAAATTATTTATGATTTACAACATCCTTTAAAGCTTTTCCAGCTTTGAATACTGGAACTTTCTTTGCAGGAATTTTCATTTCAGCACCAGTTTGAGGATTTCTTCCTTTTCTAGCACTTCTCTTCTTAACATCGAATGATCCAAATCCAACTAATTGAACTTTATCACCTTTCTTTAATGCTACGCTGATTGAATCAACTGCAGCGTCTAATGCTGCTTCAGCAGCTTTCTTGCTAGAGCCTGTTTTCTTAGCTATAGCTTCTACTAATTCAGATTTATTCATAACAAACCTCCTAATTAAAATCTAAATTTTTGCTATCTTTTGTACACGCTTAATTTAGCAAATTTTATAGCTGTTGTCAAGCGCAACCCACCATTTTTTAAGGTTTACAGCCGTTTTTTACAATTATGTAACCTAAAAACGTTGAAAAATGGGGATTTTTTTGAGTAAAAAACCAAAGCTCTGCAACTATTGTAAAATAAGGGATACAAGAAACAACAAAAAACAAAATACGAAAAACATCAAGTTAAACGATGGAAAAATTTGAGAAAAAATTGCAGAAAAATTGCTCAAATTTTACAATTATATTTCATTTAATAATCCACGGTTTACTACGTATTATTATATTGATAGAATTATGTATGATGTAAAAACGGAGGTAAAACATGAAAAATACAAAAGTAAAAATTATATCAACAATAGTTGCAACATTGTTAGCTACCTTACTATTTTGCGCAAATTCATTTGCAGCTATAACCATTAATTTTCCAACACAACTTTATAACGGATTAGGAACAATTAATGTAAGTGGAAGCAATGAAACAATTAACTATCAAGCAGTAGAGATGTCAGATACTCAACATGCAACATTAGTTGAGTTAGAAAATCAAAAGGTAACAGATTATAGTAACTTTGAAACTGCTTTTAATGAGAAGAAAGCTATATATGATCCATTAAAAGAAAAAGTAAATAATGGAACTGCAACTCAAGAAGAATATGAAACAGCAACAAGATTATTTGCAGAGTTAGAGGCAATGAAATCAAATTACTTAGAATCAAAAGCTGCTTTAGAACAAAGAATAGAAAATACTTATCCAAAATACAACAATTCAAATTGGGTTGAAGCAACAAATGGTAGATTCACAATCAATAATACAACAGATCATACTAAATACTATGTTTTATGGGCAAAAGTTGGAAACACAATAGATAAATTTGTTTATCCTATATTAGGAAGAGCTAATACAACAATAGTAACAAGAGAGATGTCTGTAGAAATAGGAAAAACATTAGAATTAACAGGAACTGACGGAACAGATTTATCAACAATAACTTGGACAAGTGATGATCCAACAATTGCAACAATTACAGATAACAAAATAAATGGATTAAAGATTGGTACAACAACAATTAGAGGAACAAAAAACGGAAATGAAGTTATTGATATTAGCGTAATAGTTAGAGCACCAGCAACAATTGATCCTAAAAAAGACATTCCAGATGACGCTAAAGGACATAATGGACATGCATATTATTACTTCTCAGGAAACAAATCTTGGGATGATGCAAAGGCATATTGTGAAAAAATTGGAGGACATCTAGTAACAATTACAGCAGAAGGTGAAGAAGAGTTTGTAAACACATTAGTTAATTCAAATAAAGCATGGATTGGTGGATATAAAGATTCTACATGGAAATGGGTAACAAGCGAAGCTTGGAGCTACACAGATTGGAATACAAATGAACCAGGAAACAACAATAGGGTAGCATTAGTTTCTGGAAAATGGACAGCATTAGATAATAACAGTATGGAAGTTACAGGATTTGTTTGTGAATGGGATGACCCAACAGGACTTCAACCATTAAATCCAACAGATCCAACACAACCAACTGATCCATCAAACCCAACAGACCCATCAAATCCAGGACAAACAAAAGAACCCGAAGAACAATTAATATATAGACAAGATGGAATTAAGGATTCAACAACAAATCCAAAATCAACAAGTGGAGATCAAACAGTAGCTACAAAGAAAATACCTCAAACAGGTGAAAGCATTATAAGTTTAGTTGCTTTAGTAGTTGTAGCAGGAGTATCAGTAGTATTATTTGTAAACTACAGAAAAAACAAATAAATAAACAAAAGCATTTAAACGACTAAGGATAATAAGTAAAAGTTTAAATACAAAAGAAAGAGCAAGTTCACAAAACTTGCTCTTATTTATTTGAACAAACTACGAAAACATGCTATAATAGAAATGTAGTAAATCAATTCGACCATTCGCGTTTTACTACCAGATAAACGTAAAGTTTAAAGGAATAATGAAGAGTCTTTGGAATCTCTTCATGAATGGCAAAAAGTTACCATAGCAAAATTATGGTTGTTTTTGCTGTTTATGAAAGGAGGTTCTTTTTTTGTACAACCAAATAAAACAAAGAGAGGGAGACGATATGTCAAAAGAATATGAATTATACAATGAAGTAAAAAACTGGGACTTTTCATACATTAATTATAAAACAGAGAATTTAACAGACTGGAATTTAAATGATTTAATATTAAAACACACAAACGAAGATTCAAGAATTTTAGATCTTGGTACAGCAGGAGGAGAAAAAGTAATAAAGTATTATCCGGAAGTAAAAGAAATAGTAGGAACAGATTATTCAGAGGCCATGATTAAAACGGCAAATGAAAATTTAGAAGAGTCGGGTAGAAAAAACATTACATTCAAAGTAATGGACAACACAAAAATGACAACACCTAATGAATATTTTGATTTGGTTGTTGCACGACACACGGTAACAGATCCAAAGCAAATTTACAAAACATTAAAGCCAGGAGGAACACTTTTAATAAGAGGTGTTGATAAGATGGATTGTTATGCATTAAAGAGAATGTTTGGCAAAGGACAAGCAATGAGAGATAGTAAACCAATAAGTGTTATCGATTATGAGAATGTTTTAAACGCTGGATTTAGTGAGGTTGAGTTAGTACCAATTCATGTAAGAGAGTACTACAAAACAAAAAAGGATTTATTAATGCTTTTATATAAAGCACCAATAATTAATGACTTTTCTGAGATAGAAGAAAACAACAATCTAGCAAGTGAAGAAATTGATGAAGCTATATTAGATAAGTACATAGCAGAAAATACTTACGAAAAAGGCATTCTATTAATAAGAAGATATTATGGAATAGTAGCTAAAAAATTGAATTAATTTAATAAAGATGTTATAATGACAAGGCATGTGTTAAGGATATTAACACAAATAGCAGGTTATAGGAGAAAAGAAATGCTACAAGTAACAGGAGTTTCTGTAAGATTCGGAAAAAGAAGTTTATTTGAAAACGTTAATTTAAAATTTAGCAAAGGCTGCTGCTATGGTATCATAGGAGCAAATGGAGCAGGAAAATCAACATTCTTAAAGGTATTATCAGGCGAACTAGAACCAAGTAAAGGTGAGGTTACAAAGGATAAGACTGAAAGAATTTCTGTATTACAACAAAACCACTTTGCTTTTGAAGAACACTCAGTAATTGATACAGTAGTTATGGGAAACAAAGAATTATATGACATCAGAGTAGAGAAAGATGCTATCTATGCAAAACCAGACTTTAGTGAAGCTGATGGAATGAAGGCAGCAAGATTAGAAGAAAGATTTGCAGAATTAGATGGATGGAATGCAGAATCAGATGCTGAAACTTTATTAAATGACCTAGGAATTGAACCAGAGAAACATTATTTATTAATGAAAGATTTGGAAGCAAAAGACAAGGTTAAGGTTTTATTAGCACAAGCATTATTCGGAAACCCAGACATACTATTATTAGACGAGCCTACAAACGACCTAGATTTAAAATCAATTGCATGGCTTGAAGAATTCTTAATCAACTATGAAAACACAGTTATTGTAGTATCTCACGATAGATATTTCTTAAACAAAGTATGTACTCACATTTGTGATGTTGATTATGGGGAAATCAAACTTTACCCTGGAAACTATGACTTCTGGTATGAGTCTTCACAATTACTACAAAAACAAATGAGAGACCAAAATAAGAAGAAAGAAGAAAAGATTAAAGAACTTGAAGAGTTCATCAGAAGATTCGCAGCTAACGCTTCAAAATCAAAACAAGCTACTTCAAGAAAGAAGTCTTTAGAGAAAATTCAACTTGATGATATCAAACCATCAAATAGAAAATATCCATATATAAACTTTACTCCAGATAGACAACCAGGAAATGAAATTCTAGAAGTTAACAATTTAACAAAGACAGTAAATGGAGAAAAAGTTTTAGACAACATTTCATTCAAAGTAAAAGCAGATGATAAGATTGCTGTTTTAGCAGAGAATGAAAATGCGATGACAGTACTATTCCAAATTTTAATGGGAGAAGTTGAACCAGACAGTGGAGAAGTAAAATGGGGAACAACTATAACAAACTCATACTTTCCAAAGGACAATAACTACTTATTCCAAGGAACAGAAAGCATTACAGACTGGTTAAGACAATATTCTAAAGACCCAGATGAAACATATGTAAGAAGCTTCTTAGGAAGAATGTTATTCTCAGGAGAAGAAGCATTAAAAGCAGTTAATGTTTTATCAGGAGGAGAAAAAGTAAGATGTGTTCTTTCAAAGATAATGTTATCAGGAGCAAACTTTTTAGTGTTTGATGAACCAACTAACCACTTAGACATGGAATCAATTACAGCATTAAACGAAGGAATGACAAGATTCACAGGAAACATGATCTTTACATCTCATGACCATCAATTAACACAAACAGTTGCCAACAGAATTTTCGAAATCAAGAAAGATGGTTCAATGATTGATAAAGAAACAACATACAACGAATATTTAGGATTAGAATAAAAAAGTAGAGCAGGATTTAATTCCTGCTCTTTTATTTATTCTATTTTACTTCTGATTTTGTTTCGTCATTATTGATTGTTGAGTTTTCATCTGATGGCGGAAATTCCTTTTGAATTTCCACAATTTCCTCATAATCATTGTCTAAAATATCAAGCCACGCTGTCGCAATGATAGGATCAAATTGTGCCCCAGAACATTTATCGATTTCTGCTCTTACAATATCTAAAGGTAGCACATTTCTATAACTTCTCTTTGAAGTCATAGCATCGAATGTATCAACAACTGCACATATTCTAGCAATATAAGGAATGTCTACACCTTTTAATTTATCAGGATATCCATTTCCATCGAATCTTTCATGGTGATGTAAAACTATAGGAACAATATCAGTAAACATTTCAGCGTTTCCAAAGATTTTAGCACCGATTGTAGTATGTTTTTTAATCATTTCATACTCTGCATCGTCTAACTTTCCATTCTTTAAAAGAACAGAATCAGGAACGCCAATCTTTCCAATATCATGGAATAGACCACCGATTTTCAATGTCTTAAGAGTATCTTCGTCACATCCCAATTTTTTTCCTAGTAAAACACAATATGCAGAAACTCTATCAGAATGTCCTCTAGTATAAGGATCTTTCGCATCAACAGTTTGCTTCAAAATATTGATGGTATCAAGGTATGCTTTTTCTAGAAGAGTTTGACTCTTTATTTTTTCCTCTTCAAGAGCCTTCTTTGCCTGGCTTGAGAATGAAGGAATTATTCTGATGTGTTTCTTTGCTTCTGGATTTTCTTCACGTTCCTTCTTTTTAGTGTCTTTATTATATTTGAACAAAGCTTTTAATTTACCAAAGAACAATACAATGAAGTTTCTATGTTTGCCTTTTATCTTTTCTTTAGAAACATCAGGCTCGTTGATATCCAAGTAATCCATTTCGTTTGAATTTTCTTCAACAGTATTTTCTGCTAAAGTAGGGAATTCTTTTTCATCAACTTCTTGTGCAATGACAGGGTCAACAATTTTTGAACTTGCTTGTTTTAGTTTATCTTGTTCTGCCTTATTTTCTTCTATTAATAATTGAATTTCTTTATCAATATTAACCTCGATATCAGCAATAGATTTATCGGTTAATTCGGTCAATTGTTTCAAAACAGCAATGTAGTTAGTTGCGATACTATCAATTGTTTCAGTTTTGAATAGGTAAGATCTATAATTGAAATTTATCTTATTAGTATCAGGAACAACATCTACAGTAATTAAATACTGTGAAGTGTAATTACAAATTCTACTGATATCAACTATACTGTTAATCTTTTCTTTCTCGTTGAAGTGATAGTTGAAACAAACATCAAACAATGGTTTATCTGAGTTTGCAGAGACTACATTGATAGCTTTTGATAGTTCATCGATAGGATAAGATTGATGTTCCATTCCTTGCAAGTAACTTGAGTTGATTGCTTTAATAAAATCTACAATTGAAACGTTTTCGTCAATCAATTCTCTTAAAGGTAATGAGTTTTCAAAAGGTCCGATGATTGTTTTTAAGTCTTCTAACTTTCTGTTTGTTGCCGGAACACCAATAACAATATCTTTTTGTTCAGTGTATTTGTAAAGAGTTATATAAAGTGCAGCTAAGAATACTGAACTTGGTAGCACATTATTTTCATGAGCAAATTTATTAATCTTCTTAAACTTTTCTCTGCTATAATCAAACTTTAACTTCTCACCAGTATAGTTTCTAGCATCATTTAAAGGATTGTCATAAGGAAGATATAAAGCCTCGTGATTATACCCAATAAACTTATCCATCCAGTAATCTTTATCAATATTGATTGCGGGGCTAGAAATATATTTTGCTTCCCATACTGAGTAATCTTTATAATCAAGTTCTTCAACTAGAGCAAAACTATCTAGTGAAATTTGTTGTTCTAAAACATCTGAGTTGTAGTAATTCAATAACTTCTTGATAATTAACATTACTGAAGTTTTGTCACACACAAGTTGATGTGTATCAATTAATAACATTGATTGTTCTTCGTTTTCATATAAAGCAGCTCTTAGTAGAGGAGCTCTTTCTATATTGAATGGTTTTACAAAACTTTGGTATGTTTTAGTTATATTTTTATCTTCAAACTTATAGTTTTCTACAACTTTTAAGTTGAATGTAACTTTGTTTTTGATTTTTTGACGCAACTCAATCTTACCTGTCTCAGATTCTGCTAATGCAAAAGTTGTTCTTAAACTGCTATTGTCATTAATCAGATTTTCAAAAGCAGTTTGCATCTTGCTTGCAACAAGTTTGCGATTGAAGCGGATTGCATAAGGCATATTGTAAACAGTATTCTCATCACCGCACAACATATTAGAATAATAAATTCGCCTTTGTGTCCCTGTAACAGGATAGCTTCTTTTCTTTTGAACTATTTCAAGCGGAATGATGTTGCATATATTTTTAACTTTAGGGATCTCGTTTTCATATAGATAATAAACATCTGAAAGTTGAGAACAAATCTTATTTAGGAATATAGAGTCACCAAAAGAAGGCGAAATGATAATAATAATTCCTCCGCCTATATTTTTTAGTTTATAAACTACTATATCGTATAATTTATTCTCTCCTAGCAATCTGTTTGCTAGCTTCTTCTCTAGTTTATTAATCTCAGTTTTATTCTTAACGCCAAATACTTTTACGTCGTACTCGGTAGAAACATCTTTGTCTTTTGTACTAACCCTCTTTTTAAAAGCATCGTTATTATCAATGACCCATTGAATAGATTGCTTCAAATTCTCAATATTAACTTCATGATTGAAATTAATTACTGAAGAATTTTCTAGAGGATTCTTTGATTCATACAAAGATTTCTCCATGTGAGACCCTCACTTAATAAAACTATTATTTTGATGGCCTAATTATATAAGCAAAAGGCCCAAAAGTCAACAAAATCAAAGCTTTTGTAAAGAAACAAAAAGGACGCTTTTCGCGTCCTTTTAACTATTATTTAAAGAAATTCTTGAATAAAGAGTTTAATCCTTTATTGATGAGTTTATCAGTAGTTTTATTAACAACTTTCTTGGTTAGTTTAGATTCAAAAGAGTTCTTTTTCTTCTTTTCGGCCTCTTTAGCTTCTTTCTCTTTTTGCTTTTGCTCAGCTGCTGCTTGTTTAGCCTTTTCTTTTTCTTCTTTTTCTCTTTGTTTTTGTTCTTCGGCTTCTCTCTTGGCTTGTTCTTTTTCTTCTTTTATCTTAGCTTCTTCAGCTTGTTGCTCTTCAATCTTTTTATTAATGATTTCGTGAGCTGATTCGCTATCTATAGCTTCTTCATATTTTCCAGCAATTAAGCTGCTATTTATTACTTTGTTTCTTGATAAGTCATCAATAACCCCCATCTTACTTTGTGGTGGTAAAATTGTAACTTTTTCAACTACTTCTGGCTCACCTTTTTCGTTTTGAAAACTTACTAAAGCTTCGCCTGTTCCTAAGTTTAAGATTGCTTCCTCAGTGTTAAATGCAGGATTTGTTCTAAATCCATCAGCTGCAGCTTTTACAACTCTTTGCTCTGCTGGAGTGAAAGCTCTTAGGTTATGTTGTATCTTGTTTCCTAATTGTCCTAAGATTTCGCTAGGAATATCTGTTGGGTTTTGAGAAATGAAGTATAAACCAATTCCTCTTGATCTAATTAATTTAACTACTTGAACGATTTGTTTTAATCTGTAAGCTGGCATATCGCTAAATACTAAGTGTGCTTCATCAAAGAAGAATGCAATCTTAGGTTTGTCCATATCTCCAACTTCCGGTAGAGTGTTAAATAAATCTGTTAGAAGCCATAACATGAATGATGCATATAAATCAGGACTTCTAAACAATTCAACAGCATGAAGAATGTTAATTATTCCTTTGCCGTTAGCATCAACACTTATGAAATCATGAATATCAAGTTCTGGTTCACCGAAGAATTTGTCAGCACCTTGGTTTTCAAGTGCTAATAAACTTCTTTGAATAACGCCAACTGATTGAGTTGTAACATTACCATATTGAGTTGTGTATTGTTGTCTATTGTCTCCAACATATTGAAGTGCTGTTTTTAAGTCTTTTAAATCAATTAAAGGTAAGTTCTCATCTTTAGCAATTCTAAATACTATTTCTAAAACACCTTCTTGAGCTTCAGTTAAACCTAACATTATAGAAAGAATGCTAACACCAACTGTTGAAACTTTAGTTCTAATTGGATGGCCATATTGTCCATAAATATCCCAGAATCTAACTGGGAATGCCTTAACATCAAAATCTGTAAGAGCTAATTTTTCAACTCTTTTAGCTATGTTTTCATTCATTTCTCCAGGTAATGCTGTTCCTTCAATATCACCTTTAACATCGGCTAGAAATACAGGAACACCTGCATCTGAAAAACTCTCAGCCATAACCTTTGCTGTTATTGTTTTACCAGTACCTGAAGCACCAGTTATAAGTCCGTGTCTATTAGCCATTTGAGGTAATAAACAAACTTCTTTCTCTTCGTTTTTTCCGATTAATAATTTACCATCTGTGTACATAAATGACCTCCTAGGTTTATTATAATAACTCTACAATATCTTTTTCAATATCCATTGGATTGAATGTTGGATCATATCTTTTTAAAACATTACCGTTTTTATCAACTAAAAATTTAGTAAAGTTCCACTTGATATCGTTTTCTTTAACGTATGTTGAACTGATCTTCATAATAGCTTTCATAGCTAGTTTATTCTTCATTCCAACAATTTGTTCTTCTGGAGAGTTTTCCTTTAAATAAGTAAATATTGGACTTTCGTTTTCTCCATTAACTTCAATTTTATCTAATTGATCAAATTTTGTATTGTATTTTGCTGTACAGAAAGAATGAATTTCATCATTATCTCCAGGAGCTTGATGACCAAATTGGTTGCAAGGAAAATCTAATACTTCCAAACCTTTCTCATTATACTTTCCATACAACTTTTCTATTCCTTCGTATTGAGGAGTGAAACCGCAGCCTGTTGCAGTATTTACAACAAGTAAGACTTTTCCTTTTAAATCAGACAAGTTTAAATCACTACCATCTCTCTTTTTAACTCTTAAATCATATAGATTCATAAAAAAATTCCTTTCGAAAAAGTAATCTATTCAGTTAGCCGGATTATATCATATTCACATAAATAAAAAAGGGAAAAAGGTGAAAAAAGAGACTCTTTCGAGCCTCTTTCAATGTTATGGTGCGACCGAAGGGATTCGAACCCCCAACCTTTTGGTTCGTAGCCAAATGCGCTATCCAGTTACGCCACGGTCACATAACAATAAAGATTATACTATCATTTGCTGTTTTTTTCAATATGTTGTTTTTCAATTGACTAAAATTTGTTGAAAAAAGTGAAATTATTAGATATAATAGCGCTAATTGTGAAACGAGGAGAAGGTAAATGGCAGACCAAAAACCAAAATACGAAATAACTGAGACAGGCGCAAGAATCAATTTAGAAAAGCCTCATAATAGAGAAACAGACAGACTATATGGCAATGAAACAATTGAAGATGCTTATGTTGAAGAAATAGATCAAGAAATAGGAAATAAAGATCCAGAGGCACAAGTTAAGAAAAACAGAAGAAAGTATATTCTAGATGTTTTTATTATTTTAGTTATCTTTATAGGATTCATAATTTACACAATCCAAAAAGATGGTATGCAAAACATCATAGCACTTATGGACAACTGTAACGGAATGTGGCTAGGAGTCGCAGGATTATTCTTATTAGGAATGTGGGTAGCAGAAACAATTGCACTAGTACTTCCAATGAAAAAGATTTATCCAGACTTCAAAGTATGGGATTCATTTAGAATCACAATGATTGGACAATTATTTAACAACTTAACACCATTCGCATCTGGCGGACAATTAATGCAAGTTTATGTAATGAGTAAAGAAAATAAGCGAGCAAGTGAAACATTTTCGGTTCTTTCACTAAAATTCATCATTGGCCAAACTGTTTTAATATTATTCACAATATCAATTGTTTTATCACAATTTAATTTCTTCCAAAACCTATTCAAAGATTGGGTATGGCTTGGAGCAATTGGAATTTTGATAAACATAGGAATAGTTGTTTCATTCTTCTTAGCAGGAACTAGAAAAAACTTCGTGTTAAAAATTGCAAAGCCTTTCATTAAGTTAGGTGGTAAGATTAAAATTGGAAAGAAGAGACTAGTAAAAGATCCAGAAGATAGAATCAATAAATTCAGGGGTAGCGTTGAACATTACAGCGAACAATTCACAAAGATGGGTAGCCAAAAAGGCACAATCGCTGCAATGGTTATAATAAGTGTATTCCAAAACCTATGCTATTATGCAATCACATATGCAATATACAAAGCTTTTGGAAACAGTGGATACACATTCTTTGAAATAGTAACAACACAAGCATTCTTAATGCTTATCATGTCATTTGTTCCAACACCAGGAGCAGGACTTGGAGCAGAAGGTGGATTCTTAATATTATTCAAAGATATATTCCAAAACGGAACAATCAACGTTTCAATATTATTCTGGAGATTGTTTATCTTCTATCTACCAATTATATGCGGAGCAATATTCTTTGTACCAGCATATATTAGAATAGAAAAACAAAACGAAAAGAAAAGAGCAGAAGCTGCAAAATTGCAGAGTTAATTAGATAAAACGTAGTAAAATCAAGGATTTTAGAGAATTATTACATTCTTAAAAATTCCTTGATTTTATTTTTTTGATTAAATATAATCTAGTTAATATTTTGAAAGGAGAAATATATATGAGAAAATATTTCGCAGAATTTTTAGGTACATTAGTACTTGTAACATTCGGATGTGGAATAGCTGTTGTTTCAGGTGGAAATTTAGTTGCTACAGCACTAGCTTTTGGTTTAGCAATTGTAGCAATGGCATATGTAATCGGAAACATTTCTGGTTGTCATGTAAACCCAGCAGTTTCACTAGCAATGTTAATTACAAAGAGAATGGGAATTAAAGATTTCATCTTCTACGTAATTGCACAATTCTTAGGAGCAATCGCTGGAGCAGGATTATTATTTTTAATCTTAAGCAATACAGGATTTGCAGTTGGTGGAGCTATTCCTTTAGGAACAAATGGCTTTGATTTAGCATCAGCAACATCAATCAACATGGGAGGAGCTTTCATAACAGAAGTTGTATTAACATGCGTATTTGTTTATACAATTTTAGGTGTAACAGCAGATGAGAAAAAAGGTTCAGTTGCAGGAATCGTTATTGGTTTAACATTAACATTTGTTCATTTATTAGGAATCAACTTAACAGGAACATCTGTTAACCCAGCTAGAAGCTTTGGACCAGCATTAATTAGTGGTGGCGAAGCATTAGCTCAATCTTGGCTATTCTTAGTAGCGCCATTAGTAGGTGCAGCAATCGCAGCATTAATTTATATTATCCTAAATAAGAAGGAAGAAACAAAAGAATAATTGATATAGATAACCAAAGATAAAAAATGAGTAAAAACAGCGTAATTTTCAAATGATTACGCTGTTTTTTAATGCAACAAAGCAACCGAAATTATGTTTACAAATATGGTAAAATGTGGTATAATGATAGTTGTAATCTTTTTAAAAGAGGTATTTTTATGGGTAGAAAAGTTACAAGTAAAAATTCAGATGGAAACATAGGCGAATTTAACGCTGTAAGAAAAGATCCAAAAGAGTTTGAAAAGCTTGAAAGAAGAGAGGTAAAAGAAATTCTAGGCGAATACGAAGAGTCTAGATTTATTTCGCCTGAAATTAATATAGATAAAATATATGATGTTATTTGGCAAAAGAATGAACTAGATGAGGTAGGAACTATTTTAGGATACCTAATAGTTAATACACCATCAAAAGAAGACAGTAGTGAAAAAGATTATATATTTGGATACAGTAAAACAGGGCTAAGAGACCTTAAAAAGATGGGATATGAGACAGTAAGATTAGCACAATTCCCAGCATCTCAAGAAGTATCTGTAAGTTCAACAATGTTTAATAATTTTGCGGATAAAGTTTTGCCTACTAGAGACAAGGTTGAATTTTTCGAAGAAGAAAAAGATGTTATTGGAAAGAGAATAGATACATTTTCTAAATCTGCAACAGATGATTATTACTTAACAACTAAGGGATTATATATAGACAGATTAAAAGATCAACAAACAGCAGTAAGAAAAGGTATTAGTAGTTTAGCTAAAGAAGTGTTAAAAAATAAAAATATTGTTCACAACATATTAAACTTTAATGCAAGTTTTGAAGAAGGTTTAAGTGCACAAGAAAAATGGATGCTATTAGCTTTCTTAAAACTAAAGAAAAATTATATAAATGGAGATCATGTTGCAGGGAAAGCAATCGAGGAAGCATTAAAAGTTATAAGACAATATAAATCAACAGAAACTGCTAAAATGAGAGATAGCATGATTCCAACAAAAACAGATATAGAAAAAGACGAACATGTATCAGAAAGAGAATTAGATAAACTTGGAGAAGTAGTATTAAACGACCAAATGATATCAACATACATAGAGAGCCACTTTAGTGAAGATATAGATACTATGCCAATGGATTGGTTATATACAGATAAAAAAGGAAAACAAATACTAGTTGAGTTTAAGAAAGAAAGTAAAGATAACGGTGTACAAATACCATTACCTAAAAAGCAACACACTGATGTAAAATTAAATGATAGAGAACTCTTCATGTTAAAGATTTACTTATTATCTCAAAACGAATGTGGAGTAAACACAATATACTTTAATTCTAATTTAGCAGAAATGAGAAAGAAATTCGAAAAGTATGAAAAATCAGAAGACGCAGTAAAAAGAGTAACAGAGTATTACAAAAGCAAAAGTAAAAAAGAAAAAGATAGATAAGAAAAAAGTAATACAAGTTGAGGGGTTATGAGAAAGATTAGGAATATAAGTAATTTTAAGCCGTTTAAACAAGAACCTAATGGAATAACTGCAAAGTATTGGATAAAAATAGAGAAGAGAACAGCACTTTACAAAGAATCAAGATATCCAAGTGAGTTGAAAGATTTACACGATAGATTGGAAGCAAACAAGAATTCTGGAACACCTTTAAGTAGAAGAACATCGAGTAAATTAAAAGGTGTTTTACCTAGAAGAACAAAAGAGGCTTTTAGTGGTGGATCTGGAAAACAAACACACATTGGAGAAGAACCAATCAAGTTCCATGTGGGTGAACATATATATTCTCAATTATGCAAAAAGGTTGGTATACCTTGCGCAAAAATAGAAATAGTTAAAAATAAAAGAAGAATCGGCTGCTTAAGTTATGATGTCAGAGAAGACATTTCTGGTGTTGAGTTTGCCGAAAGATATATATTAAACTCAATCGATAAGATCATATCAAACGCAGAGGAAACATACACAAACGAAACAGCAACAGTTGAAGCAACAGGAGAAAGATATTCGTTAGAATTAATCGAACGTAGTTTAAGAAAAATTAAAAACATACAACCAGACGAAGCGGACAAATTAGTTAAGCAATTAATTTCAGTCTGCTTAATGGATTGTTTAACAAATTACAATGATAGACACACAAAGAATTTTGCAATCGTATTTGATAAAAAAACAGGTAAAGCACTTCCTATTGGAACATTTGATAATGGAGAATGCCTAGCATTGAGATTATCAGCAAAAGACATGGAAGATTATCTTAATGGTACAAAGGACTATAATCATTTGATGGAACTTTGCCAATCAAGAATCGGATCAATAACAACATCCTTAATTAGTTTTGATGAATTATTAGATCATATATTCTTTTATTATTACAGACATGCTGATGAAACAGCAAAGACAATAATAGAAAAGTGTACTGAAAGCAATATAGATGAAATAATAGCAAATATGCCAGGACCAATATTAGAACCAGCAGTGCAAAAGTTTATCAAAAAAGAATTATTAACAAACGTTGAAAAAATAAGCAATAAATATGAAAAATACAAAACTGCAAATAGATATAGAGTAAATACATATCAAAATAGAGATCAAGAAGAAGCAAACAAGATATGGATTGATTTGATACAAAAAGTTGACAACGATGCGGAATTAGATGAAAAAATCTTTGAACGACAAGACATAGACTTCTTAAATTATTTGCAAAAAATGCAAGAGAGCTATAAAGGTGAAGCGATAACAGACTTCGATAGAAAAGTAGTTGGATGGGCATTTATATATACTAAAATAGCACAAGCACTAGAGAAAAAAGGAAATACCAATTATACTATTTCAAAAATAATGGATGATTTGTTTCACAAAGAGATAGGAATACCAAGCGACTTTATGTATCAAATAGCAGAGACATCAAAGAACTTCCGAAGAGATGTATCAGAGATGGATGCTGTAAAAATGAAGATGATTACAGATGATTATTATTCGAAAGCAATCGGTGCCAGAATAATGAATCAAACATTATTAATGTATAAATGTAGAGCATTAACTCAAGTAGGAAAAGCAGGAATACAAGATTATCAAATGATGGCTACATACTATACAGAGATGACAGAATTATCTAATATAATGCGAAGACAAAAATTAGCTGAATTGTTTACAAAAAACGATGAACCATATGGAGTGCTAAAAGAATATGGTATTACAGAAAAAGAAGATATTACAAGAGTAATGTTTGAAGCAATTAAAAAGATTAAGAAAACAGGGGCAAGATTTAAAAAATCAGCTGATTTAGTTACTTACGTAATAAACTCTGCAAAGGAAACGTTTAAAGGAAAAAAGAGCTATATAAAGAAATGGTTTTACGATGAAAAAGATTTACAAGTTATTAGACGAAACACCATAGTACTTTCAAACAGAGAAAGATTCACAATGTCAAACAATCAAGACATAAAAGAATTTGACGCAAAAGCAATTAGATTAGGTTATTCATATGTATTTGTAGTAGGAACACGAAAAGATGGAAGTGCATCGTTTGCAATGACGTTTAGAAACAAAAAAGAAGTTCCAAAGGAAGTATTAGAAAAGGTAAAACTTATAGAAGAACAAGCAACAGACAAGACAACTCATAAAGTAGATAAAAAGAAGTTTTTTAAGCGCGAAAAAGATAATGGTGAAATAAAGTACGTAATTGGATTAGATACAGCAAATGCAGAAGGAAATGAACAGTTTATTAAGAGTTGTTTAAAGGAAATAGAAAAGAATTGCAGAAGACCTGATATGGAGCATTAATGCAAAAAAAAAAAAAGACTGGAGAAATCCAGTCTTTTTTATTATGGTGGGTCTGGAGGGAGTCGAACCCCCGACAACCTGCTTAGAAGGCAGGTGCTCTATCCAGCTGAGCTACAGGCCCATAAGTCATAACAAAGTATATATTAGCACATTTATCGCCAAGTGTCAATATTTTTGCTTTTTATATTTAAAAATGATATAATTTGGGCCGAAAGGGGACTTATGATAGTAGCACTTTTTGGGGTTACAGGGGTAGGAAAATCGTTCTACAAGAACGCAATCTGTAACCGACTAAACTTTAACAAATTAACAACAATTCGTACTAGAGAGCCAAGAGAAGGCGAAATAAATGGTGTAACTGGGTTGTTTATGACGCCAGCAGAACTAGACGAGTTAGACAATAAAGGTGAGATATTTTACAGATTTGGTGTTTTTGATGGTCAATATGCATATTTAAGAAATGAAGTAGAATCACAAGAAAACAAAGTGTTTGAAATGCATTACACACAACTAGATGACTGGAAGAGATTATGCAACGATTTAGTATCCATATACATATTACCAAAGTCTCTAGACGATGCAAAAGAAAGAATTTATGAAAGACATCTTTCAAAAGATAAAGAAGACGTTAGATTAAAAGAAATAGAAGAACAATATAATGCAGTCGTAAAAGACGAAGATATGATGAATAAATTTGATTATGTCTTTACTAATAACTACGATCAAGATTCAGAAGATAGAATGATTGAGTTAATACAAACTATAATGAATTCGGAGAATAATTAATGCAAGACTTTTTTAAATTAGATGAAGATTTCGATTCGATAATTAGAAATGTTTTATCAGAAAAAAACATCACAAAAATAGATGACATTCAAATGATTACAACTGGTTGGACTAACATTGTTTTTAAAGCCTACAGCCAAGAAGGTAATTACTACTTTAGATTTCCAAGAGATGATTTCTGGGAAAGAACAATCGTAAAAGATTATGAATTTTGCAAATACATAAATGGAAAAACATCTTTTGAAACATGCGAGTTAGAATTACATTATGATAAAGAAAGACCATTTAGTGTTCACAAAGAAATACCAGGAACACCAATTGCACACGTAATGAATGAACTAAGCCAAAACGATGTTAAAAAAGTTTCAGAACAAATCGCAAAGTTTATGTACGAACTTCACAACTTAAAATATGATAAATCGGAGATATTCAATATTACAGCTAATATCGGATTAGATTTAAATGATTTTATTGAAGAATTACTTAGAGTACACGTAAGTGAAGAAGATTATGAATTCTGGAAAACAGAAGATTTAATAGATAAATCAAGCGAAGCTGAATGTTTAGTACATGGAGATTTAAACTCAAGCAATGTTATTCTTGATGATGACAACAATGTAAAAGCAATTATAGATTTCGGATTTGGTGGATTTGGAAACAAATACAATGACCTAGCAAGGATCATTGGAAGATGTCCAGAAAATTTTAAAGATGGTATTGCTAGAAGTTATGAAAAACTAGAAGGAAAAGAACTTAACAAAGAAGAGCTAGATCGTGAGATTAAAGTTTGGAGTAACATAGACGGTGGATATATAAATTACATGAGAAAAATAGGGATATACGGAGATTAAAATGATAGACATAGAAAAAGCAAAAGAAGAATTTTTAAAATATACAGCAAATTACGATCATCACTCAGATAAGATAGAGAGAAAAGAAAAGCACTCATTAAGAGTTGTTGAAAGAAGTACAATGATAGCCAACTATCTAAATCTAAATGAAGAAGATAGACTATTAGCTGAGTTAATAGGATTACTTCATGATATCGGAAGATTTGAACAAGTTAGAAGATACAACACTTTCAGCGACCAAAAAAGTGGTGTAAACCATGGCGAATTAGGTGCAGAGATTTTATTTAAAGATGGGATGATTAGAAAATTTGTTGAAGAAGACAAATATGACGAGATTATCAGAAAAGCAATTATAAACCACAATAGAACACACATAGAGGCTGATTTAAACGAGAGAGAATTGTTGTTTGCCAACATCATTAGGGATGCTGACAAAGCAGACATAATGTATATTATAGCAACGGACGATATATACAAAGATAGTACTCCAGATGACTATAATACAGGAGCTATAACAGAAGAGTTGATGAAACAATTCTTAGACGATGGATACTTGGATTATAAACTAATACAAAAAAGAAGCGACGATATACTAACAATCTATGCAATGCTTGCAGATGTTCATTATCCAGTAACAGCAGAATACATTTTAAAT
>CAMKBC010000005.1 GCA_946410665.1 uncultured Clostridia bacterium | reverse complement strand
AAGGTGAAATAAAAGTATTTGATGGAAAAGATGGATATGTTTCAATGAATCAAATACTTCAAAAAATCAACATAGGACACATCAATGAATTGCATTTTAAAATTCTTGAGTTAATCAATGAATTTGAATTCTTAACATCAAGACAAATTTTTCAATTATTAGAATACTACAAATATGACGTTAAGGATCAAGATAAACTTAATAAGAAATTAGAACAATTATTAAAGAATAAGATTATTACTAGATATTATTTCACATCAGCAGATGGAAATGGTGTTTATAGAGTATATTGCATGGAAAAGATGGGTAAATACCTATTAAATTCAAGAGAAATTGAATGTAAATGGCAACCATCAGACAATGCAAAGCCAGTTGAAATGATGAAGAAGAAATTAGCTGGAAACCAATTAATCATAGCTTATATGAGAAAGGTTAAAACATTCAAAGCATATCATTTAAAACCACAATTAACAGCTAAGAGAATTGGAAAAACATTTAAGCCAATCACAGCAATTGATTTCACAGTAGGAAAAGCAGAAGTTTCAATAGCTTATGAAATAGTTAGAAGAAACCAAGGCTGGGAAGAAAAATTACTAGAAAGAATGCTTTTATGGAAAGACTTCTATGAAGCATTTGCTCCAGGAGATGGAGGATTTAGATCAGTTCCTCAATTAGTATTTGTTTGCGAAGATCAAAAGCATATGGCTGAAGTATTTAAAGCGTTATATGTTAATAAAGCTTTATTACCTGCAATGAAGTATTATTATACAACTGATTTAGATCAAAATGAGGAAACACTAGACAAATCATTATATGAATTTGTAAGCAATGGTACTCAATTTAAAATTAATAACGTAAGTGCTAAATTTTTAGGTTAGCATTATTAAAAGTCGGACTTAGTCCGGCTTTTTTGCGTATTTATACAAGTCAAAAATGTATTAATATTTTAATAATATAGCAAACTTGCTTTGGTATAATAATCATGGAAAATTCTAAGCGAAATTAAGTTTTTAGAGGAATGAAAAATGGCAAAAAACAAAATGATAAAAAGTGAAGTTGAAGATTATGCTGAATTTAATTTGATACGTTATGCACAAGTTTGGGAAGATGCTGAGATATTGATCAAAGCTCTAGATATTAAAGAGACTGATGATGTTTTAAGTATTGCTTCAGCAGGAGAAAATGCATTTAGTTTATTACTTAGCAATCCAAATAAAGTATATGCAATCGATTTAAATGAAGAGCAAATCTTTTGTGTTCAATTGAAAATAGCTGCATACAAGTATTTAGAATATGAAGAATGTATGCAATTTATTGGCGTGTCTGATTGTGAAGATAGAAATGAAATCTTTGAAAAGATTAAAGGAAAGATTCCTAAAAAAGCTAGAGAATATTTTGAAAGCCATAGAGACTATATCAAAAGAGGCATAATTCACTGTGGTAAGTTTGAAAACTACTTTCACATTTTTGGAAACAAAGTATTGCCATTAATTCATAGTAGAAAAACTAGAGATAGATTACTTCAAAAGAAGAGTAAAGAAGAGAGATACGAGTTTTACGATAAAGTTTGGAACAACAGAAGATGGAGAGTATTGTTTAAAATGTTCTTCTCAAGAAAAGTTATGGGCAAACTAGGAAGAGATAAAGCATTCTTTAGATACGTTAATGTAAACGTTGCAGAGCACATATTAGAAAGAACAAAATATGCAATTACTGAGCTAGACACATCAGAAAACTCGTACCTACAATACATCATCAATTGCAGATATGACAATGCATTACCAGTTGCTTATAGAAAAGAGAACTTTGAAACAATTAAATCAAGACTAGATAAATTGGTTGTTTTGAAAGAAACAGTAGAAACATTTATAAATAGAAATGATATTAAGAAAATAGATAAATGTAACTTGAGTGATATTTTCGAATACATGAGTGAAGAAGATATGTGCCAAATAGTTAATGTAATTTTAACTAAAGCACCAAAGGGTTCGAGAATAGCATACTGGAATATGCTTTCAGATAAACAAGCATCAAGAACTATAGATAAAATAGAATATAAAGAAGAATTATCAAAACAATTATTAGCTGAGGATAAAGCATTCTTCTATAGCAAATTTATTGTGGAGGAAGTTAAATGATAATTGAGTGGCAGGGAATAGGGATAATTTCACTAATTCTAGTAGCTTGCATGTTAGTTATTACAGTACTAGAAAAGATATTGAAATTAAAACCTGAAACAAGAAGAAAAGGTTTTCATATGGCGATGGGATTATCAATGTTAGCATTGCCATATCTATTTAAAAATGTGTGGTCTGCAGTAGTTTTAGCTGCTATAGCATTTGTTTTCTTGTACATTATAAGAAAGTTAAAAGATAAAACACCATTTGGAACAGTACTATATGGAGTTAAGAGAAAATCACTAGGGGAGTTCTTTTATATTATTGCTGTATTGCTAGTGTTCTACTTATCAAAAGGCGATAAAGTTTTATATAGTATTCCAATTCTAATTCTAACATTTGCAGATAGCACAGCCGCTTTAATTGGAAAGATATATGGAAAGAAACAATTAGCAGAAGCAACAGAAGACAAAAAATCACTAGAAGGAAGTTTTGCATTCTTCTGCGTAGCATTCATGGCAACATTAGTACCATTGTTATTATTTACAGAAGTAGCAAGAGAAAGCGTTTTACACATTTCATTAATAGTTGGATTTATTATTGCTTTAGTTGAAATGATTTCAAGTAATGGAAGTGACAACTTATTGATACCACTTGCAGCATTTGCATTTGTTAGACATTTAATGTCGTTAACAACTGAGGAATTAAGAATTAACTTGCTAATAGTTTTTGCGTTAATATTAATCGTATTTATAATCAGCAAAGTTAAAGTGTTCAGTAAGATGGCAATTGCAGAAGCAATTGTAGTTGGATATTTAACAATAGTTTTATATTGGTGGTACGCATTAATTCCACCATTACTACTATTATTAACAGTCATGACATTCCCATTACCTAATGCAAAAGAAAGACACAACAAGTACGATGTAAGAATAGTAGAAACAAACGTAATTATTGGTTTGGCAATATGTTTAATTGTTTCGATCATAGGTCAAAGAGAACAAATATACATGACTTATGTAACAACATATGCAATGCATTTAGCTATCAACAGCTATGTTAGATTCAAATTTCAGCGTGGATGTTCATGTGTTAAATCTGGATTACTAGCATTTACAAAAGGATTAGTATTCGTATTTATACCAGGATTATTAATTCAAAGATTTGCATTAAGTTATGTACTTGATTGGAAGATATTAATCTGCATGGTTGTAGCTTTATTAGGAAGTGTATTAGCAATAGCATATAGCAAGAGAAATGAGGAAGTAGAAGAGATTTCAGTAAAGAACGGATACTTACATTTAAAGATCGTTGCTATATTTGTTGGATTACTAGGAATAATACAATTTTTAGAATCAGGAATTATATTTTATGGAATTTAAAATTGAAGAAAAACAAAATGTTGAAATTAAATTAGTTGAAGATGAAAATGTTTTAGCGGAGGCTACGTGTTTCTATGTAGGAACACCAGAAGTAAATGGCCAAAGAATAGGAACAATTGGAGAACTAACAATAAGCGATAATGAGGCTGGAACTAAGCTTTTGGAAGAATGCGAACGTATATTGAAAGAAAAAGGCGTAAAACAAATTGTCGCTCCAATGAACGGCAACACATGGAAACAATACAGAAGCTTAAAGTGGTCAAATGGAGATGCGCCATTTGTTATGGAAAAGGTTAGCCCTGCTGACTATAATGCTCTTTTTGAGGCTGCAGGATTCAAAGAAATAGATGAATACACATCAACTAAGGGAAAAGTAAAAGATTACTTTGATAATGAAATTTTAGATGAAATTGAAAAAAGATTATCTGACGAAAACATAGTAATTAGAAAGTTTGAAAAGACTAAAGCTATAGAAGAGTTAAAGAAGATATACAATGTTTCTGTGCAAAGCTTTTGCAGAAATCCATTCTATACACCGATCGATGAAGATAACTTTATCGCACAGTATACACCATTTATTGAAATGGTAGATGATGATTTGATCTTGATTGCTGAAAAAGAAGGAAAAGAAATAGGGTTCTTATTTGCAATTCCGGATTTCAATGAGATGCAAACAAAAGGAAAGATAAGTACTTTAATTCTAAAGACAGTTGCTGTTTTACCGGAATATGAAGATATGGCAATTGGAAATGTAATGAACAGAATAATCGCAAAGAAAGCCTTAGAAAAAGGATTTGAAGATTGGATTTATGCATTTATGTATAAAGATAATACTTCACAAAAATTAGCAGAACGTAATGGAACTCAAACTATGAGAGAATATGTTTTATTTGGAAAGGATTTATAGATGAATAATTTGGCTTTTAAATTAATTCAAAACTATAAAAATAATCCTGATAAAATTTGTTTGGTGCAAGATGGCAAGCAAATAACTTATAAGGATTTATATGATAAAGTCAAAGAATTTAAGAAATACTTGCTTTCAAAAGGAATAAAGAAGGAAAGTAAGGTGTTAGTACTTGTTCCGATGTCAATCAACTTATACGTGACTTTGATTTCTTTATGGACAATAGGTGCTGTTCCATGTTTCATGGACGCAGGATTTATTAAAAATGGCATGAAGAAAAATGAATTTGCAAATGTTGATGGTTTAATTGGAATTACAAAGTATTTATTGTATTCGAATATAAATTCAAATTTAAAAAAATTAGATATTAAGATAAATGCAAATGTAATTGATAAGTTAGAGAAGGTTGATGGAGAACTATCAATTGAAGAAGTAGAAAGCAAATCAGATGCAATTATCACATATACAAGTGGAACAACAGGCAAGCCTAAAATAGCTGCACGTAGCCATGAATTCTTATTAACACAAGCAAATATTTTAGAGAATTGTTTAGATTATGCAAGTGAAGATGTTGAACTTTCGACAGTTCCAATCTTTACACTATCAAATATAAGTTCACAGATTACAACAGTTATAGCTAATGCAAACTTCTCTGATTTAGGAAGTTCAAAGGCTAAAAGAATAGTAAAACAAATTGAAGATAATAAACTAAATAGAATCATGGCAGCACCAGGTTTATTAAAGGTAATAACTAATTACTGCCAGGAAAACAGTATAGTGCTAGGTAATGTAAAAAAGATTTTTACAGGCGGAGGAGCTGTATTTGTTGATTTTATTAATGAATTAAAAACAGTTTTTCCAAACAGCAAGATTGTTACTTTATATGGATCAACAGAAGCTGAGCCAATTGCAGAGCAAGATGTAACAAATTTAGATGAAGAAGATATAGAAAAGACAATGAAAGGCAATGGTATACTTGCAGGAAAGATAGTTGGAGTAACTGATTGCAAAATTATTAGTTCTAAAGAGAAGACAATAGGACCATTAACTACAGAAGAATTTATTAACATGCAAACTGAGGATGTTGGGGAAATCGTAGTTACTGGAGACAATGTTTTAAAAGGTTATGTTGGAGGATATGGAGACAAGGAAAATAAATTTGCAGTAGATGGAACAATCTATCATAGAACTGGAGATTTAGGAATAATAGATGAAACAGGCAGATTATGGCTTAGAGGAAGAGTTAAGAATCCATATTTCGATATTGAAGCGGCACTACATGCAAGATTTAAGCTAGGAAAGATTGCTGTAGTTGAAAAAGATGAAAAATTAATTCTTGTTTTAGAAGAAGGCGCTTTTGAAAAAGCAAAAATAGATGTTTTAATAAATGCAATTCGTTTTAAGAAAATAGATGAAGTTAAATTTGTTAAAAAGATTCCGGTTGATAAAAGACATTCTACAAAGGTTGATTACAACACATTAATGAAAATGATTTAAGGAGTTAAGATGACTAGCGAAGAATTAGAAGAGAAGAAAAAGAAAGAAGCTAATTATAACTTCTTTCAAAGATGGAACACATACCAAAAAGAAAGATTTCCATTAGCAGTATTTTCAGTATATATTTTTTGTCTTACATGGGCTACATTTTTCTTTAACAAAAACTTAAACACATTACTTGATAAAACAGTTAATATTGGTGTTTTTGTGGTAATGTTTGTAGTTGCAATAGCGCAATTCTTGATGGCAAGAATTGTAGATGAATTTAAAGACTATGCAGAAGATGCTAAGTATAGACCATATAGACCAGTACCTAGAGGATTAATAAAATTAAAAGAATTAAGAGTTTTGTTATTCATATGTGCAGGAATTCAAATTACTTTAACATGCATATTTAATATTGCAGGATTAAAGTATTTAGCACTTGTATGGGTATTCTTCTTATTAATGACTAAGAGTTTCTTTATAAAGAAATTCATAGATAAACACATCCTAATCGAAGTTTTACTTGATGAAATCATGTTACCATTATTAATCTTATACTTATCAAGTTTTGTAGGATTAACATTTGCTAACATCTGGCCATTACTAGCAATGGTATACTTTGTTTCTTGGATAATTGAAATTGCTAGAAAAATGAGATGTAAAGAAGATGAAGAAAAGGGTGTAAAAACATACACAGCTGTTTTAGGAATTCCAAGAGCAACAATATTAATAAGTATTTTAGAATTGTTGCTACTCGTTTCTAGAATTCTATTACCTAGCAAATTAAATACAGGTAACGACATTGCAAAGATTGTTTTATCAGTAATATATGCAATGTTGATTGCAATTAATGTTTGCTTTGTAGCAAAGAAAACAAGAAAGTTAGCAAAATGCGTTGAATATTTAGGAGATGCATTTGTTATGATTATTTGCTTATCAGTAATTTGCATTTAAGATACAGAAGAAAATCTTTTTAAATGAGGAATAAATATGAAGTTTGTATTTGAAAAGAATAGTAAAGAGTATAGCAAAATGGGAGGAAAGGCTACTGCTTTAGCTAAGATAGGTAGAGCAATAGACAATATTCCTGATTGGTTTTGCGTAACTTTTGAAGGATTTGATCTAGAAAAAAAAGAAATAAAACCAGAAGCAATCGAAGAGATTAAAGTAAAGTTAAACGATTTTTCTGACGATACATATTTTGCAATTAGATCTTCAGCAGCAAGTGAAGATTCTAATGCTAATTCTTTTGCTGGCCAATTTGATACATTCTTGTATGTTAAGAAACAAGATGTAATTGCAAGAGTAAAAGATGTTTATATGTCAGGTTTTTCTGACAGAGTTACAGCATATAAGGAAGAAAACAACATTAATGAAGTAACTGTACCAGCAGCAATTGTTCAAAAAATGGTTAACTCTGAAAAAGCTGGAGTTGCATTTGGTGTAAACCCAATTACTTCAAACATGAAAGAAATTGTTGTTTCTGCAGTTTGGGGACTAGGAAGCGGATTAGTTGATGGTATTGCAACTGCTGATACATATACTATTTCTGGCGATAAGATTTCTAAGAAAATTGCTACAAAAGATTACTATCACAAACTTGTTAACGACGAAGTAAAAGAAGAAAAGGTTGCTGATGAATTAAAGAAGAAACAAATCTTAGACAGCAAAGAGATTTTAGCTGTAAGAGATTTAGTTTATAACGCTGGCCAATTCTTCGGAAGATACCAAGATATAGAGTGGGCGATAGAAGATGGTAAGTTGTACTTACTACAATCAAGACCTATCACAACACTTGGAAACAAAAATGGAGAAAATGAAAAATTAAATGTTTTTGATAATAGTAATATTGTTGAAAGCTATGGTGGAATTACAACGCCATTAACATTCTCATTTATTAGAAATGTTTATGAAAATGTTTATATTGAGCTTTGTAAGATATTCAAAGTTAAACAAGAAAAGTTAGATATGAATGCGCAAATGTTTAAGAACATGTTGGCATTGATAGATGGTAGAGTTTACTACAACTTATATGGTTGGTACGGAATACTAACAATGTTTCCTGGACTAGGAAGCAATAAGAAATTCATGGAATCAATGATGGGAGTAAAGGAAAGTCTTCCAGATAGTTTATTTCCTGTACCACAACAAACATTTAAAGATAAAATGGGACTAGTGCATACATACTTTGGCCTACTAGGTGGATTTATGAAACTTAGAAAAATGACTAAAAGATTTTATGTTAGATTAAACGATGCATTAGAAGATAAAGATATAAACAGTATGAGTTTATATGAGCTTTATGATTATTATTATGAGCTTGAAAGCAAGCTACTTCATAAATGGGATGCGCCATTAGTTAATGATTTTATGGCTATGATTTTCTATGGTCAATTAAAGAGCGAATGCGCAAAACTATTTAAAGAAGAAAGCAACTTAATACATAATGACTTATTAACTGACGAAGGTGGAATCATAAGTGCAGAGCCTGCTAAGAGAATTAAAGAGTTGGCAAGGATTGCAAAAGACAATGATGAATTGATTGAATTATTAGGAAATGATGATGTTTTATATATCAAAAAAGAATTGCCTAAGTATGAAGAGTTCAATAAAAAGATAAATGAATACTTAGAAAAATTCTCGGATAGATGCTTACAAGAATTAAAACTTGAAACAGAAACTTTAAAAGATAATCCAAGAAGTTTATATCATTCAATTGCAGCATTTGCCGTTAGAATGAAAGCGGGAAATGTAGTAGACATTGATACAGAGAAGAATAGAAGAGAGGCGGAAGCAAAGGTAAGAAAAGCATTAATGCTTCATCCAATGCATAAGAGAAAGTTCAAGTTCATCCTAAAGAATGCAAGATATACAGTTAAGAACAGAGAAAACTTAAGATTTGAAAGAACAAGATTATTCGGAAGAGTAAGAGAATTGTTCTTAAGAATAGGATTTATTTTAACTTCTATGAATGTTATCGATGATAAGAGAGATATATTCTATTTAGAAGTTGATGAAATATTGTTCTATATCAATGGTAAGTCAACAACAAATAACTTAAAGGATTTGATTGCTATTAGAAAAGAACAATATGCAAAATACCACGAAGTGAATCCAGATGAAAGATTCTATACACGTGGTGCTGTTAATGTTGGAAACGACTTTAAACATGACTCAATAAAAGTTATAGAATTAAATCCAACCAATAAAGAAGAGAATACAAAAGAAGAAACAAACAATAAAAAAGCATTAGCTGAACTAAAAGGAATAGGAGCATCACCTGGAATAGTTGTTGGCAGAGCAAGAGTTATTCATAATCCAGCAAATGCTAAGATAGAACAAGGTGAAGTTTTAATTGCTGAATATACTGATCCAGGATGGATAATGTTGTTCCCATCAAGTAGTGGAATTCTAGTTGAGAGAGGAAGTTTATTATCTCACTCAGCAATTGTTTCAAGAGAACTTGGAATACCAGCTGTAGTTGGAATTACTAATCTTATAAACACTGTTGAAACAGGTGATTTAGTAAGATTAGACGGAACAACTGGAGAAGTTAAAGTATTAGAAAAAGCTAACAAGAGTGAAAAAGCTGAAAGTGACTGTCCCAGGAACACAAAAGAATTAGTTGAATTTGTTCCTGAAAAATACAAAGATGCATATTTGTATGAAGGCTTAACTTATGAAGAGTTTGCTAAAAAAGTATATGGGTTTGGAAACTATATCTTAAAGAATAACTTAAACAAAACATGCGGAGTAATTTCTGAAAATAGAGCAGAAGCAGAGGTGGCAATACTTGCTGCAAGCATGGTAAGTAAAGTTGTTTTAATTGATAAAGATTCAACTAAAGAAGAATTAGAAAATATTATTAACGATAGCAAAATTGAAGTAATCTATTGTTCGAAACAATATTTAGATTTAGTGGGCGATAGAGTAAAGAAAGTATGCTTAGATGAACTTGATTCGATACTTGAAGAAGGTTCTGAATTAGAAGTAAGTGATGAAGGTGGATTTGTTTTCTATACTTCAGGAACAACTTCTAAGCCAAAGAAAGTTGAACTAACTAATAAAAATGTGTTCAACAATCTAAAGATGACAAGTGAAAAATATAATTTCACAAGTGAAGATGTGGTTGTTTCAGTCTTACCATACAATCACGTATTAGAAGGATTGTTTGATTTATTACTATCAATCAAAGGCGGAGCAAAGAGAGTGTTCTGCAATGATGTAAATGAACTTGCGAAAACAATGTTTGAAAAGAAAGTGACTTATGTTGGTGGTGTTCCAGCACTATATGAAGTGTTGTTTGAAGAAATTAAAGCTCTAGATGAAGACAAGCAAAAAGTAATTGTTGAGAATATTAAGTTTTTATTCTCGGCAGGCGCACCATTAAAAATGGACACATTAAATAAGTTTAAAGAACTAGGAATTCAAATTTTACAAGGTTATGGTTTGACAGAAACATCTTCTGCAATTGCTTTAGAAACATTATCAGAAAATAAAGCGGGATCTGTTGGAAAAGTTTTAGATGGAATTGAATTAAAACTTATCGACAAAGATGAGAATGGTGCAGGGGAGATAATTGTAAAATCAGATTCAAACTTTGCAGGTGCAATAGATAAAGATGGATTCTTGCACACAGGCGATGTGGGTACTGTTGATGAAGACGGCTACTTATTCGTCGTTGGAAGAAATAAAAATATGATTGTTCTAGATAACGGTCAAAAAGTATTTCCAGAGCAGATAGAAGAGCAGCTTAATGAGATAGATGAAATTAAAGAATCTTTAGTTTATGGTGAGGTTAACAGAGTTAAAGCAATAGTTTACTGTGATAGTGATGAAAATGCCTTAAAAGCTAAAATAGACGCTTTAAATAGTACATTACCAGACTTTAAACAAATAAAAGAAGTTAAATTCACAACTGAACCACTTCCAAGAACAAAAACACAAAAATTAATAAGAGACTTTAGAGTAGAAAATGATAAGGTTGATGAAAAAGCTGGTAGTGAAAAGAAATCAATTGAAGACAGAATAAAAAGAATAATTTCAGAAGTCTTGAAGAAAGATGTTTCTGAAATTGAATTACAAAGTAAAATCTACGAAGATTTAAGAGCAGATTCTTTAGATACTATTTCGATAAATATCAAACTTGAAAAAGAACTTGGGGAGAAGATACCAAGGGAAGACTCAAAAGGATTTATTGCTGTAGAGGATATAGTAAGGTATTTTAGAAACAAAAAAGACGAGTAATAGATACTCGTCTTTTATTATTATTCTTCTGATTCGTTGTTGTTTGATGAAGATGCTTTCTTATTGTTGTTTCTACGTTGTCCTGGAGTGTAGATTGCATCATTTGCATCAGGCTTGATTGATAAGTTTGTTGGATCTGTGTGAATTGGTCCATCAGAGTTATCACCACTAAATACTGCTTTTTCTGTTCTTCTATGAGCAGTGTTTCCAAATTTATTGTACATTGTGTCATTGTATTTATCTGTTTCTTTATTGTTTGCAATACCATTTGAATAACTTGTGAAATTGTATGTTTTAATTTTTTGCTTGTCTAAGTATTTAGCTGGCATAAAGTCTAAGTCTGCTTGACCATTATCGATCTTACCACCAGAATCTTTAAGCTTGTAAGTAACTCTCTTGAATTTAGCACCAGTAATTGTTCCGGCAAATTGTTTTGGACCCCATCTATATGCTACGTTAGCTTTAGGAGCATAAGCATCTTTAGCTTTATCGTAATCATTATCAGTAATCCACCATTTCTTAACTTGTCCAATTTCTTTTTCCCAGTAAACAGCATCTTCTGGAGAGCCGCCACCAAATACAAGTTTATTTGAACAGTTTGCTAAGATTGTGTCACCAATTTTATCATAATCACCAGTAGTAGTAACATCAGTTCCTGTACTTACTAATTGGCTCTTACCTCTTAATTGAGATAAGTTTTGTACAGAAATAACTGTACCAATTCTATATTTTCTATAAGTAGTAAATATTAACTCTGTAGCAGGGCATACGAAATCAGCGAATTCATCAACATATAAGAAGTGAGGGATACGTGATTTTTCGTTACCAGGTCTTCTTAAAATAGAGTATTGCATTAATAGTAAGAAGAATAAACCAAATGCTTTATGAGCTGTTTCTCCTAAATCACCACGTCTTGTACAAACTAAGCAAACATCTCCATTTTCAATAGCTTTGTCAAAGTTAATATTGTTTTCTCTATTACATAAAATACGTTTAATTCCTGGATATCTTAATAATGTATCAAGTTGAGCTAGAGGAATAGAAACTAATTTCTTCATTTCTTCCTTACCATTGCTCTTTTCGTAGAAGTTCTTTTTGAAGTATTGAATTTGATTCTCATATTCTTTTGAAAGAACTTCATCTTCTTCAAGAATTCTACACATTTTTTCAACAACATCAAAGTTGTTTAATAATTTATACATATCATTTAAGTTAGGTAATTTACCTGCGTTTAACTTAGGATAAACAACTTTTAATAATATAGCTAAGTTTTCAATGATTTGATTAGCTAAGTTTTCTTTGTAATTTAATCCTCCTGCAGCACTAGCATAGAATCCACCTAAGATTGTAGATATAGCTGTTGCTGATTGTAGAGGAGAAGTAAATGAAAATGGATTTAATCCGATAGAGTCTGAACTGTTAGGATCAAATAAGTAGTATCCAATACCATGTGCAGCACAAACCTTTTTCATTTTCTCAATTGTTTCATCATCTGGAGCAATGTAAGTTAAACCTAAGTCTCTATATGTGAAATCTGATCCAGATTGATTCATGATTAATTTCTTGAAGTATGCTGAATATGCTTTAGCCTTAGATTCAACTGGAAGAATCATATTTAATGAGAAATTGTTATTAATATAGTCATTATCATATGGAGCATTTAATGTTGCAATTCCAGTACGTAAAGCTGCGTTAGCCATACTTTTAGCTGTTTCTCTGTAGAAATATTTCTTGTATAAATCTTGAGCAATCCAAGGTTCAAATACTAATGTTGTTTTACCTGCACCAGAAACACCAACTACAAGTGTTGATTCATATCTTCTGATTTCAGCAAGTTTAACTTTAGTTCCATATTCTTTTTCAATACCAAGGAACAATTCGTTAGAGAAGTTTCCGGCATCTTTTGGAGAAGAACTTAAGTCGATTCCTTTATAATCATAAATACCTTCAAAAACTTTTCTAGTATCATTAACATCTAAGAATAATTTCTTGAAGATTGTACCTCCAGTAAGTAGAGGAAGCATCAATGCTAATGAACCAAATGCTGGACTAATTAAGAATCCAAAGTTTTGAACGATACCTGTGAAGTTTGGAACAGAGATGAATCCCATCCAAAGCAATTTGTTAATACCTTCAGTAAACATTAAGATTACTAAAATGTAAAATTCAATTACAAATCTATTAAACCATTTAACTTTATCTTGATCTACTTTTACAAACTTTGCTTTCATTGCAAAGGCAAATGTAAATACACAGCAAGCTAGGGCGATAGTGTACATTATTGGACTCCAATAATAATATGCAACGCCTGTAAATACAATAAATGCAAATTCAATTAAACGATCTACTAAAAAATACACAGTTAATAAAGATAGAACATAAGTGAAAAATGTATTTCTATCTGTTTTAAGTGCATTTAAAAATTTATCCAATATTTTAAGCATAGTAGGTTCCTTTCCCTATACATACTCGTACACTTCTATTATCTTACAAAATGGCAAAAAATACAAGTGTTTCGGGCGATTTTGGACAAAAAAAGAAGTGGCTTAACCACTCCCTTTTTAAAATATAATAAACAAATTATTTGTGATTTACTACATCTTTTAATGCTTTACCAGCTTTGAATACAGGTGCTTTTGATGCAGGAATTTTGATTTCTTCCTTAGTTTGAGGATTTCTTCCTTTTCTAGCAGCTCTCTTCTTTACTTCGAAAGAACCAAATCCAACTAATTGAACTTTGTCACCTTTCTTTAAGCTAGCAGTAATAGCAGCAAGAATAGCGTCTAATGCTATTTCAGCGTCTTTCTTTGTTTCTCCTGTTTTAGCAGCCATTGCTGCGATTAATTCAGATTTGTTCATTATTAATTACCTCCTAAAGTAATAAAAAGTGTGAGACTTTTTGTAAGTCTTTAATATATTTACAAGAAATCTTAATAAATAGCAAGGGTTTTTGCGATTTTTTTTATTAAGAATTTGTAACAATTATTGAACATCCTTTAATTGTTTCTCTAATTTTTTCTTCTTTTTCTCTAATTTTTTTGCTTTGTTATTAGCTCGATTGTACTTAGCTTCAATTTTATCTTCTTTAGTTGGTTTCTCAGTAATAGTAGTATCTTCAGCTGTTAAGTCGTCTTTTGCTAAATAACCTTTTAAGAAAAATTCTCTTCCATACATAATTAATGAAAGAACGGTACAAGCAAGTGCAACATAATAAATGTAAATGTCAAATTGGAAACTGATATTAAAGAAGTGAATTGCCAAAGATGAAACAATTGCTAAATAAAATAGTACAGTTGAAAGCTTACCAAACCATCTACTTGAAACAACCAATTTTTTTCCAAATAAGAAAGCTGCTCCAGCAACCATTAATAATTCTTTTGAAAAAACAACTATTAAAATCCACCATGGAATAATGTTGATATAAGCTAAAGCTATTAATGTAAATAATTGATTTGCTTTATCTGCCAATGGATCAATTAGCTTTCCAAAGTTTGAAACAAAGTTAAACTTTCTTGCAATTATTCCATCTAAAACATCTGTTAAACCAGAGATTGTTAATAAAATTGCAGAGGTTAACCATTGTTGGTTTAAGATTGCTCCAAAAATGAAAGGTATAAAAAAGAATCTACTAACAGTAAGAATGTTTGGAATATTTCTTATAAAACTTTTCATAAACACCTCTATATTAATTTTTAATTTTTCACGAGGATTATAGCAAGAATAGAGAAGAAAAGCAACAAAAAAGAGAGATTGTTAAATCTCTCTTTTCTGCGCTAACGATAAAATGTGTCAGCTTAACCTCGTGGATAATAAAGAATTATCTTTTTTTCAGAGGTCTGCATTCCAGCTTGGATTAAATCAATGTTTGCTCCGCTATGAATGTCGAAGTAGTCAGTTCCAATTGCTACAGATGCTACAGGTTCATCTCCAGGGATAGAATCAAAGCATTTGTTGATAATTCCCTCTTGATCAAACCAGCCATACCGTGTAGAGTAACAGCAGATTGCAAAGAATTGAATACCTTCAACTTCCTTGGTAAGGACTGTACCCAGCTTGGTTGGTCCAGTCTTTGCAAGTTCAGGCCAATACCTCCGTGCAATCAAACCTGCCCAAATGTCACTTGTGATACCTTCGGTATTGATAGCGAAAACTATCCGCCGTTCACAATTGTTTAAAATGTCACCACGCTTAGTTGCAATAATCATGATACGTTCCTCCTATTATCTGAAATGTTTTGTTGATAAGTATCAATGTTAGATATTATAGCACAAAACAGCACTATTAGCAATGATTTGAAAGGTTGAAGGGGGAAAGAGATAACAAAAAAGAGAGATCCGAAGATCTCTCAAGTTTGGTGCAGATACCCGGAATCGAACCGGGACGGTATCGCTACCGCAGGATTTTAAGTCCTGTGCGTCTACCAGTTCCGCCATATCTGCGTGACAATCGTTATTATAGTATGACAAAAAAGTTTTGTCAATACAAATTTTGAATTTTTCTAATAAAAAAAGTTGTTTACAAACATTTTTTATTATTATATAATTTTGCCAGCAATAAGGAGAAATATGGTTTTTTTAATTATTACAACAGTTATAATATTAAGCTTTTTGGTGTTTACATTTGTAAAAGCTGTACTATCTAAATTTAATAATTACCTTTTCACTCTAATAATCGAAGTTATTGGAGCTTTTATTGACTTTGTTTTTATAATAGCTAATCAAGAGCCAAGCGTTCCAGTATACTTAATTATATATTTGTTTGGAGTTGTGATTCCTTTAACAATATTCTTATTAGAAGAAAAGAATATATATATAAATTACATATTAAGAGAAAAAATTACAAAGCCAGAAAATCGCCAAGATTTTTATTTTTCAATAATTGAAAGAGATAACAACAACTATTGGGCACATAGCAGATTAGCAAAATATTATGGCGAAAACAATGAATTAGAAAAACAGGAAATAGAATATCTAAAACTTATAGAACTAAACAAAACTAATAAAGAAAATTACTGTAAGTTAGCAGATATCCAAGTTAAACTAAAGAAACCTAATCAAGCGATAGCAACATTATCAAGTTTATTAAATGAAGATCCAGGTTATTTAGAAGGAAACTTACAATTAGCACAGATTTTTTATGATACAGAAAAATTCAAGGAAGCAGTTATGGTTTTAAACCATGCACTAGAATACAATCCAACTGCTTATGATATATATTTCTATTTAGGAATGAATTATACAAGATTAAATGATTTCCAAAATGCGAAAGATAATTATCAAAAAGCAGCGACATTAAATGGATTAACAGGAATTTCAAATCTTAACCTAGGTGAGATTAGCATTATATTTAAAGATTATGAAACAGCTGAAAAGTATTTCATGGACTGCTTAAATGATGACGACGATAGAACAGTAGCATATGCATATTACTATTTAGCAAAAACAAAAATATTCCAAAAGAATTATCAATTAGCTATTCACTATGCTAATTTAGCAGTAGAGATTGATCCTAAAATGAAAAAGAAAATAGAGGAAGACACGCACTTTATTCCTATTTTAGGAAATCTAAATATCAGATTAAAAGATGCAAAAGATAAAGAAGTAAATACAAAGATGACAAAGCAACAAGAAGAAGTTATTAATCTACTAGAAAGAAATGCTGACTTGGTTGAAGACTTAACTAATGAGTATTGTTTCACTAAGGCTGACTATGATGCATATGAAGAAATGCAAGCAGAGCAAGCAAAGGAACAAGAAAACAAGCAAAGAAGAAATAGAGATTATGACGATAGAACAAAAGGGGGATTTTAAATGAAAAACGAAAGAGGAGTATCTTTAATTTCATTAATAATAGCAATCTTAGTTTTGTTATTAATTGCTGGAGTAATAATTGCTTTAGCAGTTAACAAGAAAGTTTTTGTTAATAACGAAAGCAACACTATAGAAACAGTTAACACAGTAGAAGAGAATAAACCTGCAGAAAATAACGCATAAGTTTAAAGAATAAAATACGAAGGAGAAATACAACAAATGGATATTGGATTACATATAATTATATTCATTATAGGTTGTTTTGTTGGAAGTCTAGTAGAAGAGATAGGATATAGAATTTCAGCAAAAAAGAAAATATTTAGTGGAAAGATAAAATGCCATAAATGTAATCATGATTTTGAATGGTCAGAATGCATTCCTATTATAAGTCACCTTATTTATAATGGAAAATGCAAACACTGCGGTAAACCTTTAGTTTTCAAAAAGTTTGTCGTAGAAATGCTATTTGGAATCATAACTTTATTATTGGCAAAAGCTTTTGGAATAACAGCAACTACAGCATCAGTTACAAACTTTTGCGAGTTGTTTGTTTCTGAATTATACTTAGTGTTCTTATACTTCATATTAGTACAAGACTTCAACAGTTTTATTATTTCATCAAGAGTAATCAATTATGGAATAGTTATCTCTATAATTAGAATTGCTATGGATTACATTACATGTTACTTTATGCATCAACAATTAAACTTAAATAGATTAATCATCTATTTAATTGCGATATCATTATTGTTAGTAGCAAGCCTTACTCAAAAGAAGAAAAACAAGAAGAGAGATTATCCAATAAATGTAGCATTGATTTGCGCAATTATGGGATTATTTACTCAAGAAATTTCAGTAATTATTTCAGTTATAATGACTTTGTTTATGGTATTCTTCAGAATTATCATAAAGAAGGTTGGAGATAAATCAGCTAAATACCAAGGAAAGAAAGTTCCTGATCTACCAATAGGAGCCTACCTAGCAGTTTCAAACTTTACAATATTATTAATATCTATATTTATGTTGTTAGACTAGGAGGATAGATGAAAATAGGAATTGATATAGGTGGAAGCCATATAGCCGCCGGAATTGTCAATGAAGAAGGTAAGATAATAGATAAAGAAGAAAAAGATATTTATTTAGGAGAAGTTGCGGAAACAGAAGAAAGAGCAGAAGAAATTATCATTGCAACTATAACCTCAGAAATTGATAATTTATTAAAGAAAAACAATTATACAAAAAGTGATATTTCTAAAATTGGAATCGCAACTCCAGGTAATCCATCAGCAACTAATTTAAGAAATCTAGTAAATATGAAAATTAAAGATTTTAATATAGTAGATGAGTTGAAAAAAACATACAACACAACTATTAAAGTAAAAAATGATGGAAAATGTTCTGGATTAGCAGAGAAAAAATATGGAGTGTTAAGGGGATATGAAGATTGCATTTACTTATGCCTAGGAACAGGTGTAGGAAGTGCAGTGTTCCTAAAAAACAAATTATTAACACCAAAATTGAATACCGGCTTTGAGCTAGGCCATATGATAATTGATAAAAATGGTGAGCGATGCAACTGCGGAAATAGAGGATGCTTCGAAACTTTTGCTTCAATAAAAAGATTTAGAGAAAGAGCTATAAAAGCATTTGATTTACCTAAAGACTGTATAGCAGAGGAAGTGCAGCAATATATTAGAAAGAATATTGAAAGTGAAAATGTAAAAATTTTTATTGATGAGTATATAGAAAATGTTGCTGTAGGAGTAGCAAACTTAATAAATATATTTGAACCAGAGGCTATAGCTTTTGGTGGAAGCTTTTCATATTATGATGATATATTCATGCCAAAGTTAAAAAAACAAGTTGAAAAATATTTGTTTAATAAACAAACTAAATATAAATTACTAGTAGGCCAATTAAAAAATGACGCTGGAATCGTTGGCGCAGCTGAGTTATAAAAAAGTGTAAAAAAATATAAAAAATACTAGCAAATAACAAATTGAAGTGGTATAATTCAAGACGTATAAATTTTAAAGGAGATAAAAAGTTATGGAAGAAAACAACAATCAACAACAATATCAACAATACCAAGCACCACAACAACCACAAGGTGCACCACAAGGAAATCAATTTTTCCAAGGATTTACTGGACCAAACACAGAAGAAGGATTAAAGAAAATCTTTGCAGATCTTAAAACTTCATTCATCGTACTAGGAATTTTAGGAGCTATTGCATTAGTAATTGAATTAATGTCATTAGGAAATCCACTAGTACAATTTGCTATGGCTGTTAGCGGTGGATATAGAACATTTGTTATTTTATATCTTGTTGCTTTAGCTGGATATACAACAATATGTTTTGTAGGTATACCATTTGCTAATAAAGAAGATAAGAAAACATTAATCCTAGGCATTGTTGCAGGAGCATTAATGGTTTTCGTACAAATCTTAGCATTCATATTTGGTGTAGGATTTAGATGGATTACAATAGCTGGTATTGTAATGATAGTTGAATGTGTAATCGCATTAAACAAATACAAAGCAGTTAGAGGAAACAAATAATTGATTTAAAATATTAAAAAGACTAGCATATGCTAGTCTTTTCTTTTTTTTATAAATTATACATATTATCTTTTTTAATCCAAACTGATACGCTACCACCATTGCAGTAGAAGATTCCGTTACCATCTTTATCAACGTAAACAGGTTCTTTAATGTTTCCTGTACAATCATAAAGAACGCAGTTTGCTAAATTTTTACCAACATTCATTTGTTTATTTCCACCAGGTCCATCTGAAAGGATAACAGCCATTCCTGAATCTTGGTGATAGTAATCACCGAATCTTGTCCATCCAATAATATCTGGATCATCAAAATAATCTTTTTCTTCACCATATGCTAAATATTTTCTACACATTAAGAATTTGTCTAATATTTCTTTCATAGGTGGAATATTTTTTTCAGGGATTCCGTAGTAATCTCCATAGAAGATACAAGGAATTCCAACATCTCTGAACATTATGCAAGCATAAGCTGAGGGTTTAAACCATTCTTGAACCCAAGATTCTAATGATTGTCCTGGCTCAGTGTCATGGTTATCAACAAAAGTAACTGCTCTTGAAGGTCTTCTATCAACTAGAGTTTCTTCAAATAATTTGCTCATATCATAGTAGCCACCACCATTGGCAGCATCTCTAAAATGATAATGTAGAGGAGCGTCAAATAATGAAGTAACCTCATCATTATAATCTAAATAGTTTAATAGAGAATTAACATCTCCACTAAAGTATTCACCAACTGTATAAAAATCTTCACCGATATAATGTTTTAACTCGTGTAGCCATTTCTTATAGAACGAGAAACGGATATGTTTTACAGCATCAAGTCTAAATCCGTCAACATGAGTTTGATCAAAATACCATTTACCCCAAAGTGTTAAATCATTAACAACATCAAGGTTATTAAAGTCAACGTCAGCACCCATTAAGTAGTCGAAATTTCCGTGCTCCTTATCAACATCAGGGCTAAAATGCTTACCATAGAATTTATAAATTTTGTTTGTTTCTGTATAAAAATCATAATCGATCGAAGTGAAATGTGACCAATCTAATTTAAAGTCAGAGTATTTATTGTTTCTGCCTTCAAAATTATATTTCGTCCAACACAAAATTTTTCTGTAATCGCCAATGGTCAAATTTCTATCTTCTGGGTCGACCTCATAAGCAATAACTTCTTGCTTTTCGTCAGCACCAAGACGATGATTTAAAACAATATCAGCAATGACTTGAATTCCTTCTAATTGAAGTGCTTCGATAGCTGCGATATATTCATCTTTTGTACCATATTTGGTTCTTACAGAACCCTTTTGATTAAATTCACCTAAATCGTATAAATCATAAACTCCATAGCCAGTATCATTGTTTCCGGCAGCACCCTTATAAGCAGGGGGAAGCCAGATTGAAGTAATACCTTTTTCTTTTAAAATAGGAGCTTGATTAATAAGATTAGTCCATAATTTACAGTTTGATGGAAGATACCACTCAAAGTACTGCATCATGGTCTTGTTGAGCCTCTTCATAAAAAAGAAAACCTCCAGTAAATTTTAATTTGATTTGAAAAATCTTTATCATTATAACATTCTTTTTTTTAGAAAAATAGATAGAAATCGAAAAAAGATATTATGTGATTAAATATAAATTACAGGTTGAATTTTAACCGCTTTTTAATGTATAATTGAAGGGCATTGAGTAAATAGAATATGGTAAACGAGGGGGAACAATATGGCTAGAAAACAAAAGGGATTAAACAAAATTGCGATTTTAATAGTTTTATTAGTTATAGTTGCTGCTATTTTAATAGTTGTTAACATTATTAATTCAAATAAGGTTAATTTAGTAACAATTAACAAGGAAGACGTTGTTTATTATGTTCTTAGAAAAGAAGGAAAAGCAGGAGTTCTTGATAAAGACGGAAACGTTGTTATTGAGCCTAAATATGCAGATGTTATGATACCTAATCCTACAAAGGATACATTCATTGTAACAGATGTTTTTGAAGCAGAGACAAAATGGTATGCAGTTAATAAATCTGGAGAGAAGATTTTAACTCAATACAACAATCTTCAAGCTATTCCAATAAACTCATTTGTTAGTTATGTACCTTACGAAAAGACTACATTAATATACAAAGAGAATGGAAAATTAGGTTTAGCAGGAATTGATGGAAATAAAATAACAGATGCTGTTTATGACGAAATCACAGGAATTGATTATAAAGAAGGTTACTTAAAAGCGAAAAAAGATAATTATTATGGAGTAATCAATATTAATGGAAAAACAGTTATTAATTTTGAATACGACAGCATAACAGCTGATGGATATTATGACAAAGATAGTAAAAATGAAAATGCTGGATTTATTTTAAGAGTTAGATCAGACAATGGATACAGATTTGGTTATGCAGACTCAAACGGAAATGTTGTTTTAAAAACAACATACAACGAAGTTAATAGACTTACAGAAATAGAAGGAAAAGATGTATATCTACAAGTTACACAAAACGGAAAAGTAGGTATCATGAAAAACAATAATGAACTATTAAAAATTGAATTCCAAGATGTTGAATATGACAAAGGAACAAAACTATTTTTAGTAGAACAAAATAAAGCATATGGAATTTACAATCTAAATGGTGATTGCAAAGTTCCAATCGATTACAATAGCATAAGCTTTGCAGGAGATATATTAGTTTGCTACAAAGGTGATGTCAGAAAAGTTTTCGATACAGAAGGAAATGAATTTGAATCAAAATATGAAAGTTATAAAAAAGTAAATGACGAATATGGTATCGTAATTGATTCAGAAGGAAGATATAATATTTGCAATAAATCAATGAAGACAACTTCAAGTACAGGATATGTTTATATTGAATACTTCACAAACAATTTGTTTATTGCAACAAACGATGGAAAAACGGGTGTAGTTGATGCAACAGGAAATATCAAAGTCCCATTTGAATATGGAACAATCCAAAAATTAAATGATGCAAATGTCTTACAAGGAATCACAATTGATGGAAGTAGAACAGATATTATTGATGCAAACGGAAACATCAACAAATCATTAGCAAATGCTAATTTAGTAAAAACAGATAAATACATTAAAGTTTACAATGATACAGATGTTAAATACTACTCTTTGGATGGTAAAGAGTCAGCATATAAAGATTTAGTAACAGGCAATGCAGTATATGCTGCAAAACAAAATGATAAATGGGGTGCTGTTGATTCAACTGGAAAAACAGTTATCGGATATGAATATGAAATGGTTACTGAAATAACAAATGGAAAATATCTAGGTGTTAAAAAGAATGGAAAATGGGGAGTTGTAGATTCAACTGGAAAAGAAATCATCAGTCCTAAATATGAATTAAATTCTCTAAATAACGCATTCTTAGGACAATACTATGAAATTGAAAACGGTACTTCAGTACCATCATTCTGCGGAGACAGTAAACAAGAATATTAATAAACAGAAAGAACTATAGTAAAGATGAATAAGAGAGTAATTGTTATAGGAGGCGGACCAGCAGGAATGTTGGCCGCCATTTCTGCTAAAAAGCAGGGAGATAATGTAATTTTATTAGAGAAGATGAACAAGCTTGGTAAGAAATTAGCTATCACCGGAAAAGGTAGATGCAACATTACAAGCTCTCTTCCTATGGATAAATTCATAGAAAATATTCCTGGCAACGGAAGATTTTTATATAGTGCATTCCAAAATTTCACTAACGAAGATATCTTAAAGTTGATCGACATTCCAACAAAGAATGAAAGAGGAAACAGAATCTTCCCTGTAAGTGATAGAGCAACTGACGTTATCGAAGCTTTAACTAGAAAATTAGATGGAATTGATGTGAGACTTGAAACAGAAGTTAAAGATATTTTAGTTAATACAGATAGTGAAGGTAAAGAAACAGTTTTTGCAGTTAGAACTCAAAGAGAAGATATTGCATGCGATAAAGTTATATTAGCAACAGGAGGATTAAGCTATCCAGGAACAGGGTCAACAGGTGATGGATATAAATTTGCAGAAAAACTAGGACACACAATAGTAGAAACAAGACCATCATTAGTTTCAATGACGGCAGAAGGAGATTCACTTCATTACTGCCAAGAACTACAAGGGTTATCACTTAAAAATGTTACTATAAAATTATTTGAAAATGGAAAGAAAATCTATGATGATTTTGGTGAAATGTTATTCACTCATTTTGGAATTTCTGGACCAATCGTTTTAAGTGCTTCAGCACATTTAGTAAGAAGCAAGATGATTAATCCATATGCAGAATTTGATTTAAAACCAGCATTGGATGAAGCTAAATTAGATGATAGAATTTTAAGAGACTTTGATAAATACAAGAACAAAGAATTAAAGAATGCGCTTGATGATTTATTGCCTCAAGCGATGATACCAGTAATTATTGAAAGAAGCGGAATTGAAGAAACTAGAAAAGTTAACTCAATTACTCGTGAAGAAAGATTAAAGATAATAGAATTACTAAAACACTTTAAGATTGAAATTTCAGGATTTGGCTCAATTAAAGAAGCAATAGTAACTGCAGGTGGTGTTTCTGTAAAAGAAATTAATCCGAAAACAATGGAATCAAAATTGGTTAATGGATTGTTCTTTGCAGGAGAAATCATCGACGTTGATGCTTACACTGGAGGATTTAACTTACAGTCAGCATACTCAACAGGATACACTGCAGGATTAGATCAAGAATAGAAAGGAAAGACGATGCTAGATAAGTGTGAACTTTGTCCACGTGATTGCAAAGTTAATAGATTAAATGGTCAACTTGGTTTTTGCAAGGCTAGTGATAAAGTGAAAGTAGCACTAGTATCGACCCACTATTTTGAAGAGCCTTGTATTAGTGGTGAGCCAGGGGAAAACCAAAAAGGTTCAGGAACAATCTTTTTTAGTAACTGCAACTTAAGATGTATGTTTTGTCAGAACTATGAGATTAGCCACGAGGGAAAGGGCGTAGAAATTACAACCGATAGACTTGCTGAGATTATGATTGAACAACAAGATAGAGGAGTAAACAATATCAATTTAGTTACTCCAACAATCTATGTTTATCAAATAATCGAAGCTATTAAAAAAGCAAAAGCAATGGGACTTCATATTCCAATTGTTTATAATACTTGTGCTTATGAAACTGTTGAAACTATCAAAATGCTTGATGGTTTGATTGATATATACTTGCCTGATCTTAAATATTATGCAGACAACATTGCTATAAAGTATAGTACAGCACCTCACTACTTTGAAAATGCAACAGCAGCAATTAAAGAGATGCAAAGACAAGTAGGAGAAAATGTTTTTGATGAAGATGGTATCATGCAAAAAGGAATGATTATTAGACATCTTATTTTGCCAAATCATCTTCAAAATACAAAGCATGTTCTTAAATGGATTAAAGAGAATATGCCTAATGGAACTTATGTAAGTGTTATGGCTCAATATTTTCCAACTTATAAAGCTAAGGAAGACGAGTCTATTAGTAGAAAAATAAATCAAAAAGAATATGACGAAATTGAAGCTTATTTAAGTGAGTTAGACCTAGAAAATGGATACATCCAAGAGTTAGGAAAACACGAAGAAGAGTACGTTCCTAATTTTGATTTAAGCAACATAGAAAAATAAGTTAATCAAATGATAATTTTGGGAGGATAGAATATGGATAATGTAAATATCGATGGAATAAAGGATATGAATGTAGTTAGAGATTTATTCTCTAGCGTTAATGGATTAGGAGAAGATAATTGCTTTTTAGTAGTTCTTAATAGAGACTATGTTTCAGCAAGTATTGATCCTAGTAGTACTTTAGAGACTAATGCTACAATAACAGGAGCTAAAGTTGGTGGAGTTGCAGGAGGATTAGTTGGAGGCGCTATTGCTGGTTCAATGAATTCTGTAATTCAAGAAACAGTTAATGAATTCTATGGTAAATTAGATGATAAACAAAGAATACTATTTAGTAGAAATGTATATTGTGGATACCTAGTTAATATTATGGAAAAAGGAATAGCTGTTATCCCATTAAGAAATAGTGGACAACTAATTCCTAAGATTAAGGACTTTATAACCGATATAGATAATTATGTATTTATAGGAAATGAAGAAATAGCAAGAATTAACATAGAAAAATTGCCATTACATTTTTCAACAAAGAAATTAGCGATTTATTTTAAGAATTTAGACAATGTTAGTACACAATGGACATTACCTACAAAGAATAAATTAGTTACTTATCAACAAGAAAATTGCAATAAGTTGGCTAGTAGATTACCACAACAATAAGGGGTAAAATACCCAATAGCCTAAAAAGATGGAAAAGTCGGACAATTATGTAAATTAAGTGTGATATTTATATTACAAACCCCCGGTTTTTCTTGAAAAAATTAAATTCCTCCTATATAATTAATGCGTTAGATTGCCATAGAAAAAAGGCAATTACAATTAATTCTTAAGGAGGAATTTTTTATTATGTCAGTTAGAGTTGCTATTAATGGATTTGGACGTATAGGACGTCTTGCATTTAGACAAATGTTTGGAGCAGAAGGATATGAAATCGTTGCTATCAACGACTTAACATCTCCAGAGATGTTAGCTTATCTTTTAAAACATGATTCTGCACAAAAAACATATGCTAAAGCAGATACAGTTTCAGCAGGAGAAGATTCAATCACTGTTGACGGACAAACAATCAAGATTTATGCAGAAAAAGATGCTGCAAATCTTCCATGGGGAGAATTAAATGTTGATGTTGTTTTAGAATGTACAGGTTTCTATACATCTAAGGATAAGGCACAAGCACATATTGATGCAGGAGCAAAGAAAGTTATTATTTCTGCACCAGCTGGAAATGATTTACCTACAATCGTATTTGGTGTTAACGAAGGAACACTAAAAGCTGATGATCAAATTATTTCAGCTGCATCTTGTACAACAAACTGCTTGGCACCTATGGCAAATACATTAAATAAATATGCACCAATTCAATCAGGAATTATGTGCACAGTACATGCTTACACAGGAGATCAAATGCTTCTTGATGGACCACAAAGAAAAGGTAATTTAAGAAGATCAAGAGCTGCTGCAGTTAACATTGTACCTTCATCTTCAGGAGCTGCTAAAGCTATCGGATTAGTTATTCCAGAATTAGATGGAAAATTAGTTGGAGCTGCACAAAGAGTTCCAGTTGCAACAGGATCAACAACATTATTAACAGCTGTTGTAAAAGGTGAAAACGTTACAGTTGATGGAATCAACGAAGCTATGAAAGCTGCTTCAAATGATTCATTCGGATATGATGATGGAGAAATCGTTTCTTCAGATATCATCGGAGATACACATGGTGGTGTATTTGATCCAACACAAACAATGGTAGTTCCAATGGGTGATGGATTATACGAAGTACAAGTTGTTTCTTGGTATGACAATGAAAACTCTTACACATCACAAATGGTAAGAACAATTAAATATTTCGCTGAATTACAATAATTAAAGTAGACCTAGAGGTCCGATTCAGGTCGGACCTCTTTATATATCTTAATAAGGAGTTTGAAAAATGAATAAAGTTACAGTTAGAGACATTGATTTAAAAGGTAAAAAAGTTTTAATGAGATGTGATTTCAATGTTCCACTAGATGAGAACTTAAATATCACAGATAAAACAAGAATTATTGCTGCATTACCAACAATTCAATATGTTTTAGATCAAGGAGCAAAATTAATTCTTTGCTCACACTTAGGAAGACCAAAGGGAGAAGTTAAGAAAGAATTCTCATTAGCACCAGTTGCAAAAGAATTATCAGTTCAATTAGGAAGAGAAGTTAAACTTGCTGATGATATTATTGGTGATTCTGCAAAAGCATTAACAGCTGACATGAATGAAGGAGATGTAGTGCTTCTTGAAAATGTTAGATATGATGCAAGAGAAGAAGCAAACGATGAAGAATTTTCAAGAGAATTAGCATCACTTGCTGAAGTATATGTTAACGATGCTTTCGGAACAGCTCACAGAGCACATGCTTCAACAGAAGGTGTTTCAAAATTCTTACCATCAGCTTGCGGATTCTTAATTGAAAAAGAATTAGAACAATTAGGAGATTCTTTAAACAATCCAGTAAGACCATTTGTAGCAATCTTAGGAGGAAAGAAAGTTTCAGACAAAATTGGTGTTATCAATTCATTACTTGATAAAGTTGATACATTAATTATTGGTGGAGCTATGGCATACACATTCTTCAGAGCACAAGGATATTCGACAGGAAAATCTTTAGTTGAAGAAGATAAGATTGATTTAGCAAAAGAATTACTTGCTAAAGCAGAAGCAAAGGGAGTTAAATTATTACTTCCAGTTGACACAAAATGCGGAAAAGAATTCTCTGAAGATACAGAAACATTAGTTGTTAAGAGTAACGAAATTCCAGATGATTGGGAAGGATTTGATATCGGACCTGAATCAATCGAATTATACAAGAGCGTTCTTGCAGAAGCAAAAACAGTTTTATGGAATGGTCCTGTTGGTGTATTCGAATTAAAACCATTTGCTATCGGAACAAATGCAATCGCTGAATACTTAGCTGAATTAACAGATTGCAAAACTATTATTGGTGGTGGTGATTCTGCAGCAGCTGTTACAAAAGCAGGACTTGCTGATAAAATGACACACATTTCAACAGGTGGTGGAGCTTCTCTAGAATTCATCGAAGGAAAAGTATTACCAGGTATCGAATGCATACCAAACAAATAATTTGATTAGGAGTTAGTTATGAGAAGAAAAATAGTAGCAGGAAACTGGAAAATGAATATGCTTCCAGATGCAACAATGTCTGTACTTGAAGAATTACAAACATTAATTGAAGGAGCAACAGCAGAAGTTGTTGTTTGTGTTCCTTTCACAGATTTAAATTATGCATATTATGCAACACAAGAGAAAAAGACAGTTCATATCGGTGCTCAAAATATGCACTGGGAAGAAAGCGGAGCTTACACAGGAGAAATTTCTCCAAGCATGTTAACAGCAATCAACTGTGAATATGTAATTATTGGTCACTCAGAAAGAAGACAATATTTTGCAGAAACAGATGAAACAGTTAACAAGAAAATTAAAGCTGCATTAGCTCATAATTTAAAACCAATCGTATGTGTTGGTGAAACATTAGAGCAAAGAGAAGCAGGCGAAACAGTTAATGTTATTACTTCTCAAATTCATAATGCTTTTGAAGGATTAGAGGCAAAAGATTTAGATAATATCGTAGTTGCATACGAACCTATCTGGGCTATTGGTACTGGTAAAACAGCAACTAGCGAAGAAGCAAACGATGCAATTAAAGAAATCAGAAACCAAATTGAGAAAGATTTCTCAACAGGTGATATTTCAATTCTTTATGGTGGATCAGTAAAACCTGAGAACGCAAAAGAATTATTTACAACATCTGATATTGACGGAGGCCTTGTAGGAGGAGCAAGTTTAAAAGCAGATGTGTTTAGTAAAATCGTAAATTACGACAAAGAGTAATTAAAAATAAATAACAATATATGTATAGAAGAGGAAGAAGATAAAATGGGAAAGAAAACTACAATGCTAATGATATTAGACGGATTTGGATTTAATGAAAATCCAGAAGGAAACGCTATTGCTGGCGCTAAGAAGCCTAATATCGACAAATTAATGATGACATGTCCAATGTCTAAAATTTCAGCAAGTGGAGCAGCTGTTGGATTACCTGATGGACAAATGGGTAACTCAGAAGTTGGTCATACAAATATTGGAGCAGGAAGAATTATTTATCAAGATTTAACAAAGATAACAAAATCAATCGAGGATGGTGACTTCTTCAGTATTCCAGAATTCGTTGATGCAGTTGAATCAGCAAAAGAAAATAATAAATCACTTCATATTATCGGACTTGTATCTGATGGTGGAGTTCATAGTCATCAAAGACATTTATACGCATTACTTGAATTAGCAAGAAGAAGAGGAATGGAAAGTAATGTTTTTGTTCATTGTTTAATGGATGGAAGAGATACACTTCCAGCTGCAGGTGAAGGATATATTCAACAACTTGAAGAAAAAATGAAAGAAAAAGGTGTTGGAAAAATTGCTTCTATCAGTGGTAGATATTATGGAATGGATAGAGACAAGAGATGGGAAAGAGAAAAGAAGGCCTATGATGCAATGGTATTTGGAGTTGGCGAAAAAGCTACTTCAGCTCAACAAGCTATGGAAAACTCTTACCAAAAAGAAGTATTCGATGAGTTTATTGTTCCAACAGTAATCTACAATGGTGATAAGCCAGTTGCAACAATCGAAGATGGAGATTCAGTAATATTCTTCAACTTTAGACCAGATAGAGCTAGACAAATTACAAGAGCTCTAGTTGATCCAGAATTTAAAGAATTCGAAACAAAGAAAATGAAGTTAAACTATGTTTGCATGACTGAGTATGATGAAACAATTCCAAATGTTAAGATTGCGTTCAAAGATGAACCGATTGCAAACACATTTGGTGAATACATTAGCGGAAAAGGAATGACACAATTAAGAATTGCTGAAACAGAAAAATATGCACACGTTACATTCTTCTTTAATGGTGGTAGAGAAGAGCCATATGCTGGAGAAGATAGAATTTTAATTAACTCACCAAAGGTTGACACATATGATATGAAACCAGAGATGAGTGCATTTGAAATTACTGAAAAAGTTTTAACAGCAATTAATGAAGAAAAATATGATGCAATTGTATTAAACTTTGCAAATTCAGATATGGTTGGACACACAGGAAACTTAGAAGCTGCTACATCAGCTATCGAAGATTTAGATGAATGTATTGGAAAAATCGTTGATGCTATAAAGAAACATGAAGGCACATTATTAATTACTGCTGATCATGGAAATTCAGAGCAAATGATTGATTACAAAACAGGAGAACCATTTACACAACATACAACAAATTTAGTACCATTAATTTTAGTAAACAAAGAAGGTGTTAAATTAAAAGACGGAAGACTTTGCGACATAACACCTACAATGCTTGATATTATGGGACTTGATAAACCAGATGAAATGACTGGAGAAAGTCTAATAGTAAAAGAATAATTTATTAAAGGATAAATTATATGCAAAAGATAATGAAAAAAATCATTGTTCTAATATTTGCGATTGCAATTTGTTTATCAATAACAAACATTTCATTTGCAGAAGAAAACAATGATAAGAATTTTGTAATTGAAAACTTTGATGTTGAACTTAATGTCAAAGAAGATAACAAAGTCGAAGTAAAAGAAACTTTAGAAGTTCATTTCCTAAATGAGTATAGCCATGGTATATACAGGGCTATTCCGATTTGGGAAAAGTATACTAGTGAAGATGGAAAAACAGTTGATAAAAGAGCAAAAATAACAGATTTCAAATGTGATGGTGAAAAGATTTCTTATAATTCTTCAGCCACAATGTTTAGAGCAAAAATCGGTGATCCAGATAGACTAGTACCACAATACAAAACTTATAATATTTCTTATACTTATGACTTAGGAAAAGATGTTTGTTCTGATAAAGACGAATTTATATTTCATGCTTTTGGAGATGATTTAGGCGGCGAAGTTTTATATGGAAAGATTACATTAAAATTTGATAACAGCCTAGATGAAGAAAAAAGTACCAAAGTTGAAAAAGAACAATTGCTTATATGGAAAGATAAATTCGGAAAAGAAAACATCTATGATAAAGGAAAAAATAACGACACTCAAACATCAGTAGCTATAAGTGAAGAAGGAATTGTTATAAATCTAAGTAAAATAACTGGATCAATAACCACAGAAGTTATATTGCCTGAAGGTTATTTCAGTACAGCAAAAGATACATATGATAACAATTCGTTTATTATATGTTGTGTGACTATACTAATTTCAATTTCTGCAGGTATAGCATGGTTTATATTTGGAAGAGATAACAAACTAAAAGAAACACAAGTTATTACATATCCACCTGAAAATCTAGATGCAGCATACATAGGTGTTGTTTCTGGAAATGAAGGAGTAGCATATAGCAGATATAATGCGCTTGCTGTTTCACTATCATCAAAGGGATATATAAGTATTGCAAAAGACCCAAATGATAAGGAAAACTTCCTTGTTAAAAAGTTGATTGATATTAACAAACCTTTACCAAACAATGTTAAAGAACTTTCTGAAAATGAAAAACTAATATATGAAGCTATTTTCAGAGGAGAACATGATATTGTTAGTTTGAAAGACGATAAGATAGATGAAACCAAATTGGAACAGGTTGATAAAAATGCAAAAGAGTTTAGAAAAAAACTTTTTGTAAAGAAAACAACAGCTATGCAAATTACATATATTGGGTTAGAATTTATATCATTGTTTATGCTAATCATATCGTTCTTTGCTATTAAGGATGCACATCCTGCAAATAATTATATTTATGTAGTTTCACTTATTGCATGGATAGTATCATTGGTGTTTACAATACTATTAGAAAAGAGAACATCATATGGTGACAAGTTAACAGCTGAAGTTAAAAGTTATAAAGAGTTTCTTAAAGGATTTGACGCAGAACAATGTAAAAAATTGTTGCAGGACAATCCAAAATTCTTTTATGAAACATTGCCTTATACTTATGTTTTAGGTATTACAAAGAATTGGGTAAAAGAAGTAAATTCTTATCCTGATTTAGCAAAATATTTCAATAGTCCATACTTCCAAGATTCAATGATGTTTTTAGCATATCATTATATATTCATAAATAATGTTGCTAATCCAACGAATTACCACGGAGATTCTAGCGGAAACTTTGGAGGATTAGGTGGATCTAGTGGAGTAGGTTCATGGTAAAATAAAAAGTGAAAGGAGGAATTGAATATGAGCCAAGTTAATGATTTATACAAGGATATTCAAGACCTCCTTTATAAATTAGTTCCTGAGAAGTTTAAAAAACTATATCTTTATGCGTCTGTTATAAATGGTAAAAATGGAGAAATGTTTTTTTACTATTTCCCAAGAACATTATTAAAATCAAATGCAGTTAACTGTTATGATATTCCTGATAAATTTGGAATTGATGAGAACAGTTACAACGAAAATTTAAATAATTTATTTAACTTAATTAGAAAACTTTATGTAATACAAAAAGGTGCTTGGACTAATATCACTATTAAGTTTGAAGGAAGAATATTTACAGTTGAATATCATTTTAATGATTTAGTTAATTCAAATTATTCTGATAGTGAGAGAAGAATAATTTGGTGTAATAAATACTTAAATATTCCTGAAGAAAAATTCAGTAGAGCTGAAAGAAAATTGATTGAAAACTATGTAGAAGAAAGTACAAGAAAACCTATTGTTTATACAGAAGAGCTTGAGCATAGTTCAATCTTCGAAGATGAAGAAGACGAAGAAGATGATGAATAAGGCTTAACTAGACAATAGATATTGGGGTATAGCCAAGCGGTAAGGCAGGGGACTCTGACTCCTCGATGCGTGGGTTCGAATCCTACTACCCCAACCAATAAAAATTATTAAAGGAGAACAAAAATGATTTGCCCAAATTGTAAGAATACTATTCAAGATTATCCAGACTATTGCCCATTTTGTGGAATTCTTTTCAAAGAACAAAAGATGCCACAATATGATGCTAGAGGAAATGAAATTAGACCAACAGTAATGCCAGGAGAAGAAAACGGATTTGTAGATGTAATCTTCCAAAGAAGAAGTACATTTGTAGGAGCTGCAATGACTATACATATAATCATTGATGACGTTGAAGTTACTCAACTTAGAGATGGTCAATTTGTTCAATGCAGAATACCTTGTGGAACACGTAAAGTTATTTTAAAAACATATAATTCATCTGACAGTTATTTAGTTACATTCCAAAACGATTGTAGAAATATGAGAGTTGAAATTGGAGTAAGAATGGGCTGGTGGAGTGGCAGCTTAATGATGTACTCAGTTACAAAAGAATATGATAACCAACCACCAGTAGTTGATAATCATCAAGAATCAAGCGGTATCTAATAAAGTAAAAGCTAATGGGAGTGATTCTCATTAGCTTTTTATGAAGGAGAAAAAATGTTTAGCAAAAGCGATATTTCAAGAGATGAGTTCCAATTATTTGGAAAGCAAGCAAAATGCGGATATGATTGGTGGTGGCATTCATTTACAGCCATCGATGAAGAAACAAATACAAAGAAACAATTCTTTTTAGAATTCTTTACATGTAATCCTAAACTTGGTGGCGATGAACCTGTTTATGGTCAGCTTCCACGAAATCAAAAGTATGGAGTAAAACCATCTTATCTTATGATTAAGGTAGGAACATGGGGTGAAAATAAGAAACAACTTCATAGATTTTTCGGATGGAACAAAGTTGAAATTGAAAAGAAGAAACCATTCAGCATTAAAGCAGATGATTGCTATTTATCAGAAACTGAATCATATGGAAAAGTAAGTGTTTCTAAAGAAGATGCAGAAGAGCATAGAGAATACATGAGTGATGCAGGAACAATCGAGTGGAATCTTAAAATAAATAAAATCATACCATATAACGTTGGATATGGTGCTGGAAAACTATTTAGAAAGATTCAAGCATTTGAAATGTTTTGGCATGCAGAAGGTATGAAATCAGAGTTTTCTGGCGAGATTATTTTAGATGGAAAGAAATACAAAGTAGTACCAGAAGAGTCTAATGGTTATGCAGATAAAAACTGGGGTAAAGATTTTACTTCACCTTGGGTATGGCTATCAACAAACAATTGCTACAGCAGAATGCATAAGAAAAAATTAGAAAACACAGTCTTTGATATTGGTGGAGGAAGACCAAAAGTTGGACCAATCACACTAAACAGAAAACTTTTATCTGCTATGTACTACGAAGGAAAATGTTTTGAATTTAACTTTTCGAAATTCTGGACATTTTGTAGAACTAAGTTTGTCTGCCAAGAAACAGAAGAACAAATTATATGGCATGTTGAACAAAAAACATGGAGAAATAGAATGGTTACAGACATTACTTGTGAAAAGAAAGATATGCTATTTGTTAACTATGAAGCACCAAATGGAACAAAGAAATACTCAAGATTATGGAATGGCGGGAATGGAAAAGGCACAATTATGCTTTATAGAAAAGGTGAATTAATCGACGAAATAGAAGTAACTGACCTAGGATGCGAATACGGAGAGTTTGATACCGAACAATAAAACTATTTACAAAAGGCCTTAAAAATAGTACAATTGAAGGACGTATGGATAAGATTAATGAATTAACTAAGATGCAAAAGGATGAAGAAAAACTCCTTTTGGCTAAAGTGAATGATAAATTGAAATTCTGTATTGCGAGAAATCGACCTGAAAATACAGATTTTCTTGATTTGTCTGAACAAGCTAGTGTTAGTAATTTGTTAGAGAAAAAGAAGACAGAGAACGCTATATTATTTGGTGGATACGAAGATGCTGAGCGTAAAGTATTATTTGTTCTACCAGAAGAGATAGAGTTTTCAAATAAACTATATGACCAAGTTTTAAAGGTGTTTAGAATAACTTTACCAAAAGATCAATGGGGCACATATGAGCACAAGACTTACTTAGGTGCTTTAATGAAACTTGGAATGAAAAGAGAAAAAGTAGGAGATATTTTAGTTAGACATGATGGAGCAGATATAATAATTATGTCTGAAGTTGAAAAGTTTCTAATGCAAAACATCAATGGACTAACTAGATTTCAAAAAGCTAAAATCGAAATTAAAAACATAGATGAATTAATCTATGTTCCACCTAAAAAGGAAATACTTAAAATCAATGTGCCATCTATGAGACTTGATTGTTTAGTTGGAGAACTTGCTAGATGTTCGAGAAATGCTGCAGTTGATTTAATAAGTGAAGAAAGAGTATTCGTAGATTTTAAAGAAGAACTAGTTGGAAGCAAGCAAATTAAAGAAGGCTCTTACATAACAATTAGAGGTAAGGGTGGAAGATTTAAGATTAATAAAATACTTGGAACTTCTAAAAGCGGAAGAATTAATTTAGAAGTAGAACACTAAAATAGAAATAAAATTTAAGGAAAGGGAAAGATGAAAGCAAAGTTTATTACTCTAGGATGTAAAACAAATCAATATGAGTCTAATGCAATGGAACAAAGCTTCAAAAAAGATGGTATTGAAATTTTGCCAATTGATAGTGAAGAAGCAGCTGATATCTGTGTTGTAAATACATGCAGTGTTACTAATGTTGCTGAAAGAAAATCAAGACAAATGCTTAGACGTGAGAAACAACAAAATCCAGATGCAATTGTTATTGCGTGTGGATGTTATGTTCAAGTTGCTCAAAAAGAAGTTGAAGCAATGCCAGAGGTTGATATCGTTATCGGCATTAATGAAAAAAAACATCTATTAGAGATTGTAAAAGAGTACATTGCAAATAGAAATGAAAAATCTAGAGTCTCTGATGTTATGCATAAGCAAGGCTTTGAAGATTTCGGAACAACAACTTACACAGAACTAAACAGAGCGGTTATCAAAATTCAAGATGGCTGTGATAGATTTTGTACTTATTGCATCATTCCTTATGCTAGAGGAAAGGTAAGAAGTAGAAATCCTCATAGCATATTAACAGAAATAGAAGAAATAGCTAAGACAGGAATTAAAGAGGTTGTCCTTACAGGAATTCATATTGCTTCTTATGGAAAAGATTTTTCAAAAGAAGAAGGAGAACAATATAGAAAAGACTTTGGATATAGTGCTGATTACTCTGCGTTTGATCCTAGAGAAGATTTAACATCAGGAGCTTTTAGATTAATTGATTTAGTTGAGCAAATGAATAAGATCGACTCTATCGAAAGAATCAGATTAGGCTCAATCGAACCAAAGTGGATTACTGAAGAAGTAATTGATAGATTAGTAAAATGTGAAAAAGTTTGTGATCATTTCCATCTATCACTTCAAAGTGGATGTGACGAAACACTAGAAAGAATGAAGAGAAGATACACAACTGAAGACTTTAGAAAATCAGTAGCATTATTAAGAAAAGCTTTTCCTAAAGTTGCATTAACAACAGATATTATAGTTGGTTTCCCAGGAGAAACAGATGAAGAATTTGAAAAAACATATAAATTCTTATCAGAAATTAAATTCTATAAGATGCATGTTTTCAAATATTCCCCAAGACGTGGAACAATTGCGGAAAACTTACCTAATCAAGTTGATGGAAACATCAAAGAAGAGAGAAGCAGAAGATTAATTGAATTATCTGATAATAACGAGAATGGATATAATCAAGAGTTAATCGGAAAGTCAGTTGATGTTTTATTTGAAGAAAGAGAAGGTAAATATTTTAAAGGTCATACAACAAACTATGTTTTAGTTAAAGTTGAGACCAAGGAAAACCTAGAAAATCAAATCTTACCAGTAGAAATCCTAGAGACTAAAAATCTAGAAACTATTGGCAAAATTTAGAAATAATGTTATAATAAACACATAATTCCAAACAAGAAGAGAAGAGTCATGAATTATATTTTAAAAGACTTTGTTTCGACAAAGGTTTATGAGAATCTTAAAGGTTTGGAAAAAGAATATTTCCAAGCCAATAATAAAAAATACAGGTACCCGGTAGTTCTATCGGGTCTTGTTGGCGTGTCTAAGGCTATGCTTGGAAGTGCTTTAAACATAGACAATAAAGAGAAGGTAGTTATAGTAACTTATAACGAGCTTCAAGCAAGAGATTTATTAAAGAATATTTTATACTTCACAGATGGTGTTGATTTCTTTCCTAAGAGAGAAATATCAATCTATGATTATGATGCAGAAAGTAATGAAATAGAATTCGATAGAATTGCTGTTTTAAACAAGATATATAAAAAGAAAGCAAAGATTATAGTAACTACAGTTGAAGCTTTAATGCAAAACTTAGTTGCTGAAGATTCACTTTATGAAAATGCTATCAACTTAAAAGTTGGGGATGAAGTGGATATTGAAAAGATAAAACAAACTTTAATTAGTTTAGGTTATGAAAGAACAGACCTAACTGAAGCAAGAGGTCAATTCAGCGTTAGAGGAGATATTATCGATATTTCTCAATCTGAAACAGTTGGTGTCAGAATTGAGCTTTGGGGCGATACAATTGATAGTATTAGAGAGTTTAATCTACAAAACCAAAGATCAATCGAGAACATCGAAAAATGTGAAATCTTACCGATGTCTGAAATGGTAATTGATTCACCATTATCAGTTGTTGCTGATAGAATTGAGCAAGCGGTTGCTCATGGAGTTTTAACAGAAACAGAAAACACAACTAAAGATGTTGAAGAAATAAGAAATGGCGATTATAGAAACAAAATAGATAGATATTTTGATAAGTTCTACTTAAATCAAGCAAACTTATTAGACTACTTAAAAGGTTTCAAAATATTAGTTGATGAACCTGAAAAGATTCAACAAAGAATTGATTCAATTCAATTAGATAACGAGAATTTAATTAAAGAATT
>CAMKBC010000004.1 GCA_946410665.1 uncultured Clostridia bacterium | reverse complement strand
AGGAATAGATGATATTGTTTACAATAGAGTTCCATTGTTTGATGCTAATGTATTCTCAGACAAACCAGGTGGACAACCAATAGATACGACTAGTCCTTTATATTTCTTAAGATCAATAGTTGCCAATTGGTTTGTACTAGGAATGAATTTATCGTTAGCAGTAATGATAATTATCATAATATATACAGGTATTAGAATGGCCTTAACTACTATTGCTGAGAAAAAAGCAGAATACAAAGAAATGTTGTTTAATTTTGTTAAAGCCATTGCAAAGATGTTTTTACTAGCAGCTATTATGGCTTTAGTAATGAATATATGTCAGTACTTAACAAACTTATTTGCGGAACATGGACCAGATATAGACAGTAGTATAGGTGGAAGAAACTTATACGTGACAATGGTAACAAGAGCTTTAGGAAGTTTCAGTTTTAAAGCAAAGCTTCCAGCAGCTATATTATTCTTTGGCTTAACATTAACATTCTTTAAATTCTGTTATAGATATATAAAGAGATTGTTAAACATTTACTTATTAATAATAATCGCACCTGTACTAGTTGCAAAAGATGCATACGAAGGTGCAAGTGGAAAACAAGGAAGAACATTCTCAGCATGGCTTCAAGAGTTTACATTAAATGTAGCTTTGCAACCAGCCCATGCATTGATATATTCAGCATTAGTATTTGTGGCATTGGATAATGCTACAAATGACGTTATGAGTTTCTTGGTAGCAGTATTAATCATGAACTTTATGATTTCTGCTGATAAGATTTTCTTTAAAATATTTAACATGAGATTTACTAAAGGTCCAGGAGCAGCAGGAGCAGCAGATGCACTAACAGAAGGTGTAAAAATGTATGCAGGTATTCAAGCTGCTAAAGAAGGAGCTAAGTTATACGGCAAAACGGTTAAAGGAACAGCTGACTTTGCAAAGAATAAAGGAAGAGCTATCGCAGGTAAAGTTAGTAACATTCAAAATAAGCGTGCAAGTAGAAATGATGAAATCGGAAGAGAAGCTAGACAAAAGAAAATTGATAAGAGTGTAAAGAAAGCAGATAAAGAAAGAGAAGATAGACTAGAAGGCGAGACACCAAATGGATTCTTAGATACATTAAATCTTATTACTGGTAAGAAAAATCAAAGTAAGAGAGAGAAAAATGCTAAGAGAGCAGCAAATCAAATTAGAGATATTGAACAAATTGAACAAGGCAATGGATTAGTTGGTCATATGCCAAAGCCACTTAGAAATTACATAGCGGATGCTAAGACAGATAGAGCATTAAAATCTTTAGGAAACGCTAGAGTAAAGAATGGTGGAGATAAAAACTTTATATCTCAAATGGGCGAATTAAGAAGACTTTCAAAGAGAAACGATGAAACAGGAAGAGTTGCAAGAAAGCTTCTTAAGATGAAGAAACAACATGAAATTAAGAAGTTTAAATATGTAGCAGGATCAATTGTAGGTGTGGCTGGACAGACTCTTGCAATATTTGCAGCACCAGCATTAGTAGCTGCGGGTGAATCAGATATGGCATTGGCAGGAGTAACAGCAACAATGGGTAATACATCTACAGCAATAGCTAAGCATTATCACTATAGAAGAAATTCTAGAGATGAATTATTAACACAACGTAGTTTTGAAGATACATTACAATCATTAAAAGAAGTAAATACTGATTTAGGTACACTACAAGCAAGTTTTGATGCAATCGAAATGGGAGATAGAGAAGCGCGTAGAGAAACATATGATAAGATGATTGCTTATAGTGAATTAAAACTAGATGCACATACTTTAAAAGCAAGACTTAATGATTACATTTTACAAAGTGGTGTGAAAACATTTGATGAAGCAAGATTAGATGAAATGATTGATAAAGTGTTAGCAGATAGCGGAGTAAAAGAATTAGGAATCGAAACAGATCAATTAAAAGCATCATTAAAAGCAGAAATGCTTAATGCACAAACCGATAATAAAGTTGGCGCAAAATTTGCTGAAGCACTAAATCCGGGTACTGCAGAAGGTACTGCCTCTAAGAATAGGTTCTCCGACGCAGAAATAATTGATTTAGCAAGAAGTGCTGCTAATGGTGAAGATTTATCAGAATTAACTGATAGACAAATAGTTAAAATGATAGATGATGCTATTAATAAATCTGAAATTGATAATGCAGATGAAGTTTCTAGAAAAGCAACAGAAGAAATTTTAAAGATTGCAGATGAACAAAGAGAAGCAAAATTTGTTGAAGAAATGGAAAAAACCATAGCAGAAACTATGACAGAAAAAACGACATTTGAGCAAATAGAAACAAGAGTTGAAGAAAAAGCTGAAGAGTTAATTGAAATGTTAGCGGTTGAAAAGGCCGATGACAAAGAAAAATATGTGCAAATGGTTCTTGATCAATTTGATACAACAGCATTGACAGAAGAACAAAAAGTTGAAATCAGAGAAAAAGTTAGTAAAAAGATTGATGAAGGCATCAATGAAAACTATAGAAACAGAGAAAAGAATCGAGTTAATAGATTTGTTGCAGCTGATACTCTTGCAAATTCAGCAAACAGATTTGTAGATGAAGAATTTGAAAAACTAGACAAATCTGGCAATTCAGGAGTTTTATCTAAAGAAGTTAGAGATGCTATTAAAAATATTAAATTCAATGTTAAACATGAAAAGACAAAGAAAGGTTCTATTGGAACAATAACAGATTTAGATAGAAGATTAAGACATATGAGGGATATTTTATAAAATTAGGAAAGGGAAACAAGGTATATTTAGTGACAGTTAATAAAAAGAAAACTATTAAGAAGTTAATAAAAATTGTTTTAATTATATCAATAATTGTAGCGGTGATAAACTTTGTTTGCCCTGCTCCAGCGGAGGCCAAAGTTGAAAAATCATTTGTGGAGACTTGCGCAGAGATTGTTGGAGATCTTTTAGATGGTCTTATGGGATTATTATTCTGGCCTTTTAGATTACTAATACTTTTATTAGGAAAAGGTATGGAAGTAATACTAGCATTTTTTGTACCGGGTTCGGGCAAAGTTACTATAGAAGGAATACTATTCAATAGAGTCGATGTTTTATCGATAGATTTTATGAATGTTAATGGAACAACCTACGAACCTGCTAGAATACTAAGACAAAATGTTGCATCATGGTATACAGGTGTTAGAAATTTATCAGCAGCAATTTTAGTTATAATATGTATTTATACTGGAATTAGAATGGCATTAGCCACAGCAACTGATAAAGCCAAATATAAAGAAATGCTTATTAACTGGATAAGCAGTGTCGCATTACTATTTGTATTACATTATATAATGGCAGGAGTAATAACAGTTAATAATCTTTTAGTAAAGGCAATAGGTAATGGAATAGCAACGAGTGGTACAAGCGATTCAATAAATATTCTCGCGGATAATTTCTTCGATAAAGCTCTGTGGGGAATAAGTTTCGCAGAGACTACAGCATACACGATATGCTATTTAACACTAACGTTTATGACTTTTACATTTATAATAATGTATTTAAAACGTTTAATTACAATTGCGTTCTTGATGATCATAGCACCATTAGTAACAATAACTTATTCGATAGATAAAATGGGCGATGGAAGAGCACAAGGATTAAACAATTGGTTTAGAGAATTTTTATACAACATAATAATTCAACCTTTCCATTGTATTGCATTTGCAGCATTGGGAGGAATGGCAACAACTCTTGCCGCATCAAAAGATGCAGGATTAGCAGAAGGTGTTGCATGTATTATAATAATAGGATTCATTATAAAATCAGAAAAAATATTAAAAACAATATTCCATATGCAATCAGATTCAATGATGGATGCATTAAACTCTGCAGCAATTGCATCTAATATTTCAAATAGAGCAATGCAATTTAGTAAACAAGTTACAGGAAGCGTTAAGCAAACAATTAAGGCTAACAGAGCAAATGCAGAAGAAATTAGAAAAGTTAAAGATGAAATTAAGATTGCAAAAGGTAAAACTACAAGAGCAGAAGTTAATGCTAAGAATGAGAAGCGATTGAAAAGTCAGAAAAAAAGAGATGCAAGAAGAAAAGAGTTCGAGCAAAAACATCCAAAGATTTCTGGATTCTCAAGAGACTTGCTTGCATTCCAAGGAGATGCAAATGCTACATTGTTTAATGGCGTAACAGCATTCTCTATAGGATTGGCTCAAGGAGATGAAAATGCAGCTATAATGTCTGGATTAAGACAAGCAGAAGCAACTCATAAAGAAAGAAAACAACAAAGTCAAGAATTTAAACAATCTAGATTACAACATAAGATGGCATCTGCATATAATGAGTATAGAGACAGAGAAATTCCAAAGATAACAAAAGAATTAATGAAAAATCCTGATTTTGCAAAGATGAAGGATAAAGATCAAACAGAATTAATAGAGAGAACATTTGATAGAAAAGTTCAAGATCTACTTAATAAAGGTGTTACAAATCTTAACGACCAAGAAGAATTAAATTTAGTACATTCAATGGATGCATTACAACATGAATTAGAGTCACAAGGTTTAAGCGGTGACAATGCAATGAAACAAGTTCAAGCGGTAGCTGCAAAGATTGGAAGAGGCGAGATAGGTGAAATAGGAGAAATTAGAGGACAAGATATTACATTCAATTTAGGCGACAGAGAAATTCATGTACCTCTTGGAACAGCAGCTGATTACGAATTTGGAGACTTAGATGTTGGCGGACATAAAACTAACGCTGAAGTAATCGAAGAACATGTGGCTCAAAATATGAGAGAAATGCGTAACAATCCGACACCAAGTACAAATACAGAAAAGCCGGTGGGACCATCAAAACCATCAGGAGCAATAGAAAGACGACCAGGTCCTGGAAATCCAGGGGGAATAAAAAGAACTAGGGAAGAAGCAAGAAAGATTAGCAGACAGATAAAAAAAGCAAATAAGAATTTTGGAAAAAATAATTCGAAAGGACCAAGCATGAATCCTGGAGGTAAACCAAAAGGATTGAATTCATAGTATAGATAAACAAGCAGAGGAAATTATTAATGAAATTATTTAAAAACTGGAAGAAGTTAATAAAAATGATTGCAATAATATTGTTAATTATAACAATGTTTAATTTCCTATGCACTTCAGGTTTAGTATATGCAAAAGATGATGGAAGTGTTACCTATAGCACAGAAAACAATGTACTAGGTGGTATAGCCGATGGAATTGTAGGATTCCTAACATTGCCAATGAGATTATTAATAGTCTTAGCGGGTGGTGCCATTGATGTATTAACAAGTTTATTTGTTAATGAAGGGGAAGATGTAGATGCTGAAACTATATTATTTAACAATTTAGAGTTGACGTCGGTAAACTTCTTTAGAACAGATACTTCACCAAACGAAGTTGTTAGGGCATTAAGAACTAGTGTTGGCGTTTGGTATACAGCCATGAGAAATATTGCACTTGCATTCTTAGTAATAATCTGCATTTATGTTGGAATTAGAATGGCATTATCTACCGTGGCAGATGAAAAAGCACAATATAAACGAATGCTGGTGGACTGGGCAAGCAGTTTGGCATTAGTTTTTGTAATGCATTATATAATGGTAGCAATAATACAATTAAATAATATATTAGTAAAAGCAATAGAAGGAGCTTCGATAGACGGATCATCGATGTCGGAAATGTCGGATTCGTTTAGATCACGGGCATTCTCAATCTTCTTTATAAAAGGAACATCAAGTGCGATTACATATTTTATGTTGCAATTAATGACTATAACTATATTACTGATGTACATAAAACGTATGATTACTGTAGCATTTTTAATGATGCTAGCCCCATTAGTAACCATAACATATTCAATAGATAAAATGGGAGATGGAAAAGCACAAGCACTAAACACTTGGTTGAAAGAATTCTCATATACAATATTAATTCAACCGTTCCATTGTTTAGCTTTTGCAGCACTAGGTGGAATAGCAAAACAAATGGTTACATCATCAGGTGGGCATGACTTAATGGCAGGTGTTTTCACTATTTTATTAATAACTTTTATTTTACAATCAGAAAAAATAGTAAAGAAGATATTCCATTTCGAATCTTCATCAGTACAAGACGTATTAGCTTCAGCTGCTATAGCATCTTCATTTATGGATAAAGGAAGAGGATTTGCAAAGAAAACTGCAGGAGCAGCAAAAGCAGCTAAAGAGTTAAAAGGCAACATGCCTATGATAAAGGATAGATTGAAAAACGGAAACAATCAAAATGGTGACGAACAAAAACAATTACCAAAAGAAAAACCAGAAAAGAAACCAAAAGAAAAACCAATTGATTATAGTAGTTTAACAGACGAGGAAAGAAAGAAAAAATTAAAAGAATTACAAGATAGAAAACTTAGATTACAAACAGGTGCTACTAAAAAAGAATTAGCATTCAGAGCATTCATGGGAGCAAATAAGATTGGATTATCAACAGCTATAGGAATGGGTATTGGAGGAGCAACAGGAAGTGATCAAGCATTGTTAACTAAAGGATTCCAAGACTTTACAAATTCAACAGCTGATGCAATGAAGAAAGGAAGAGAATTCTCTCAAGGCAGACTAAAACATGAAGTAGCAAAGGCATACAACACAGCCAGAGAAGGAGTAATGGCAGAAATTAAACAACAATACTTAGCAGCAGGAAAAGGCAGAGGAAAGAGTTCACAAGAACAAGAAAAAGAATTAGAAAAAATATTTGACGACAGAATGAAAGGCTTACTAACAGGCAAGACTAAAATTGAAACAGTAGGCGAAGACGAAAAAGAATTAGCAAAATTATTAAACGAAATGAAAGGTTCACTAATAATTGAAGGACACAAATCTAACGATGCAATAGAAGGCTGTTTATCTTTATTAAAAGAAATAGAAGCAGGAGAAGTTAGTGAAGTTTGGAGTGGAGAAGGAGCTGGAGCAGTTCCAACATATATTTTAGGTGAAAAAGCTCAAGCAAGAAATGTAGAACGTACAATTGAAGAGATGAAACGTGACTACAACAACTTTACAGATTCAAATGATGTATTTCCTGAAGTTGCAGATTTAGGAAAAGAAGGACTTCCAGATCCAAATAAAAAATAAGTAATTAAAAGGGAAAAATATGAGATTCATGACAAAACATAAGAAGTTAATAAAAATCTTAATAGCAATGTTAGTTATATTAACAGTGTTTAATTTCTTATGTCCAATTGCTAATGCCGATAAAACAGAAGAATTAGAAAAAACATCAAATGAAACATTTTCATTAGGAAAAACAATAGACGGAATATTGGGTGTTTTATTAATAGGTGAAAGAGCACATATATCATTTATTGGAAAAGCGATGGATCTTGTAATGGATTCTTTCAACAATTTTGAAAAAACAAATATTAGTACAATTTTATTTAACCACGTTGAATTAACAGATATTAATTTCTTCAATGTGGACGGTGCTACAAATGATACGATAAAAACTTTAAGAACATCAATTTCAAGTTGGTATCTTGGAATTAGAAATGTAGCAGCGGCATTATTAGTAATAGTTTGTATATATGTTGGAATTAGACTTGCAATGGCATTAACAGCCGAAGAAAAAGCAAAGTATAAGCAAATGCTAATGGATTGGATTGCCAGTGTATTATTATTATTTGTACTACACTTTATTATGGCGTTTGTAGTAACTGCAAACAACGTAATTGTCCGAGCAATAGAAGATGGTCTGGTCGATGCTATGGGACTAGAATCTATTAGTGATTTATCAGAACAATTCTTTACTTTCACGTGGGTAGATCCAACCGATGGGGGATTCCAATGGTCATTCATAGCAGGTAATGTAAATGCAATTTTATACGTAATACTACAAGTAATGACTCTGGTATTTTTAATAATGTATATAAAACGTATGGTAACAATTGCATTCTTGATTGTAATTTCACCATTGGTTACTATAACATATTCAATAGATAAAATAAGTGATGGAAAAGCACAAGGATTGAATACATGGCTTAGAGAATTTGCATACAATGTTTTGATTCAACCATTCCAATGTATCATATTTGCTGCGCTAGCATCGATAGCGTGTACATTAGCGGCGACGGCAACTATAACGTCAGGATTTATGGCGTTGTTCTTATTAATATTTATATTTGAAGCAGAAAAACTAGTTAAGCACATATTCCATATTCAATCAAGTTCATTAGGTGATGCAATTGCTTCTGCAGCACTTGCAGCACAAGTTGCACAAAAGAGTATGGCATTTGCTGATCAAGTTAAAGGTAAAGCAAAGAGTAAGATTGCTGCTAATAGTAAGACAAGACCAGAATTTAAGAAACAACAACAAAGTAAGACTTACCAGAAGTTGAATGAAGGTAAACATACTAAACCATTGGCAAAAGCATATAGAGCAAAACTTAGAGCTGGAAAGAAAGTTAACAAAGCATTTAAAGCTCTTGATAGTAAGATTAATAGCAAGAGAAGCCTAAGAATAGCAAGAAGTGTTGGAAGAGGAGTATATAGATTTACATCAAAAGCTAACAACATAATCTTCAAAGCAGGCATGGGATTTGCAATTGCTGGTGGTATGGGAGAGGATGAAGTTGCAGTAGGAACAGCATTACATCAAGGATATAGAGCAGGAAAAGAAAATATGGCTAAGGAAAGAGCATACAAGGCCGGAGCACAAAAACATAAAATTGCAAGATCATATAATGACTTAAAAGACGAAGAACTAGAGAAAATCACACAAGAGTATCTTGCAAGTGGAAAGAATCTAGGAAAAACAGAAGCACAACAAGCAGAAGAAATTGATAAAATATTCAATGATAAAGTTATGGATTTATTTACAGGTGCAGAAACAGCGGTAACAGCTAAGCAAAACAAATTATTAGCAGATATGAAAGATTATGGTTCATTCTTGGCAGCACAAGGAAAAGATAGAGATGATCAGTTTGATGAATTAGAAAAAATCATTGATGGAATTGATTCTGGTTCTATTGGAGAAATATGGTCAGGTGATGATGCAGCAGGATTAGGCGTAGTACCAACATATCAATTAGGTGAAATAAATAAGGGCGCAGGAAGATCACATAAAACAATAATAAAAGGCAAAATTGAAAGTGCAAGAGCAGCTAATAAAGGTGCAACAGCAGAAGAGATAGCAAAAGAATTTAAAGGTGGCGTAATTAGAAAAGATACCGCAGAACGAACAGCAAAAATTGAAGAAGATATAGATTTTGATGCGCTAGATGCAGAATCTGAGAAAAAACTAAATGGCGGAAAATAAACTAGTAATGGAGTAAGAGATGGATAAAGATCAAAAGAAGTGGATATTTATTTTAATAATTTTAATATTAGTACTTTTAAATGTTTCAATTCTAATTAATGAAATAAAGTTGATTAAAGGTGAAGATAAATCAGCAGAGATTTCTAATGCAGTTGTTACAAATACAACAAACGAAGTAGACGAAACAACAGCATACATACAAAAACATATTGAACAACAGGAAGAAAATGTAAGAGTTCAATATTATGTAGGAGATTTCTTAGGTCTTATTGAAGGAAAAAGATATGACGAAGCATATAAATTATTAAATGAAGATTTTAAAAAAGCTAATTTTGACACTGTGGAAAAATTCATGGATTTTTGCAAAATTTATCCAACAAACGATGGCGTATGCAGATACTCTGATTTTGATAGAATTGGATCTTCAGTATATGTAATCACAGCTACAATTGGAAAAATAAATACAACAAATGAAAAAATGTTAAAGCAAACTTTTGTAGTTAGAGAAAATGATTATAACAATTACACAATTTCACTACAAATGGATTATTCGTATGTAGATGGTGAAGGAAATGTTATCAAATAAGAAAACTAAAGATAACAAAGAAGAGGAGAAAAAATGAATTTAAATGCGAGATTTTTGTTAGCAGTAAATAAGTTTTTCAGAAAAAACGGAAGAATAATTGTAATTGCTGTTATTGCTCTTATAGTATTATTGTTGCTCAATAACATGTTAAAAGATAAGCAAGATAGCATTGATAATCGTTCTTCATATAATCCAGACAAACCAATTATGGATGAAGGAGGAAAAGTTCCTTCAGGAGAAAGAGATAAAGTAAAAAAAGCAATAGATGATTTCTTTAATTATTGTAATAATAAAGATTATGAAAATGCATATAAATATTTAATGAAAGATGCACAAGAATATTATTTTATGAATAGTGTTGACTCATTTAAAGGTTATGTAGATTCATTCTTTAAAACTAAAAAAATATATGAATTACAGAATTACTCAAACAAGGATGGAAACTATATATATACTGTTAAGATAGCAGAAGATATTGAAGCAACAGGTGCGACAGGCGGATATAAAGCACAAGAAGATAAATGGGTTGTAAGAAAATCTAAAGAAGGTATTGAAGAAGGTGTGGATGGATATTGTATAGCCCCACATGGATATATTGGTAAGAAAGCACTTTCATACACAGCTGAAGACGAAAATATGAGAATAGAAATAACTTCTAAAGATCAATCATATTCAAAAGTAGGATATAATCTAAAGATTACTAATAAAACAGATTATTATATAGTTTTATATAATGGAACAACATATCAAGAAATAACATTAAATGTTGATGACGAGGCGAGAGGAATTACTAATACAGGTATGTGCATAGCAATAGAGCCAGATAGCACAACAACTCAACCATTAATATTTGAGAGCTTGTATGATTCAGAAAAAAGTATTAGTAAATTGAAATTTAATTTAGTACGTTTAGATGAAAAGGTTGAAGATTGCTTAACAGATGATGGAACAGGTTCGAATAAAAAATACAGTTTCAACATTGATTTAAACAATGAATAATTATTATAATAATTAGAGAAAGGAAAGAGCCAATGAAGCTTTTAGCAATAATTTTTATACTTGTAGTTTTCATTGTGATATTAATTGTTTCTATAGTTATGCAAATGCGTAATGCAGGAATTAAAGTTAAAGACTTCATGGGGTTTATACGAGCAAGTCAGAGTTTGGATGATTTGTACGAATTTGCAAAACGATATGAAAGAATGTCACCACAACAGCAAATTATATACTTAGCAGAAGCGGAAAGAATGTTTGCAGCTTTTGAAAAAATTCCTCGAAGTGTATGGGAGGAAGAACAAGAAAAGTATGATGAAGTTTTGGATAAATATAAGGATATAAGAGTTATGAGATGGAATGAAGAAAACGCACTTTCAACAAAAGTAAAAATGGTGAAACCAAGAGAAATAAAGGCGAATGACTAGAAGGGAGGTGGATTGAATGAAATTAGAAGATTTATTTAAAAAATATTTTGATGATGAAGAAGATTATGATGATAATCCATTTGAAGATGATGACGATTTAGATGATGATGACGACGATGATGATGGTGATGATGATGGCGATGATTATGATGATGACGATTATGATGATCAAGATCAAGATGACGACCAAGAAGATCAAGACGACAAAAAAGATGACAAAGACAAAGACAGAGATAGAGATAAAGACGACAAAGACGAAAAAGACAAAGATGATAAGAGTGAACAAAAAGAAAACACCGATGACTCTAGCAAAGATGGTGATCAATCTTCAGAAAATGGAAAAAGTGATGCAGGCCAAGAACAAGAAGCCAAAGACAATTTAGATAAAAACGTCGATGAAAAAGATGTTGAAAACAAAATGGGCGAGGCCAAAGAAAAAGAAGCTAATGGAGCTGAAGGACATTCGTCATCAGATACAGGAGCTAAAAATCCACTTGAAGATGCAGATACTTCTGGATTAGATGCACAAGGTGGTGAAGCAGGCCAAGGCGCAGAAGGTGCCGGTAAAGGTGCCGGCGAAGCTGGAAAAGGTGGAGCAGAAGGCGCTGGAAAAGGTGGAGCAGAAGGTGCCGGTAAAGGTGCCGGCGAAGCTGGAAAAGATGCCGCAAAAGCAGGTGGCGAAGTAGGAAAAGACGCTGCAAAAGCAGGTGGCGAAGTAGGAAAAGATGCTGCAAAAGTTGGCGGTGAAGTAGGAAAAGATGCTGCTATAGCCGGAGGCGAAGGTGTAAAAGATGCTGCCGTAGTAGGTGGTGCAGGTGGAACAACCGCAGCCGGAGGCGGAGCCGCAGCAGCAGCCGGTGGCGGTGGAGCAGCAGCAGCCGGTGGTGGAGCCGCAGCAGCAGCCGGTGGTGCTGGATCAGCAGCCGGTAGTGGCGGATTGATTTCTGCAATTGCTGCGACAGTACCATGGAGTCTTATAGTTATTGCGGTAATAATAATAATAATTATTATCATAATTATAATTTCATTCTTCCAAACACTACCTGGTTCAATTCTTGGAAATCTAAAACGTACAGTAAAAGAATGGGCATGTGATGTATGGGCAAACGTAACTGAAGTATTTGGAAAAGAAGATAATACAAGAAGAATTTCAAAAGAAGAAGTAAATGATTTAGCTAAGTATATTAATGATATGGGCTATGACATTCAAACTTATGGTTTTGGAGATATTAAAGTTAAAAAATCAGATAATGATTATGATGATAGCAAGAATACAAAAAATAACAGAGTAGATAAAGAAGTTGAAGATGATGGTGCAACAGATGATCTTCAAGTAAAAAGTAAGTACTTGAAAGCTTACCTTGCAGCAGATGAGTGTACCTACCATTTCCAAGGAAATAGCTTTTTTTCAAAATTGTTTGATTCTGGTGATGGTCAAAAGGGATTGATAAAGGTCATAACAACTGGTGGAGGCTTGTTTAATGGAGATGATGACCAACTAAGAATAGATAGAGAAAGTGAGAGTATAGTTGTATATAACCATTCAATAGATATTCCGATTGTAGGATTCTTTAAAAAACTTTTCACTGGATCAAGATCGTTTACATGGGGTGAAATTATAAGATATGATTTGAACACATGGATAGGAAGGTATAAACGACCGGTTGAATTATTCTTAGCCTTACATATAGCAACGATGATGCCAGATTTAACATATAAGATAGCAACGGATTCTAAGTTTAATACGGAAGTAGATGTTCATTTTGAGCCTATAAAAATATGCTTAAAGGGTAATTTGGAAGATGATACAGCATATATTAAGAGAAATGGAGAAACATATACAGCAAGACAAATTATAAAAGATTATTTTAGTTTGTTTGAAGTAAAAAAAGGTATATTTGATTCAAAAGATGAGAATGCACAAGATAAAGAAATTTGGAATGCTTGGTCAACAGATGATGCAACATCTGCACAAGAACTTTGGGAAATATTCACAAAATTATTTGAAAAATTTGATGATGTAGAAAGTCTTGTTCAAGAAGTATGGAACTGGTTTGTTGATTGGAAAAAGATAACCCTAGAAGATTATGCTTGTGCTCTAATGGAAGATGATATGGTTTTTGATGATCTCGTAGATTTAGAGGAAAATGGTAGACGTCGGTTTTATAGCTATTTTGGTTGTGGGCCAAGTACACTTAATCTAGCAAAATATCCAAATGTAAACTCGCAATGGTATACAGACCACCCAGAGGATGTTTCAAAAAAAGGAACACTAATTCGTGGAAGTGGCAAATTTCATATGAGTGATATGGAAAAAATGATAGATATTTGGAATACAGATAGAGCGGGTAAACAAGATGCAAATGGAAACGACTATGGAGATGCAATAGACTTAGACGGTGAAGAATTCGAAGACTATGATCCAGTTGGTTCACCAGAATTTATAGTTAGATATCTTGACGAGGGTATCAAGCTAAAACTTAAACACGAACCAACTTCAGATGAAGAAAAAAGCATAGTTTATCGTGCCTACGTTTTATATAAATTTGGAACAGAAGACATTATGCCAGATGATGATGATTGGGGCGAAGGAGATCAAGGTGGTTTAGACAATATGTTATGGCCATTTGTATCAGATGTAAAAAATCATTGGTATTATAAAGATATAGATTTCTTAGGAACATCAGAGGAAAATGCTACATATAGATTAGCAAAGGTTGGATATAAGACAATACAATATAAAACAAGTGAAGATGGAATGAATAATGACTTCCAAATGCCATGTGCATTATATCCAAACAAAGATAGAAAATGGGATTTCTTAGTATATCAAGTTGCAGAACCTGTTACAGAAGGATGTAACGAAAATATTAAGAAGGTCTTCTCGGATAAGTATTATAGATACGATGGAACAGAACAAACAGCAAAAATGATAGCAAATACTAGAGCTATAGAAGAAGGCAAGAGCACATATTATTACAATGGAACAGATTGTCCTGTTGAGGATACTGAAGATAGCAAGGTAGAGAAAGAAGCAGTAACCATGCCAGACTCTCCGGAGAAAGCATTAAATGCGTTAGCAATAGTTAAAAATATGCATTCATTGTCAAGTGACTATATATATAGAGATCTTAAAGAATTATTTGTTAAATTAGAATATTACACAAAAGAAGAAATGACAGAAGACTTGAAATTAATGATGTTATGGCCAATAAGTGTTGGTGATAATAAAAATGAGACATTTGAGTTGATAGAAACACATGATAAATTTGGTAAGGCAATAGTATCTTATACTGGAGCTGAAGTCTTAGCGCCAATGGATGGTACAATAGTTGCATGTGATGGTGGATATGAAATTCACATGGATACATTAAACGATGATGATGCAAAATTGTTAGCATTTATATTCCAAAATGATTTCTATCGTATCAATAAAGATGCATTAAAGACTATGAAAATAAGATTATCTGGATTTACATTATCTGATGATATTGACCTTGGAACGAAAAAAATAACAGTAAAAGGCGAAACACTAGACGGAGCAATAGTAAAAAGAGGCCAAAGTATTGGTAAAGTAAATAGCGCACAAAACTTATCAGTAATGATTAGAAAGAACGATGAGACAGTTATTGAAGATATGACAGAGTATATGCGTGAAGATCACAATGATAAATATGAAGAGATAATGAGAAGAAAGATGGAAAGTAAGGATGGAACACTTCCTCCAATTCCATTGAGAGATATATTTAATGGTACTTCTAATGGCGCTGGCGACAACTTATCTATTGATGGATACAACAATGACAGAACTGGAGTAACTGTAAACGACGCAGCAAAGGCTATATACAAAGAACTAAAATCAGCAGGATATACAGATGAACAAATCGCAGGAACACTAGGAAATGTTCAACATGAAAGTGGTGTCTTATCAAACAATCTTGAAAATGGATATGAAAGCGGATGGCAAACATCAGATTCATCATATACATCTAGAGTAGATGCGGGAACATGGGTTTCTACAGCATTTGACCACAGAAATGCCGAAGGAAAAGGTTATTGGTCTAGTGGAGGACAAACATTCGTATATGATCGTGGTGGATATGGACTTTGTCAATGGACGTCATCAGGAAGAAAGCAAAACTTAAAGAATAAAGCGGATGCAAGAGGTGTAAGTGTATCTAATGTTGATATACAAGCAGAGTTATTACGCGAAGAATTAGGAAGCGATAGTATCTGGGCAGGACATACAACTTCAATGAATTCATTTAGAAATGCTGGAACAGGAGAAGACGGAGTAAAGCTTGCAACAAAAGCGTTCTGCTTAGGATTTGAAAGACCAGCAGATCCAGAAGGAAGTATGCAAAGCAGAATTAGTGCAGCTTTAACATTCTATGATAAGATTAAAGCTGGTGAACTAGGAAGCGTTGAATCGGCTGCTACAGGTAACAATGTTGAGGTAAGTGGCACAACATTGGTGTGGCCAGCACCTAATACAACAAAAGGAAATACATCTAGTAGATTTGGGTATAGAACACACCCTAGTGGAGTAAAAGAATACCATCATGGAGAAGATATTCCTGGAAATAATGGAGATCCAATATTATCAGCATCAAATGGTGTCATTTGTGGTAATGGATGGACAAATGCTAGAGGCTGGTACATATTAGTTTTTGACGAATCAACAAAAACAAAATTTGTTTATCAACATATGAATTCAAAATCTTCACTTTCTGTAGGAACACAAGTAAAAGCAGGTGATAGAATAGGAAGCATAGGTAACACTGGAGATTCTTATGGAGCTCACTTACATTTTGAAATTCATGTAAATGATAGTGCTACAGATAGTATTCCTTGGATAGATGGAGGAATAGCAGAAGGTACAGTAGATCCAGGGTCATATAATTATATCAGCGCAAACAGTTAAGAGAATTACGAAGGAGGAAACTAAAAACAAATGAAAGAATTTAATTATAAAAAAGTAATAATAATTTTAGTTGCTTTATTAGTAATTCAAATAATCATATATGCAATTACAAATGCTGTAATGTCGAAAGACAACAAAGGAATCAACCAAGCACCAGATACACCAGTATCTAGAGCAGAAGATAGAGAATTTCTTAAACAGTTAGATGTTGCATACGCTGATCAAAAAGAAGAAATTATTAATCCAGCAAACTTAAGTTATTATTATAATGATAAATTTGCAAGTGTTGTAAGTATGACGGAATTACAAAAAAGTTTATATAAATTAGTCAACGAAGGATTACCAGCTATTTATAATGCAACAAAAGATAAAACTAGAACAGAAGTATCAAATTTTTATAAAACAGATTATGCTAAAATAAATAGTTGCGGAATAATGGATGAAGAAACATATGGTTATATAGGAAAAGACTTAGTTGACCAAATATATAAAGGACGAAACACATTCAAATCAGTTGAAATGGATTATGAATCAATTAAGCCAAACCAAAATGGTTATATGACTGTTGAGTTTAAAGTACATTATACTAATGAAGCTACTATTAAGATGATAGCTTGCTTAGCAGAAAGAGAAGGGGTTTCACCAAAAATTAAATATCAATCAAATTCTGATTTGAAAAAGTTATTTGAAAAATACAAAGGTGAAATTGGACCAGATGATTTTACAGAAAAACTTAAAGAATTAGCAGAAAACATATCAGATATCAAAGTTAAAACAAAATTGAAATCTAATAACTACAGAAAACAATACTACAACGACAATATTGAGAAGTTCAGTAATTTGGGAATTGTTTCTGAAAATGATTTCATGAATCTTGCAAGAGCTATTAGTAATGAGACTCTAATAAGTGATAGTTTTTATAACTATATAATCAAACTTGATACTGTTAAGGAACTAGATGATAGATATGAATTAAAACTAAATTTAGTATTCTTAAGCGGTCAAGAATATAACTTTGATGTAAAGATGTACAAAGCTAAAAACGCAGCAGGAAGATTGATGGAGTTCAAGTCATCATTATACAACGACAACTATAGTGATACTAATGCGGAATAATTTAATAAATAGCAAATAAGATGTCGAGGTTTATCGCAAAACAAAATGCGAAAATCTCGACATTTTTTCTATTATATAGATATTTATTAGTAATTTTGGTATAATATACGTGTTTTGAGAAAGGAGAATTATGAACGAATTCGACGTAGATAATTCACAAAAAGTAATTGAATTAAGATCAAAATATCCTAATTTTATATATGATTCCTTTTCTGCAACAGAGGACGACGATAACATTTATCTAAGTTATCGTTTTATTATCGAGGGATTAACAGAGTTCAACCCAAGCATAACAATACCTAAAAAAGGCTATATCAAGAAAGAATTAAACGATTTCTCAAAGGCTATAGCTTTCAACATTGGTATGGTTGAATTGATTTCATATTGGAAATCAACTTTTTCACCAAATGTATGTATAAAATGTGGAAGCTTAACAGAGAAACAAAAAGCATTTTGGAAAAAGTTATATTTCAACGGACTTGGCGAACTTAGATATAGAAACAATATAAACATTTCATTTGACGAATTCATGCAAATAAATGCAGACGAAAGCTCTGATGTGCAACCAGCTAAGTTAAATGCAATGGAAGCAATTGATTACACAGGATACATAGTACCAATAGGTGGAGGAAAAGATTCAAACGTAACACTAGAAAACCTACCAATTGATGTAGATGAAGATTATTGCTTAATGATTAATCCAAAACAAGTAGGACTAGATTGTTGCTATGCTAGAGGATTTAAAGATAGCAATATAATAGAAGTAAAAAGAACATTAGATCCAAAAATAGTTGAGATGGGACATGAAGGTTACATCAACGGACATACACCATTTTCAGCAATGGTTTCATTTGTTACATACTTTATTGCATATCATACAAACAAGAAATATATTGCACTTTCAAACGAATCAAGTGCAAATGAATCAAACGTAAGAGATAGCGAAGGCGATATAATAAATCACCAATATTCAAAATCATTTGAATATGAGAATGACTTTAATAATTATGTTGGAGAATTTTTACCAACACCAATTAAGTACTTTAGTTTCTTAAGACCTTTAAACGAGCTACAAATAGCCAAATTGTTCGCAAAAAGTGAAAAGTATCATTCTATATTTAAATCATGTAACGTAGGCTCAAAATCGAATCCTTGGGTTTGGTGTGGCCATTGTGCAAAATGTTTATTCGTTTACACAATACTAGGAGCATTCTTATCAAGAGAAGAGATTCAAAACATATTCAAGAAAGATTTATATGCAGACGAAACATTGCTAGAAACATTTGAAGAACTAGCAGGATATAAGAGAGTTAAACCATTTGATTGTGTTGGAACTTTCGAAGAAGTAAATTATGCAATAGCATTAACAATTCAAAACTACGAAAAAGAAGGAATTGAACTTCCATATTTACTTCAATACTATAAAGATCATTATGAACTTGTTGATACAACAGAAGACATTACAAAGAGATATAATGAGCAAAACAATCTACCAGAAGATTTAGATGAAATATTAAGAAAGGCTGTTTTATGATTAATAAATTAATTAAGTTTTTTGAAAATAAAAATATATTAATTTTAGGTTATGGAAGAGAAGGAAAGTCAACTTACAACTTCTTAAGAAAACACTTTCCAACTATGCCTTTAACTATTGCTGACTTAAATGAAGAGTTGGCTTCAGATTCAGTTTTAAAAGAAGACAAAAATCTAAAATTTATTTTAGGAAAAACTTATTTAGATCATTTAGATGAATATGATGTAATCATGAAAGCGCCAGGGGTTTCATTCAAAGACGTTGACGTAGAAAAAATCAAAGATAAAATCGAATCACAACAAGAATTAATGCTTAGATTTTTCGAGGTCAGAACTATCGGCGTTACAGGAACAAAAGGAAAGAGTACAACTTCATCATTAATTTACCAAATGTTATTAGATCAAGGAAAGAAAGTTGCATTCTTAGGAAACATCGGAATTCCAGCATTTGATCACATAGACGAAATTAAGAAACATCAATTTATTGTTTTTGAATTTTCAAGTCATCAACTTGAATTCATGAAACATAGTCCAAACATAGGAATATTCTTAAATATATTTGAAGAACATTTAGATCATTACAACAGTTATGAAGAATACATTAATGCTAAATGCCAAGTGTTTAGAAATCAAAAAAAATCAGACAGGTATATTTATAATTGTGATTCAGAGATTATTAGAAACAAGAACGAAGAGTTCAAAGTTCCATCAAAGAAATTTGCAATCACATACAACAACTATACAAATATAAAAGTTTCTGAAAACATCATTAATGTTAACGATGGTTTTGTTAAATACAATGGTAAGAAAATGTATGACGTTAATTCAGAAAGACAACTAATTGGAGAGCACTACTTAAACGATATTATGTTTGTTTTAACAGTAGCGAAGATTCTTCACTTAGACTTAACAAAAGCTGCAAAAACAATTGCAGAATTCAAAGGATTACATCATAGATTAGAAAACATCGGAACATATGATGAAGTTACATATTATAATGATTCAATTTCTACTATTCCAGAATCATGTGAAAGTGCTATCAACGCATTAAAGAATGTTGGTTCACTATTACTAGGAGGAATGGATAGAGGAATAAACTACGAAGGATTAGTAGAATTCTTAAATAAAGGCGTAGTTAAAAACATCATATGCATGCCAACATCAGGTCATAAAATTGCAGATGAACTTACTAATAAAGACATAAAAGTATATAAAGTAGAAGATTTAAAAGAAGCTGTTGAAACAGCAAAGAAGGTAACTCCAAAGGGAAGCATTTGCCTACTTTCGCCAGCAGCAGCTAGCTACGGATATTTCAAAAATTTCGAAGAAAGAGGAGAAAAATTCGAAGAATATGTCAAAGAAAGTTAAGAAGAAGGTTAAACAAAAAAATAAAAACAAGAATGTAAAAGAGAAACAACAACTAGATACTGTCGTTAAAGAAACAAGTGGTAATGGAGAACTTCCAATTACAGACGAAGAATACAAAGCAAATCAAAAAGATTCAAAGAAAAAGTTATACTTGCTTTATATGATTCCTCTAGGAATAGCAATAGTTCTTGCTATTGTATATATCTTATTAAGAGGAATACTATGGTTGATATTATTCTCAATTGTATCTGCAGTAGTAGTTTTTGGATGGGATACTTGTAATAGAACTTGCCCAAGATGTAAAAAGTGGAACACTGTTTCGTGGGTAGGATATAAAAAGATTGAAAAAACCACCAACATTAAGGTAAAAACCTTATTTGGCAAAGGAAAAACAAAGGATAAAGTGGAAAGAGTTAGAAGAAGTACAGGAAAATGCAAGCATTGCAACCATACATTCGACAAAGACAGTAAAACATTCTTCTAAAAAATACCAAAAAATAACAATAATTTTAACAAATTATGTAGACAAAATCCTCAAATCGTGGTAAAATAATGAGTATGGACGAAGGGATTAAGGCACAATAGGAAAAGATAAATAAGGAGAAATATAATGGAAACAAATTTTTTAGAGAACAATAGCTTAGTTCTAATGGGAAAAGTTGCAAATGAAAAAACATTTAGTCATGAGATATATGGTGAGAAATTTTATCAATTTAGTTTAAGCGTACCACGTTTAAGCGGAAATGCAGACAATATTCCAATTACAATTTCAGAAAGATTATTTAGAGACGAAGATATTGCTATTGGAAAAAATGTTAAAGTTAATGGACAATTTAGATCTTATAATGGATATGAAAACAATAAAAACAGATTAGTTTTAACAGTATTCGTTAAAGATATTGAATTCTTACCAGATGGAGAAGAAGTATTAACAGATAAAGATGTTGTTTCAAATGAAGTTGATTTAACAGGATTTATTTGCAAACCACCAATCTACAGACAAACACCATTTGGAAGAGAAATCACAGATATATTAATCGCAGTAAATAGAGCATATAATAAATCAGATTACATTCCTTGCATAGCATGGGGTAGAAATGCAAGATTCTGCTCAAAAATGCCTGTTGGAACAGAAGTTAAAGTAACAGGTAGAGTTCAATCTAGAAACTACGAAAAGAAATATGAAGATGGAACAGTAGAACAAAGAGTTGCATACGAAGTTTCAGTATCTAATTTAGAAGTAGTAAATGGGGAAGCAACTGAAGAAGCACCAGTTGAAGAAACAGCAGAATAATCTAAAAATGTTTACAAAGAATTTACAGAAATAAATTTATTATATATAAATAAATACTAAAGTGCCCGATTTAAGGGCACTTTTTCCATTTTAGTGCTGTAATAATACTGTAACAAATATTGACTTTTGCGCCAAAAAAAAATATAATAGGCGCAGATTATTGCCAGGAGGAAACTATGGGTGAAGTTATAGTCGTAACATCAGGTAAAGGTGGAGTAGGAAAAACAACTACAAGTGCCAATGTAGGTGCTGCTCTCGCTATGCGAGGAAAGAAAGTTGTTTTAGTAGATACAGACATTGGATTAAGAAACCTAGATGTTGTTATGGGCTTAGAAAACAGAATAGTCTATGATATTGTCGATGTTGTAGAAGGTAAATGTAAATTAAGACAAGCCTTAATCAAAGACAAGAGATATACAGATTTATTCTTATTACCAGCCGCACAAACAAGAGATAAGAGCGCAGTAAATGAAAGCCAAATGAGAGAGTTAACATCAAAATTAAAAGAAGAATTTGATTTTATAATTGTTGACTGTCCAGCTGGAATTGAGCAAGGTTTTAAGAATGCTATCGCTGGAGCTGATAGAGCTCTAGTAGTAACAAATGCCGAAATTTCATCTATCAGAGATGCTGATAGAATTATCGGTTTATTAGAAGCATCTGAAATAAAGAATCCAGAATTAATTATTAATAGATTAAGACCTGAGATGGTTAAAAAGGGAGAAATGATGGATGTCGAAGATATCCTAGATTTACTTTCTATTGATTTGATTGGTGTTGTTCCAGAAGATGAACACATCATTACTCAAACTAATAAAGGTGAACCTGCAGTTTCAAACAAGAAAGCACCATCTGGAAGAGCTTATATTGAAATAGCTAGAAGAATTCTAGGAGAAAATGTTGAAGTAACTATTCCTGGAAGAAACAAAGGTGGATTGTTTAGTAGGATCTTTAAAAAAGACAAATAAAATTTAATATTGGAGCAATAAATTAATGTTTGATAATTTTAAGGAAAGATTCAACAAGAAAAAAGTTGAACCACAGAATGATGATAAGAAATTGAATAAAAACAAAGATGAAGCTAAGGAAAGACTTCACTTAGTTTTATTACAAGACCGTGCTAATGTTTCTGCTGATTTCCTTGAAATGATGAGAACTGAAATTATAGACGTTATTAAAAAATACGTTGATGTAAATGAAGATGAAATAGATGTTAAATTAACTAATCAACAAAAAGCTGATGGAACAAACGGAGCTCCTGCATTATATGCAAATATTCCAATTAAGAGTATTAAGAGCGAAGCAAGAAAATTAACAAATGCAAAAGTTTTATCAGGTGAGGTTAAAGCAAGCGATAACAAAATCGCAGATCAAAAAGTTAAAGCAGCATTAGAAGATGATAATGACACAAAAACAACAATTGAGGATAATCCAATCGTTGCAGGTGTTAAAGAAGTTAAAGAAGCTTTATCAGAAGGAAACAGTATTGAAGAAGTAGATAAAGCAATTCTTGAACAAACAGGATCATTAAAAGTTTCAGACATCGAAGAAGAAGCAGAAAAACAAAAAGAAACAAAGAAAAAATCAAGCTTAAAAACAAAAATTAAAGAAGAAATAAAAGCAAAAAGAACAAAGTCAGCTGATAAAGAAACATCAAGACTTTCAAAATCATCAAAGAGAAATAAAACTAAATAGACCAAACTTTGGAGATACAAGTGAGAAAAAAGTTTTTTAAAAATTTAGAATGGTCAATAGTAATCGTAACAATCCTATTAGTAATAATAGGATTGTTTGCTATATATTCAGCTGCTGCAAGTACAAATGAGTACGAATTCCATAGACAATTGATGTGGACGGCAATTGCAATACCAATCACAGCATTGGTTATGTTTGTTGATTATAAGTTTTGGGCAAAGCTATCACCAGTATTTTATGGAATAGTTCTCCTATCACTAGGAGCAGTTCTTTTTACATCTGCTAGAAACGGTGCATCAAGCTGGTTTCAAATTGGAGATGTTTTAATTCAACCATCAGAATTTGCAAAAATTGCAGTTATATTATTGTTAGCATTACTTATTTCAAAGATGAGAAAACGTAGCGAAGATGAAATGAGCAGACCAACAAGAATTCTATTACTAGTTCTTATCTTTGCAATACCAACAGCATTGATTGTTTTACAACCAGACTATGGTACAGCTGCAGCATTCATCTTAGCATTTGCATTAATGTTATTTAATAGTGGAATAAAAAAGAGATGGATAATAATTACTGTAATTATCGTTGCAGTAGCATTACCATTACTATATACATACGTGTTACCAGAACACGCAAAAGCAAGAATTCAAACCTTCATGAATCCAGAAAGTGATCCAAGAGGAGCAGGATATAACATTGCTCAATCGAAACTAGCAATTGGTTCAGGCCAATTATTAGGAATGGGTTACATGAAAGGAAATCAAACACAATTAGGATATTTATATCCAAAAACATCAGACTTTATTTTCTCTGTTATAGGAGAAGAAATGGGATTTGTTGTTGCAGGTGGAATAATTATTTTATATGTAATACTGATAACCAAAGCATTAGCTGTAGCAAAGACTGCAAAGGATAGTTTAGGAACAGCAATTGCATCAGGTATAGCAGGAGTATTCTTATTCCATATGATTGAAAACATCGGAATGACAATGGGATTACTACCAATCACAGGTGTACCATTACCATTTGTAAGTTATGGTGGAAGTTCATTAATTAGTAATTTTATTATGATTGGAATGCTATTAAATATTAGTGGACGAAGACAGAAAAACTTATTCGAAGAAGAATAAAATTCAGGAGACGATTTGAGTAAATTAAAAATTGGAAACATTGAATTAAATAGTAACATTATCTTAGGACCTATGGCTGGATTAACAGATAGGCCCTTTAGATTGGTTTGCGAAAAGTTTGAACCTGGTTTAGTGGTTACAGAAATGGTTAGTGCCAAAGCAATTTTTTACAACGATGAGAACACAAAAAAATTAATGGTAACAGAAAATGAGAAACATCCAATAGCAATCCAAATTTTCGGAAGTGATGAAGAATCAATGAGTTTTGCAGCAAAATGGGTTTGCGAAAACACAGATGCAGACATCATCGATATAAACATGGGATGTCCAGCACCTAAAGTTGTAAAGAACGGGGATGGAAGTAAATTGCTATTAGACTTAGATAAAGTATATTCAATAACAAAAGCCGTAGTTGATAATTCAACATTACCTGTTACAGTTAAGATAAGAAAAGGTTGGGACAACGATCATATAGTTGCTGTCAAAGCGGCTAAGCAAATAGAAAAAGCAGGAGCTTCAGCAATTACTATTCATGGAAGAACAAGAAGTGAATTCTATACTGGAACAGCAGATTGGGACATTATTAAAAAAGTAAAAGAGAGTGTAAGTATTCCAGTTATCGGAAATGGAGATGTTACTTGTCCACAAGATGCAGAAAAAATGTTGAAAGAAACAGGCTGCGATGGAGTAATGATCTCAAGAGCAACTTTAGGAAATCCATGGATATTTTCTCAAACAAAAGAATTTCTTGAGACAGGAAATTATAGCGAACCAACTAATAAAGAAAAACTAGAAACTATAATTGAACATATTAATTTAGAGATAGATGAAAAAGGCGAATACACAGGCGTAAGAGAGATGAGAAAGCACGTTTGTTATTACTTAAAAGGAATGCCTAATGCATCAGAAATAAGAAATGAAATAAATCATCTTGAAAGCAAAGAAGAAGTTATTGAAAGATTAACTGAATTCTTCAGTGACAAATAAAGGAGAATAATTTATGAATAATAAATTAGCCATAATAGAAATAGGTAGTAACAATACTAAAACTCATGTGTATGAAGATGGTAAAACTATTTATGATAACAATACTACAATAGAGTTTAAAGCAAATTATAAAAAGAATAATAAGATAGAGGATGCTGATTTAGAATCACTATATAAAGTTATTGAAACAGCAAAAGAATACACAGAAAACACTCACATATATGGATGTAGTATTTTTAGAAATCTATCTCAAGAAGAATTAGATGAAATCAATAATACTATTAATGAAAAATATGGTTTTAAAATAGAAGTTGTATCACAAGAAGATGAAGCAAAGTACACAGCAATGGGATGTTATTCAAACATCGATTATGATGGTACTATTTGCGTATTTATTGGTGGTGGCGGGTCTACTGAATTATTATTTGTTAACAACAAAGAGATAATAGATAAGAAATATTATAGCTTTGGAGTCGTAGATATTACTAGTAAATTCGAAACTTTAAAAGATGATATTCCAACATGTACATTTGATGAGGTTTATAACTACATAGATAGCTTAGTAAATGACATTAATGTTAAGGCAGATGTTTTGATATTAGCAGGAGGAGATCATTTCTATTGGTACAATAATGCAGGATACGAATTGCTAGAAAACACTCTTTATAAAAATGAAAATCAAAAATATATGATAACAAAAGAGATGAGTGATAGATACGATAGAGATGCATTAGTAACATCAATGGATAGAATTAGAAACAATAGTGATAATCCAAAGTGGTTTGATGGATCTAGAGCTATGAAAGTAATTACAAACTTAATATCAAATAAGATAGATGCGAAGTACATCATTCCAACAAGAATTAATATGGAAGATGGACTAAAGAGCGTTCTAATAAAAAATGAAAAATAAAAAAGTGAGCGATAAGCTCACTTTTTTTATTAAACTTTTAATTTCTTTATAATCTTGATTTCGTTATATAAATCTTTAATTCTTTGTTCTCTGACAACTAGAGCACCTCTATATTCTTCTAAAACAGTTAGGTAATTGAACTCGTTTTCACCGTTTTGGAATAGCATAGTCATACCAGCTTGGAAGTAATCCTTTTGTTCAGGTCTCTTAGCTGCATCTCTTTTACGTTTGTAATTCTTAATTTGCTCTAATCTCTTAATTTGAGAATTTAGATAATCTGTATAGTTCATAACACAGCTAATTTCATAAAGAATATCATCGATAACGCACTTGAACATAGCTTTAAGAGGTTTTGGATTAAGCTTTCCTAAACGCTCATTTTGTTTCAATTGATCAAGAGCAACTAATGGTTTAGCTGGTTTTGTATCTTTAATTAAATCTTTTAAAGTCTCAGAAATATTAACGTGAGTCTTATAACTTCTCTTTGTAACTAAGGCATCATATTCATCTGCAACTCTGATAACTTGAGCTGAGTATGGAATATCAGACTTCTTTAAACCACGAGGATAGCCTGTTCCGTTAAGTGATTCATGGTGATACCAAGGACCATCAGAATAAGGACGCAAATACATATCTTTCATGCAATACTCATAACCTAGAGTAGTATGAGATTTAACAATTGCGTATTCTTGCTCTGTTAAAGGGCCATTTTTTGAAATTATTTCTGGAGGAATGAACAACTTACCTAAGTCGTGGATATATCCGGCAATCATGCAATGTATTGTAAATTGGTTGTTTTCCCTCATATACTGACAAATTCTAGTTACCAAGTTTGCAACGTTTTGAGAGTGTTTTTGGGTTACTTCATCTAGACGAGTCATAACGGTCAAACTGTCTTTAAGATTTTTGTCAATATCTTTTAAACTTACGTTACTTGGACTATAAAAGTCGAATTTTTCCTCTAGCATATTTTTCTCCTTTGTACACGATAATTTTAACATTAAAAAACTAATAAAACAATAGGAAAATAAGGACTTTTTGATTGATATTAAAAATGTTTTATGATATATTGATAAAGTCTAAAAAGGAGAGAGAAATGTACTTAAAGAGATTAGAACTACAAGGCTTCAAGTCATTTGCAAATAAGACAGAATTAGATTTTAAACCAGGTATTACTGTTGTCATTGGACCTAATGGTTCAGGCAAGAGTAATCTTTCTGATGCTATCAGATGGGTTCTTGGTGAGCAAAGCATGAAAGCCCTAAGAAGTGGAAAGTCTGACGACGTTATTTTTGCAGGAACACAAAGCAGAAAATCTTTAGGATTTGCTGAAGTTTCAATTGTTTTTGATAATACTGATGGAACACTACCAATTGAGTTCACAGAAGTAACAATTTCAAGAAGAATTTACAGAACTGGTGAAACAGGATATTTCATCAATAAAGTTGCATGCAGATTAAAAGATATTCTTGAATTATTAATGGATACTGGTATTGGCAAAGATGGATACTCTATCATTGGACAAGGTAAGGTTGATGAAATCTTATCAACAAAGTCAGAAGATAGACGTCATATTTTTGAAGAAGCTGCTGGTATCATCAAATTTAGAACTAGAAGAGCAGAAACAGAAAAGAAATTAGAGCAAACTAAAGTTAATTTAATCAGAATTAATGACATTTTAACTGAGATTGAAAACAACCTAGAACCTTTAAGAATTCAAGCAGAGAAGGCAAAGCAATTTGTTGAACTACGTGAAGAATTAAAGAATATTGAAGTTGGTCTTTATTTGTACAAAATCGACTCTTTCAAAGAAAAATTAGAAAAACTTGAAAAAGACAAGGGAATCTTCGAAGCACAAAACAAAGAAGAAGAAGAGAAACTTGTTAAGATGCAAGAATTAAAAGAAAAGCTTAGAGTTGAAATAGAGCAATTAGATCAAGAAATCGAAAGAATTCAAAATTTAAGCTTCGAAAGCAAGAATGAAATTGAAAAGATCAACTCTAATATCAACATTAGCAACGAAAGAATTTCTAACAACGAAGAAACAAAACATAGATTAGAACAAGAGATTTCAGAATCAACAGAATTAATCAAATCTTTAGAAGAAGACAAGAAGAACAGAGAAACAAGAAGAGAAGACTTATTAAGAAACAAAGAAAGATTTGTTAATGAGTTAAAAGAGAAAGAAAACGAACTTGCTGAAATTAGCAAGAAGTTATCTGATAAACAAAAAGAAATCGAAGACAAGAAAAAACAAAACGATGAAATCATCGACAAGAGATATAATCTTCAAAATAGCATTACTATGTATGATACAAACTACGAGAACATTGAAGATAGAAAGAAACAAGCTGAAAAAGATTTAGCAAAATCAATTTCTGAACTTGATTCAAAGAGAGACGACAGAAGCAAAATCAATCAAAATGTATTGGACATTGAAAATCAAAGAAACAAGAACAAAGAAGAATTAGATAAAGTTCAAACTCAAAAAGAGAAGATTGAGCAAAAGACCAAAGAGTTTGATCAACAAATCGAAAACTTAACAGACAGCAAGAGAATGAAAACTCAGAAGCATGACTTCTTAGTTGAAACGGAAAAAGAAAGAGAAGGATATGCTAAGTCTGTAAAAGATTTATTAGATGCAGCAGACACTAATAGTGAACTTAAAAAAGGAAACAATGGTGTTTTAGCAGACATCATTTCAACAGAGGATCAATATCAAACAGCTATTGAAATGGCACTTGGTGCAGCAATGCAAAACATCGTAACAGATACTGAACAAGATGCTAAGAGAATGGTTGAATACTTAAGAAAGAACAACTTAGGTAGAGCAACATTCTTACCAATCACAACAGTTAAAGGAAGAAAACTAGATAATTACACTTCTCAAGAAGGAGTAATTGGTGTTGCTTCAGATCTTGTTAAAACTAACGAGAAATATGAAGGTGTAATCCTAAACTTGTTAGGAAGAACATTAATCGTTGATAACATTGAAAATGCAATCAAGGTTGCAAAGACAAATAAATATTCATTCAAGATCGTAACTTTAGAAGGAGATGTTTTAAACTCTTCAGGAGCTATGACTGGTGGTAGTGTTCAAAAGAAAAACTTCAACTTACTAGGTAGAGGACATCAAATTAAGAAGTTAGAAAAAGAGATTGCTGAAATCGATAAGAAATTAGAGAAGACAGTAACTTCAAAAGAAGAATATTTAAAAGACAACGAGTTAGTAATTCAACAAATCGTTGAATTAAGCGAAAAACTTCAACAATCAGAAGTTGCTTTAGCAGCAATCAAAGAAAAATTAACAGCTCAAGATAATGAAATCGCTAAGATAAATGAAGGTAAAGAAAAACTACAAGCCGATATTGAAAATTACAAAAAGCAAATGGAAGAGCAAATTTCAGAAAAACAAAAAGTTCAAACTGAAATCACTGCACTTACTGAAGAATCTAACAAGTTGTTAGAAGAAATCAAAGAATTTGCTGAGCTAAATAAAGATGATCAAGAAGTTTTAGATAACTTAAATGAAGACATAACAGATCTTAAAATTTCTGTTTCTTCATTCGATGAAAGTAACAACTCTATTGATGAAATGATGGAGAGAATCGATCAAGACATCAAGAATGAGCAAGAAAAGATCGAAGAGAACAAGCAAGGAATCGAGAAATCAATCGAGCAAAATAAAGAACTTGCAGAAACAATCAAAGAGTTAGAAGAAAATATCAAGAGAATCCAAAAAGAAGTTGAAAACAGCGGAAACAAGACTGATGAACTTAAAGAATCTAGAGTTAAAAAGAACGAAGATTTAGCAAAATCAGAAGAAGATATTACTAAACAATTTGAGACTATCCAAAAAGTTAAAGAAGGTTTAGTAAAGGCTGATTCTAAATACACATCAATGAACCAAGATTTATTAGAGATAATAAATGACTTATGGGCTGATTATGAAATCACACCTAACAATGCAGCAGAGCAATACTCAAAACCTGAGAACATTGTTGAAACGCAAAAACACTCAGATAAATTACATGCTCAAATCAAAGCTTTGGGTGATGTTAACGTAGCAGCAATTGATGAATATAAGAATACTAAAGAAAGATATGAAACAATGTCTACTCAAAGATATGACTTAGAAACAACTATTGCAAAACTAAGAGATATCATTACTGAGATGACAGATAAGATGAAGGAACAATTTGTTAAGAAATTTGAACAAATTGAAAAGAACTTCCAAGTTGTATTTGCAGAATTATTTGGAGGCGGTAATGCTTCATTAATGCTAGAAGATAAAGAAAATGTTTTAGAGTGTGGAATTGAAATTAAAGTTCAACCTCCAGGAAAGAAACTACAAAACATGCTTCAATTATCTGGTGGTGAAAGAGCGTTAACTGCTATTGCATTACTATTTGCAATTCTAAAATTAAATCCAGCACCATTCTGTATATTAGACGAAATCGAGGCAGCACTTGATGATGTTAACGTATATAGATTTGCTGAGTATTTAAAGAAGTTCAGCAAAGAAACACAATTCTTAGTAATCACACATAGAAAAGGTACAATGGAAGCAGCAGACACAGTATATGGAATTACAATGGAAGAGAACGGTATTAGTAAATTACTTTCTATAGATTTAAAGGGAAAATAAATTTAAAGTAAAGGTAACGTCTAATGGGGAAAGAAATAAAAAAGAAGCCTACCAATGCCGACAAAAGAGTACAGCAATTAAAGAAACAACAGATGGCAAAGGAAAAAGAAAAGGCTGAAAAAATTAGAAAAATAAAAGAACAAAAGGTGAAACAGGCAAGAGAAGAAAAAAAGAAACAACTAATTGAGCAAGAAAAGATTAGAAAAGAGCAAGAAAAAGAAGAAAAGAGATTACAAAAAGAAGCTCAATTAAATGATCCTGAGTTCCAAAGAAAGAGAAAGAAAAGAAAAAAGAAGATAATAGTTTTTGCAGTGTTCTTTGGAATTATTGTCACGCTACTTGGTGTAGCGTGTTCACCTATATTCAGGATAAAGAATGTTGAAATAGTAGGAAATGATCATGTTTCAGAAACCGAAATTAGAAATCTTCTTAATATCAAAGAAGGTGATAATTTGTTTCTAACATTTAATTTTGTGGTTAGAAAAAGACTTGAGCCAAATGCTTACATAAAAGATGTTAACGTTAGACGTAAATTACCAGACACATTAACAGTAGAAGTAAAAGAAAGAGAAATAGAATTTGTTTTTGCGAAAGAAGATACATATTATTTCTTTGATAAAGATGGAAAATTCTTAGAAAAATCTACACAACCAATAATCGGAAAAATTGAAATTAAAGGTTATAAAACAGATGTAGATAAATTAGAAATAAATGATACTTTCTCAAAAGAAGATTTGAAAAAGCTTGAAGATATTAATGAGATAATCAAGGCAGCAGAAAAACAAGGTATTGCTGATATGATAACTTATATAGATATCTCAAGCACAAAAAATAATGTTTTATATTTACAAACAGAAAATAAAACAGTTTATGTTGGAAACACAGAACAACTAGAATACAAAATGATATTCCTAAAAACAATTTTGGAAAAAGAAAAAGGAAATTCAGGAGAGGTACATCTTGATGAGATAGACTCAAATAAAGATCCATTTTTCAGACAAAACATATAAAGGAGGTACACATTGAAACTAAATGCAAAGAGTATATTAATATTAGTTATTTGCTTTATTCTTTCTACAGCTATTACTCTACAACTTAGAACAATGGCTTCTGAAGATGCAATTGCTTCAGGAACATTTGGAAATGGCGAGTTAAGAGACTCACTTTTTAAAGCAGAAGAAAGATACAAATCAATGCAGTCACAACTTTCTGAATCAACTAAAGAGTTAGAAAAAATCAGAAAGGAAACAACTAAAGAAGGCGCAACAGATAAGAATGACGAACTTAATAGAAACAATATGATTTTGGGATTAACAGATGTTACAGGACCTGGAATTGTTATAACAGCAAAAGATGGAACACCAACAGGAGCTGCTACAGATAATATGAGTTTATTCTTAATTCATGATGCAGACCTAAGAGAAATTATCTCTGAGTTATGGAATGCGGGAGCACAAGCAATTTCAGTAAATGATCAAAGAATTGTTAGTTCAACATGCATAATGTGTGCAGGAAATATCATTTCAATTAATAATGAAAAAGTTAATTCACCTTTTGTAATTAAAGCAATAGGTAATCAAGAAAGTTTATACGGAATTGATAGACCAGGTGGATATATTCAATACATGAAAGCATATACTTCAGTAGATTTAAAGAAAGCTGATTCAGTTGAAATACCTAAATTTGAGGGAGCTATTTCACAAAAGTATATTACTCAAGTTAAAGAATAATTCACAAAACTTTAATAACAGAAAGGAGAAAGAATGGAAAACGAAAACAAAAAGAAATCTTGTAAGCACACACCACAAAGTATTTTCTTAGCAGTTATAGTTTGTTTAGTAACAGTTGTTATGGTTTCATCTGTTAGTATTCAATTGAAGAGCGTTGATGAATATAAAGATGCTAACATTGAAGGTTTACGTGAAGACGAATTGAAAAAACAAATAGCTTCATACAAAGAAAAATATGAAGAAGCACAAACTAAATACGAAGAAAATCAAAACAAGATTATAGAATATAAAGCGACAGAAACTAAAAATGAAGAAGCTGAAAAGCTTTTAAATAAAGAACTAGAACAAACTAGAATGTTACTTGGTTTAACTGATGTAAAAGGAAATGGAGTAACAATTACATTAAAAGATACATTTGAAGAACAATATACTTCTGAAAACTTAAGATACTTAATTAACGAATTAAAATATGCAGGTGCAGAAGCAATTTCAATAAATGATAATAGAATTATAAATACAACAGACATAGTTACAATCAATAATTCATTTATTGTTTTAGATAGTGGAAGAACTAGAATCGCATCACCTTATGTAATAAAAGCTATTGGTGATCCAAAATATTTATTAAGTACATTAAATATGAAAAACAGTGGATTTGTTGATTTAATGGAAATTAAAGTCACTGTAGAACAAACAAACGATATGGTAATTAAAAAATATGATGGAGAATATAAATACAATTATTTAACCGAAAACAAGGAGGAAGAATAGTATGAACTTAATAGCAATTATTATAGGTTGTTTAGCTGGAATTGGAATGGGATTCTTAATTCCAACAATACCATATACAGCATCAAATTATTTAGCTATAGGAATTGTAGCTGCGATGGATACTGTTATTGGAGGATTTGCATCAAACTTAAAAGGAACATTTGATATAAAAGTTTTTGTATCAGGATTTGTTATGAATACAGTACTTGCAATTCTTTTAACATTCATCGGCCAAAGATTAAATGTAGATATTTACTTAGCAGCAATTATAGTTTTTGTTGGAAGAATGTTAGCAAATTTAGGAATCATTAGAAGAATTTATATCGAAAAATTAGAACAAAAAAAGTCACCTTTTAAAAGAAAAGTTGATGTAGAAAAAAAGATAAAAGTGAGTGACGACGAACCTAAAATTATATAAGAGAAACAACAAATTGTTAACATAAATTATTTATGTTAACAAAGTTCGAAAATATTGAAAATAGTGAAGTTGAGAGAAGTCAATAAAAACTGAAAAATAAATTACAAACTAATTACAAAAACATTACAAAAACATTTCAGTTTTTATTGACTTTTGCTATTTAATATTATAATATAACTCTCGTAATTAAATAAATATAATAGACTGGTTGAAGGGGGAGTTTACTTTGGCTGTAGGAGATATAATTGTGGGCATCGATATTGGCGCATCAAAGATCAGCATTGTGGTTGGCGACGTGAACAATTTTAACCAAATCGAAGTCATATGCAAATCAAGTAGCAAAAGTAGCGGAATCCAAAAAGGCAAGATAATTGATGAATCAGCTTTAGCAGATTCAATTGCAGAAGCAGTAAGTACAATCGAAAAAGAAAACAACATATCAATTAATTCTGCATATATCACAATACCTGGCAAGTACGTTACGGTTGTTCAAAACAGTGTTACAAAAGAAGCTAAAGATAAATATTCAGGCATATCTTCTAAAGATGTTGCATCTGCAATATCACAAGCTAAAGAAGTAGAAATACCTGAAGACAAACAATTGATAGATATACTTGCAGAAAACTTTGTTCTAGATGATGGAAGAATTACAGATGATCCGATAGGAGCATTCAGTGAATCATTTACATTGAACGCACAAGTTTTATTAGCAGATAGAGAGTTTATAAAATCAATAGAGAGTGTATTTAGAAGAATAAATGTTAAGATTGATGGAATGGTTCCAGCAACTTTAGCAAATAAAGCAATCGCTCTAGATGAAACAGATCTTAGAGATTTTGTTATGTTACTAGACATTGGAGCAGCAAATACAGATATCGGAGTATTTGCATCAAATACAATTCTTTACACAAATACAATTTCAGTTGGTGGTAGAAATATAACAAATGACATTAAACAAGTTTTAAATATTTCTTATGAAGAAGCTGAAAAATTAAAAAAACAATATGGACTTGCATTAAAGTCTTACATGGACTCAGACAACGAAGTTGTTCTAACAACTGTTAAGGATGGAGACAAAATAATAAAGAGTTCACTAATAGTTGAAATAATTGAAGCAAGGGTTGAACAAATCTTTGAATTAGTAAATAAAGATATTACAGCAAATGGTTTAAAACCAAATATTAATACTGTTATATTAATAGGACAAGGCATTGCTAATATTAGCAAGAGTGATATAGTCGGAAGAATTGTATTAAACATTCCAGTAAAAATGGCAACAACAAAAGCATTAAATTCTGTACGACCAACTTATAGTACAGCGTATGCACTTGTTAAATATATTGCTTCAATACCATTTACAAAAACGGTATCAAGCAATGTTGATTCTAAATCAGACGAAAACTTCTTTACTAAAGTTTGGGATAGAATCAAAGAATTCTTTTATTCATAATAAATAAAAATCATAAATAAAAAATGTGGAGGGTAGCTATGTTAATGGATAATAACTATAATAACTATGAAGAAATGGAAAGTACAGAAGATACAGCAGTTATTAAAGTCATCGGTGTAGGTGGCGCTGGTAATAATGCGGTAAATAGAATGATTGAAGCTGGAATCGAAGGCGTTGAATTTGTTTCAATCAACACAGATAAGCAAGCATTAATGCTTTCAAAAGCTGGAACAAAAATTCAAATCGGTGAGAAATTAACAAGAGGTTTAGGAGCTGGTGCAAATCCTGAATTAGGAACACAAGCTGCTGAAGAAAGTAGACAAATCATCTCAGATGCTATCAAAGGTGCTGATATGGTATTCGTAACATCTGGTATGGGTGGAGGAACAGGAACTGGAGCTGCTCCAATCGTTGCAGGTATTGCAAAGGAAATGGGAATCTTAACAGTTGCTGTTGTAACAAAACCATTCACATTTGAAGGTAAGAAGAGACAAAACCAAGCTGAAAGAGGAATTGAAAACTTAAGAGGCAAAGTTGATACATTAGTTGTTATCCCTAATGATAAGCTATTACAAATTATTGATAGAAACACAACAATGGTAGAAGCATTCAAAATGGCAGATGACGTTCTAAGACAATCAGTTCAAGGTATTTCTGATTTAATCAAGATTCCTGGACTTGTAAACTTAGACTTTGCAGATGTAAAAACAGTTATGTTAAATACAGGAATGGCTCACATGGGAATTGGTAGAGCATCAGGAGAAAACAGAGCAGAAGATGCAGCAAAACAAGCTATCCAATCTCCATTACTTGAAACATCTATTGAAGGTGCTAGAGGAGTTATCATCAACGTTACTGGTGGAGCTAACTTAGGATTACATGAAGTTAACATTGCAGCTGAATTAGTACAAAGAAGTGTTGATCCAGAAGCTAACATTATCTTCGGTGCAGTAATAGATGAAACATTAGATGAAGACATCGTTATTACAGTTATTGCTACAGGATTTGATAAAGAACCAGGAGTAAGAGATGTTGCAGCAAAGCCAACAACACCTTGGACACCAACACCAACACCAACTCCAACAAGCAGCAAAGAAGGAACAGATGGTGGAGTTGATATCCCAGCATTCTTATTAAAAAATAGAAAAAAATAATTGTTGAAAAACAATTTTGAAAATACAGAAAAAAGTAAAAATAGTAAAAATTTAGAGGACTTGCAAAAATAATTGCAAGTCCTTTTTTTGAACTTCTAAAATAATTTTTTTGTTGATAATTTTATTTTGCAATGTTAAAATTTTAAGAGATATTTAATAAATTAATGAGGTAGAAAGATGAAGTTTCAAAGTATGATAATGAGTGCGGGAAACGTACTAATTTCAATTGTTGTATTTGTTTCAACAATGTACAATCATATATACTATTATGCAGGATATAAAAATGTGTTTTATGCATTACTATTTTTAATTGTTATAGCAAATGGAATTTTAGCTATATCAGCATATAAAAGAAATAGAGCAACAACAGTATTAGATGGTATTATAGCTATATTATGGATTATTGTAGTTATGTTAGGAATATCAGCAAGCATTGATAACGATATAAATTCAAGTTTGTTAATAATTAAAGGTACAACAGTTTTAATAGCTTTATTATCAATAGTAGAATGTTTCTTTATTCCAAAAACGAAAAATGCAACAGAGTTAAATGCAATTAATATAGAAGTTGAGAAACACAAGCAAGAAGAAAGTACAGAAGAAACTACAAGTATAGATGAAGCTTTCAAGGTTAAGAGTGTTGGAAAGAAAGAAGAGGCAATAGGAATTGCAAATCTTATTTCAAAGATGATAGTACCAATACTTTGGGGAATTTTTGCAATCGCATTAGTAATCCAAATTATTGAACCTGGAAAAATGTATGGAAAAGATAAAGAAGTTTTATTATCAGGATTAAAAGAAATAGGAGATTATCAACAAAAGAGTGGTTACATATATAAATCAAGCGAAAGCGAATATCAATTCTTAGATGAAAATGGAACATATTTAACTAGAATAACAGCAGAACAATTATCAAACTTTAATGATAACTATACATGGAAAATTAATTACCCAGATAACAACCATACAGTAGAAGTTTTAATTGCAAAGCAAAAAGATAAAGTACAAGTTTTAAATACAGAAGGAAAAGTTTTAATTGAACTAGATAAAAGATATGATGGAGAAGCATATCGAACAGTATACTACTTAATAAAGCAAGCAGTAGAATCGGGAGATCTTGCATCATCTGTAAGCATTCAATATGAAGAAAATAAAGAAAGAGCAGAAGGAATCATTCAAGAGACAAAAACATTATCAGAACAAGACTATGGATTTGAAACAAAAATTAATGCATACTACAAAATAGACGCAACACCTGAATTAAAAGAATTCGAAGAGAATGCGAACTACAAGTACTTATATTTTAAAAATGACAGATTAAGCGAAAACATACTTCAAATTGCTATGACAAAAGAGAATAGCGCAGAAGTTCCATTCTTAGAAAAGTATTTAAAACATAAAGAAACAGTATTCAATATTACTGATGAACATAAGGATGCTATTCAAGAATTTTATAGATACAAAAAAGAATACAAATTAATTCATTTACCATCAAAAACTAAAGTAAGTGTTAATGCACAAGATATGTTCTACGATAAATTCACAATCAATGGAGAAGAAAATGAAGTAATTTATGCATATGCAGATGGTTCAATACCATTTATGAATGCGGAGTATAACAGCTATGTAACTACTGATGGAAGAGTTTTAGGAAAACTAAACACAACAGGAAACGAAGCTAGTGTTTTTTCAATAGTAGATGATACAAACATTATTGCTACAAGAATAGATACACAATTATCTATAATATACAATAAAACCAAGGTAATGGCAGACGGAAAATTTGAGGGAAATATAAATAGACATGAAGGAAAGAAAATAGTCGAATTAGGAGTATGCTATTACTTATATCCAATAGATAAAGCAGATACAAATCAAGAGAGCGTGTTACAAACAAAAGGATATTCAAATTACAATGGACTAGTGAAGTCAGAAACTTCTCAAGTTAAGTTTATAGGACCTACAATATTGACCATGTTTAATAAGGGAAGAAATAAATTTGAAACATATTATTATAGCCGTGGAGACTTGTTGAGTTTATTTACTCAAGAAGCTAATCCAAAGATGTATGCAATTGGTATGAAAACCGCATTACCAGGCGGATACGGCCCATACGACTTGATCGGAATTTACGACAAATAAAATAGAAAAATGAGTGAAAAATTCGTTGACTATTATATGTAGTTAATATATAATTTTGATGTAAAATTACAAAAATATTACAAATAAAAAACAACAGATTAAAGATTTTGTTTTGACAAAAATGGAGGGAAACAATGAAAAAAGAGGGGTTAAAAGACGAAGTAAAGAAGACTAAAAAAACAGTAGAAAAAACTACTGCTAAAAAAGCCGCTAAAAAAGCTGTTTCTACGAAGAAAGTTGAAACAAAATCAACAAAAGCTGCAAAGACAGCAGTTAAGAAAACAGTAGCAAAGAAGACTACAACTAAAGCTGCTGCAAAAAAGACTGTTGCAAAAGCACCAGCTAAGAAAGCAGCAACAAAAGCTACTAAAACAGCAAAAGTTGCGAAGCCAGCTGCTAATAAAACAGTAGCAAAGAAGACTACAACTAAGACTGCTGCAAAAAAGACTGTTGCAAAAGCACCAGCGAAGAAAACAGCGACTAAGAAAACTGCAGCGAAAGCAACTAAAACAACAAAGGCTGCAAAGCCAGCTACTAAAAAAACAGTAGCAAAGAAGACTACAACTAAGGTTGCAGCAAAAAAGACAACTGCAAAGGCTCCAGCAAAGAAAACAGCAACAAAGAAAACTACAACAAAAGCCCCAGCAAAAAAGACAGCAGTAAAGAAAACAACAGCAAAAAAGGCTGAAGCAAAGACAACAAAAAAAGAAGCTACTAAAAAGACTGCTACAAAAACAACAAAGAAAACAACAGCAAAAAAAGCTGAAACAAAAACAACAAAGAAAGCAGCTGAAAAAAAGACAGACACAAAAAAGTCAACAACAAAAAAATCAACAGTAAAGAAGTCAACAAAAAGTAGCGAAAAGAAAATTGTTGAAAACGAAGAAAAATTATTTTCAAATTTAAATGTTGAAGATATAGAAAAATATATTTCTAATATAACAGAAGTTAGTGAAGAAAAAACAGAACAACCAGTTCAAAAAATTGAAAGTACAGTTGAAGAAGTTATAGAGCAACCTGTTGTACAAATTGAAGAGATTGATGAACAATCAACACAACCAATCGAAGAAGTTGTAGAAGAATCAATTCAAGAAATTGAAGAACAACCTGAAGAGCAAGTTCAAGAGGTAGAACAAGTAGTTCAAGTAGATTCTGAATTAGATAAATTAGGATTAGCAGAATTCGAAGATATATTCTCAAGCAATGCAAACAGCGAATTAAATGTTGCAGGAACAGAATATGCTGATATCTTTAAAATATTAGAAGATGATGAACAACAAGAACAACAAGAAATCGAAGAAGAAGCAGAACAAACAGTTGAACAGATTTTAGAAGAGCCTGTTCAAGAGATTGAAGAGATTGAAGAAAAACCAGAATTATCATTCCAAGAAATCGAAAAAAGATTTGATGAGGAATTTGCACAACCAGTTCAACAAATTGAAGATACAATTGAAGAAGTGGTAGAAGAACCTGTTGAAAAAATAGAAGAGGTTGAGGAACAACCAATTCAACAAATCGAAGAAATTGAAGAAGTTGAAGAACAACCAATTCAAAAAGTTGAAGAAACAGAAAGCGAAAGCAATGTAAATCAAGTTCTTGAATTGTTCGAATCATTCGAAAATGAGTTAGAAGAAGATAAAGAAAGAAACTTCGTAACAGAACAACCTGTTGAAGAAGTAACAGAACCAGTTCAAGAAATTGAAGAAGTAGTAGAAGATTCAGTTCAAAAAGTTGAAGAACAACCTGCTGAAGCAGTAGTTGAAGAAGTAGCACAAAGTGAAGAAATAGTAGAGCAAGAAAAAATGATCGAAACATTAGATCAAGTCGCTCAAATAGAAGATAATGAAAGTAAAGCAGAAGAGAACATTCAAAAAGAAATAGAAGAAAACGAATTTGTATTAGAAGATGCGATCAATCTTAATAATGAAGAAAAGATAGAAGAGATAGAACAACCAATCCAACAAATTGAAGAAGTTATTGAAGAAGTAGAACAACCAGTAGAAGAAATCACAGAAGAACCAATTCAAGAAATTCAAGAAGTTAAGGAAGAACCAGTTCAAGAAAATAGATTTGCAATGAACTTTGCAGAAGAAGATCAAGATACATTTGAAGTACAAGATGATGAAGATGATTTAAGGTTTAGAACTTGCTTGGGTTTTAAGCAAGCTCCTGAAAAGGAGCAGGCTCAAAGCGCTGTAGAAGCAAAAGAAGAAAATGAAACACAACAATATCATACTCCAGTTGAAGCACAAGTTGAAGAACCAAAAAGTTATGAACAACAATTAGTAGAAAGATGGAATAGCTGGAATCAAGCAAATAGACAACAACTAAATCCAAGTGCTGCTATGAAATCACCAATTCAACAACCAACTCAACAACAAAATACACAAGTAAATCAAAACAACTATCAACAAGTTATGCAAAGAAATAATATGATGGCACAACAATACAATATGCAACGTAATATGATGAATGCACAATATATGCAGCGTTATGCTAATCAAATGAACAATATGAACGATCAATACAGAATAGGAATACAATTTGCAAAGAGCAACAATGGTTCGGTACCAAACTACAATATTAACGCAATGGCACAACAACAATATCAATTACAACAACAAAGAAGAATGCAATTCAAAAATATGATAGCGCAAGAGGTTAATCCATATGAAAGCTTAATGGCGATGGATAGACCACAACAAGCTCCAACAAGAAGAATATGCTTAATGTGCGGATCAGTTATAGATGGTGACTCAAAATTCTGCAGCCACTGTGGTACACAAATGTAGAAATATCAAGTAATTGAAGGATTTTAAAAGGAAATGATTTAAAAGTCATTTCCTTTTTTGATACAAAACCATAATCTTCTAAACGCCCGGTATAGTATACAAAAAAGCCAAAATAAATTGAAAAAATGTATTGACTTAACATAAAAAGCGTGCTATTATTGAGAGGTACCAATGAGAGATTAGTTGAGTTTTAATATTAAAACGACTGCTAGTTTTTTATTTTGCCCTTTAAAATCAGGCATTACAGAGAATTGGAGTTAGTGTTAAAAATATTTTAAAAAATATTTAAATATTTTTAAAATATGTATTGACAAACAATTCTTAGTAGGTTATAATCTTAAACGTTCCACTCAAGAATTTGTGGAACATTATATTAGCCTTTAAACGGCTGATATAAACAAAAGTACATTGAAAAGTAAATGATGAATCTTTTGAGAAACCAATAAATAATGCG
>CAMKBC010000003.1 GCA_946410665.1 uncultured Clostridia bacterium | reverse complement strand
ACATGCCATGGTGTTTCTGTATGGTTCCATGATGAGTCGTATACATAGTAATCTATGTATTTATATGTTGTGCCGTCATCATTCTTGCCTGTTGCATAGTGTGGTGTACCTTGAATCCATCTTGAAATCTTAACGTCTTTTACTTCTTGTTCAGAATAGAAACCTTTGATTTCTACTTCTTTTTGACGTTGTACCATTTCCCAAGTGATTGTTTGTCTACCATATTTATCACTTTCAACTGTACCTATCATATCTTCAGTTAATCTGAAGTTTGCTGTCCATTTAAATTTCATTGTTAATGTACAACTTGCATCTATTCTAATCCATTCACTAGATCCTGTTGATGGAACATTGTCTCCTTGGATGTTGTCCATATCAACAATTGCACAATGATAATGTCCAATAGTTGTTGAACCACTATCTTGAATTTGTCCTTCAAGGTCTAATTCTAGATTTTCTTCTGCCTCATGATGAATGTGAATTTGTGGAACTTTAATTTTTAAGTTCTTAATTATTAATGCTTCTACTGCCCATACTTTGATTTCTCCGGCGAATGCGTCTATGAAGTTTACTCTAATCTTTGGATTTCCTATTTCATAAATTCCATCATTAGCTGGATCATCATTAAATCTAATATAGAATTCTTCCCCTGTTCTGAAATCAGGGAATGCTATTTCTTCACCGTTTGCATTTAAGTATTTTACGTTCTTACCGTTGATTCCTTCAACTCCATCTGACCATGCAAATCTTGCTTTGTCTTTTATTTTTTCTGGGTTTGATAACTCATCATATAATGTGTTTTTTGCATTGTCGATTTTTTCTTGAGTTGGTAATAACTTAGGATCGTCTTTTGCCCAATCCTCAACTTCAATCATGTCTGGTGTAATATTTAATGATAATTTGTAAGGTCCTACTGTATAACTTTGATCTGCTTGATTTACTAAAACATCTAATGAATCTTGATCATCTACAGCTGGTGAAACTTCGAAGTTTGTTTTCTTTTCTTGTAATGGTTTAGTTACGTAGTAATAAACATTACCGAAGTCTGTTGCTCTATCTTCTATCTTGTCATATTTAGCAATTCCTTGTCTCTTAGCTTCGCCATATGATGTTGAATTGTGTTGTATATGTGTTCCATATACATTTGATTCGTTACCCCATCTTTGTGATGCCCATAAAACGTGTTGGAATGCTAATCTTGTTTTCTTAACATCTGGTGTGTTTAATCTTGGATCAATTGGATATCCATTTGCTTCATTCGCGATAGAGTGTGTTGAAACATAATACATTGCATAACCAACAGATGGCTCAACTTCTCCCTCGTGATGTTCGATTAACTTAAATTTAGAATACTTAAATCCTGCATGTTCAGAATCTTCATCTTCATCCTCTGGTATTCCTGATACATAATCGTAGAAGTTAGTTGGTGTTGATAATTGGAAACAGAACCAACCCCATAGAGTATCAGTTGGGAAAGGTGTGTAATTATAAGGCATTCCGCCAGTTCTCAATTCCATGGCACAAACAGCAGAGGTTAATGAACATAGAATAATTATTGATACTATTGGAGATACTATCTTCTTTAGTAATGAATTCTTCTTATAACTCATTTTTTTCTCCCTTCATTATAGAATATTTGTATAAGTTTTGTTTATTACATTTTTCTTTGTCTCGAATACAGCTATTGCCGCAATTGCAAGAATTGCTAATGTAATTCCTGTGATTGCTATTGCTGTTCTACCAGTTGCTACTGCTAAAACAATTGCTCCTGAAGACATATCATTTTCTCCATCCATCTTGTTTGATGTTTTTGAATTGATATCTTCAATACCTAGTTCGTTATATGAACTTGCAATCTCTGCGGTGTTTCTAACTATTCCGGTATTTTCATTAGTCATTTGTCTAGTTAAAACTAGCTTTAACTCTTTTGTTTCTCCTGGATTGATAATTGTATTCGCAAGACTTGTTGTATAAACACTGCCGTTTGATAAGTACCAATCTTTATTATCTTCACCACTGAATCCCATTCCTTTTGGTAAGTAGTCAACTACTGATTTTGCATATCCTGGAACGTGACCTTGGTTTGTAACTAAAATTTTATATTCTACTATAACTGTAATACCTTCAATATTGCTGTTAGGTAATTCAATTTTTGCTAATTCAACGTTGTCGTATTCATAAATTGTAGGTGTATCACTTCCTGCTCTTACGATTGTAACTTTAGATATTCTCTTATCTAGTCTTAAATCGAATGTGTTTCTTAATGATAATCCTAAATCTATGTTGTATACGTTTACGTCTTTTAATGTGATTGTGTCGCATCCTGCAACTTCTTCTCCGCTAAGTTTAGCTTGTACGAAGTCGTTGTTGTCAGAGTCTGCAACTTTGTTTGCTCTGTATGGACCTGGTGCATATTCTTCAATGTTGTATTTAACAATTACGTTGTATTTTCCTTTATTTAAATTTGTGAATGTGTATTTTCCATCAGCACCTGTTGTTAATCTAACTTCGTTTCCTTTGCTATCTTTTGCTATCGCTTGTGTGTTAGCATCGTATAGCATAACTTCTAGATTACCAATTGCTTTTTCAAATACATCTTGTTGTCCGTTATTGTTTTCATCAAACCATACTCTACCAGAAATCTTGAATGTTCCGTCTGCGATTGGAACGTCTGGTTTATCTGGATTTTCAGGAGCTACTGTTTTTCCTGTTCCTGTGATTTTTAATGTAATAGTATTAATGTCTATTTCTTCATTATCAACAGTTAATATTGGTTTGTGATCATATGAATGTTGTGAACCTTCTTGTTGACTGTAGATTGCACATTTAATTGTTACTCTTGCTGTACCTTTTGCATTTAAAACAAATTCATCATTTATGTATGATTTGTTTTTAGATGAAACTTCTACATTTCCTGTAATTGTGAAATCTCTTAGGTAAACAATATCTTTAAATTCATCTTTAATTCTTATTAATACATCTTCGTCTTTATCGTTCTTTATATCTACATAGAATTCAACAGAATCTGTATCTAATACTTTGTTTTCATCAATATTTACTGATTGATTTGCTGTTATATATTTCTTTGCAATGTTTCCGTTAACTGTGTTATCTGGAGTTCTAATTTCTCCTTTTGTTTGATCACTTGTTGCTGTGGCATATGCTGTTAATGTTGGATAATCCTCTGTAACTGATACGTACACGATCATTCTCTTTGGATTTTTTCCAACTTCATCATATTTTACTGAAACAACATTTTGTCCTTTATCGTATTCGTAGTCTTCGCCTCTATATTCTGTTCCTTGTGGTAAGTGAAGTTTTACATTTACGTTTGTTTGTTTTCTGCTGTTAGGGCTCTTAACTTCAAGTGAATATGTAACTACACTTCCTTTAGGGTGTGTGCTGTTTGGAGAAACTTGGTTCTTTAATTGTAAAATCATTTGTCCAAGAACTCTCTTGATTGTAAATTCGTTTGTTGCATTTGCTTCCATGTCATCTGCAGAAACAGTTGCTTTAACTTTAAGTTCATCTGTATCTACATCTGTTGGTAGCTCATTTATTTGTGTTCTTATTTCAACAGTCTTAACACTGTTAGCTGGTATTTCTGCATATGTTGCTGATTTATCACCACCGACGAATGACAATCCATCTGGTAATTCAATGTTTAATTTTGCATTTTTAATTGTGATGCTCTTTGTGTTTTTAATATTAACTTTGTATGTGATTTTCTTTCCTTCTTCATTCTCACTGTTTTGATTTATTTCGCTTCCCGCTTCATCATATGCTTTTACTTCTAATTCTAGTGCAGGTTTGTCTTCTGTTCTTGCACCTACAATTTTTGCTTCAACTAAATCTTTCTTAATTCCTTCTGTTGAATCATTATTGAAGTAAACTCCATAGATTGAATTTAATGATTGCTCAAAATCTAAGTTTGCTGGAACTTCAACTTCATAATTGAAATCTATTTTTGCCTTGTCTGGAAGATTATTGTTAGAAACAATTTTGTATGTTTTTGAGTTTGCTGTAAGCTCTGTTGTCCAACCTTGTCCGTCAACTGATTCTTCTCCGTTTTCACTGTAGTAAACTGTTGCATCTTCAATTCCACTTACTTCAACTGCTTTTATAATCTTTGTATCTACTGTTGTTCCTAAATCTTTTCCTGATAATGTTTTATTTCCTTTGAAAGGAATTCTTCCAACGATAGCAAATCCTGTTGCATCTTTTCCTAAATTGCTAACTACAGATCCGCCAAATTTTAATCTTTGAACATCTCTATTAGCATGTACTCTGAAGTTTGTAATATCTTTTACTATTGTTATTTCTCTCTTTGATTCGTTAGAAATTGTGCTTGATAATACAAATTCTGAAGGAGCAACTATTTTTACATCTTGCTCTACGATGTTTGTTTCTCCTGTTGCATTGTTTGTATATGTTAATTTAACTTTATCATTGCTTGATGTTGCCATATCTTCAAGATCGATGTTTGTTTCAACTCTAACTAATAAACCATCTGTTGTAGCTGATTTACTATAGTCTGTTTGTTGTCCTCTTAAACTAACGTTGATTGTGTCTCCGCTAACTGAACTGTCTCCTGCGATAATTTCATTGTCGTATAAAATTTCTGCTTTCTTGATTTCAATATTGTTTACTTTGCTTGGTAATTCAATTGAAATTCTAGGATCTGTATAAAGTGCATCTGAGATGTCTTTTGTTTTTAATACTACGTTGAACACTACATCTTCATTCTTAGCAATTGTTGATAATGTGTTTTGACTTATATCTAAAGCTGCTTTTGATGAAGGTTCTGATAATTTAATTTTTACTGTACCATTTCCTTCTGAAACAACTTTTTCATCTTTATAACCTTTGAAGTTAACTTTTGAATTTATTGTTGTTAATGCTTTTATTTGTGATCTACTTAAGCTTGTTTTTGCAATTTGTTTTTCAACTTTAATTTCAATGTTTCCTGGGTTAGCTGGTTGTGATGTTTCAAAGATTAATTTTGCTTCGTCTGTCTCTAATTCTGTATTGCTTGCTGTTAATGTTGCGATTTCTGCTCCGTCTGACTTCTTAACAATAATCTTTCCTTCATCACCTAATGTGTTCTTAATTTCGTCTGAATCAACTTTTATTTTTTTGTTTTTGATAGCTGTATTGTTTAACACATCGTTGTCTGTTGCTAATTCATTACTTACTTCTGTTAAAACAATTTTATTTGTTAAATCTTGTAGTCCAATGTTTAATCTGTATGAAACCTCGTAATTCGTTGTGAATTCTTTAGCGCTGTTGATATTTGTATACATATAACCTTTGTTGATTTCACCTGGTGTTGTTGTTGAAATCTCAAGAATATGTCCTACTTCTGATTCGATGCTGAAGTTTTCAGATTTGCTTGCTGTGATTTCATCGTTTCTAATTGTTTTAATCGTTTCTGAAGCTTGAACTGATATATTCTTGTCATCTGATTGAGTTTCATAAATAAAGTTAGCTATGAAATCTTCGTTTGAATTCCATGCAAGTGAATTGTTATCGTTTGACTTACTTATAATTAGTTTGTCATTTTTATTTTTGTATGTAGCATTCTTACCAGTTGCTGAAACAACTGTTGGTGCTTGTCCATTCAACTTTGGAATATCAATTGTGATTTCTTTTGATGAAGCTGGTATTATGTTGTCTTTTATACCATCACTAACTTTGATACTAATCATTGTTCTACTATTTTCGTATTTTAAATATCTAAGAAGTTCTAGGTTTAAGTCCGCTTCTGCTTTTGTATTCCACTTAACTTGTTCTTTTAACTCTTTCTTGATTTCTTTCTCGTTACCATCTTTGTTAACGTAAGTAGCTTTTAAAACAATAGAAGAAATCTTATCAAAGTTTTCGTATTTGGTAACATCTTCTTTTATTGCTTTAATCTTTACTGATGCTACTGTTGTGTTTCCGGCATCGATATTATTAAAGTTAATTGTGTTTCCTTTGATTGAGTTAATTGCTGTTTGTGATTCTTCAAGGTCATTTAATAATTCATAGTTAGCACCTTTAGCTTCTACAACTATGTTTTTTAAATAACCAGTCTTTTCAACTTTAATTTCAAAATCAATTGTTGGATTTTGAGTTAGATCAGCCTCCATTGTGTATGAGCCTGTTCCATTTAAAGTTGCATTAAACTTAACGTTTTCTTCATTTGTTGCTATGTTTTGATTGATTTCTTCTACAGCCATAGATACTGCTGGCATTATTTGAATACCTAAAAAAGAAATAATAGCAAGAATAGTGATAATCTTGTTTATTAATTTAGAATACATATAATCTTGTCCTCCTTAGTAATAATCACAATATAACACTTTTATTATACCAAGTTTTGCCATTTTTTTCAAGTTTTTTACTGTAAAACCTACATTATTATATATAATATAGCAATTTAGACGAAAAAAAGAGGTAAAATCTTGGTTTTTCGCCTTGATTTTACCTCTTTTTTATGGCTTTTTGCCTTTATTTAAGATTTTAGTTTATTTGTCATAAACCTTTTTCTTAATGATTATTGCACCTACTAATACGATGATTGTTGCAATTGTTGTTGTAATTATTGTTAATAATTTGTTTCTATATTCTGGACTACCTGTTGGAGGTAAGATTTGAACTTGTTGAGCACTATCTGCATCGATTTCTCTTGGTTGTACTATCTTAGATGATGAGTATGCGTGATGATCTTGTTCTGTTCTTGTTCCACCACCGTCGTTAATATCTTGGTTAGCCATCTCTTGGTTTCCAGAGATAGAGAATTGCATTCTTCTACCGTATGCATTTGCTGTTTCAATTACTTCAGCTAAATTGTTGTATGTTAAGTCGTCACTGTTTCCGCTTGCTGTAATTGATGTTGTAAGTATTAATGTTGTGTTATCAACATTTCTTCCTTCTAATGCACTATTATCTTTTACATATAGTGTAGGTAATAATTCATCATTCATGTCTTTTGTAACAACGATTGTATTGTATGTTTCAACCTCGTTTGCATATGTTCTTGTTACATAATCTCTATTAACTTTATCATAGAAATCGCCTGTTTCAGCTCTTGCAGTAATTCTATTAATGAATCCATCTGTTGTGCTTGCTACAGGATCTACAAATGATTCACCATTTGTGATTGGGTCAATTTGATTGTTTGCATTTGGTGTCTCTGTAATTCTAGAGTTAATTAATTCACTTGGTTTATAAACATCCCAATGTGCATCTTCGTTTTGTTTTGAAGCATCATATGAAACATCGTTTGGAACATAATCGATTACTCTTACAACCTTTGTTGTGACTGGTTGTACGTTTCCAGATTTCTTACCATAGAAGTAGAAATCTCTATCGATATAGTCAATTTCACCAACATTTTCTACTTGTAAGTGATATGTTATGTTGATTGTAGCTCCATCCATAATTTCGTCATCCATAAATGCTTGAATTAATTCTGGGGTTCCTTGACTGTCTAATGTTACTCTTACTTTTTCTAGTATAGGACCTTTGTTAGGTTCTTTGTATGTAATATCATGTTCACTATGGTCATCGTATATTAAGTTCTTCATTGATGTGTTAGCATTAAACAATGTTTGTCCATCTGCTAATTTGATTTCCATGTTAGAAACATTCTTTGTTAATTTAACTTGTGCTCTAGGTCTTTCTACTAAACCTAAATCTACATTGCTTTCATGGTTTTCATATGTTTTGCTTACTCTATGTAATGATGTTGATGGGTCCTCAGCACCATTTAAGATATTAGGATCGTTATCATTTTTACCTTCGTATTCATTGTTCATTGAAATGATACCAGTTTGTGCAACCATATATGTGTTTGCAGTTAATTCATCAATCATAGCATTTTGAACATCTTTATTATATGTTCCGTCTGCATACTCTTGAGATGTTAGTCTTTCGAATGAACTTAATACTTCTGCTCTGTAGTTTAATAATGTTTTCTCGTTTTCTGATACGCCTTGTGCATAACCTTGTGCATAATCAATTCCACGTTGTCTATATCCATATAAGTCGTTAACATCTGATAAGGCTTTATTTCCTTCTGTTGCAACTCTATCATATCTCCACATTGAACCATATGAGTTTGCAATGTTAGATCTTGGATTTGAATTTTTAGCATTTTGTGAAGGTGCTAAATCTCCACTATTATTAATTGGTTGTCCTGCATAGTAAATTATATTACTATCATATAATTGTTCTTTTGCTCTTAATTGATTGTTGTTGTAATTGTACATACTTGCATAATCTTGATTTAATGTATCAACATAACCTTTAACTTCATTATTTTCTTTCATCTTGTAGCTTATTGCATTTTGATTTACTTGGCTATTTGAAGCTAAATCTCTTTGATATACAGTTGACTTGAAGTCTTGACCATTGTATGATTTTACGTTCATACCAGTTCTTCCAGTTAATTCATTTACTGCTGCTGTTTCTCTAACTGCTTCTTCCTTTTCAGAATCATTGTTGTCTGTTCCGTTTGTTAACACTGTACGATCTGTATCACCATAAATGAATCTTACAACGAAATCACCACTTGGTAATCCTGCGAAACAGTACTTACCATCTTCAGTTGTTTCATTTGCAACTGATGGATCGCTATAAATTTTTACAAGATCGCTTGTTGAGTTAAGGATGTATTTTGTTCCTTTTCCTGAATAATATTGAGCTCCTTGGTTTTCACTTCCGGCTTTCAATTGGTATTTAACATCTGATAATCCTGTGTATTCACATTCATCCCAAACCTTTTCACCAATATATTGTCCAGTAAATGTTCCATCGTAATCTACGTCTTGGATTAACTCTACTAATTGTACTGTTACACCGTTGATTCTTGTTTCACCATCATCCATCTTACCATTTCCGATTGGTGAACCATCGCTATTTACTGTTTTCTCATCTTCAAATACATAACCAGAAATCTTTCTGATTTGATCATCATCTAAGATAATTCTGATTGATGGAGCTTTGTCCATATCAGGTTCAACTGTAGGTAATGATTCTTCTGCTGCGTCATCTTTATTTAGTTTTGGCATTCCTTCTGGTCTTGTTATCTTTCTGTATGAGTTGTCTTTGAATCGTAATTCTTTATATTCTCCGTCATCTGTACGAACAACTTCTACATCTCTTTCTGTGAAGCTTCCTGGGTTTGAGTAAACATCTACAACACCTGCTATGCAAATGTCTCTTCCCTCTATTCTTTCTTCTGTACCATCTGGATGTATGTAGGTAGCTTCATTGTTACCATATCTAATTTTTCCTTCAGCATATGGTCTGTAGTATTGTTTTTCCTCAACTGCTGCATCACCTGGCATTTCTGCTGTATAGTATGATGCATAGCTATTGATTTCTGCAAAGTTATTCTTTCCTATTGTAGGTAATTTATCTGCGAAATCTCTTGTTATTTGATCTAATTTAATTTGATTTGTGAATGTTGAAATTCCATTATCAATTGTATTGTTCTTAACTTTGAATGTTACGAATAATATTGTTGATTGTGATGGTAACAATTGATTTGTTACTGTTTCTACATCACCCTTCTTTGACACTACTGGAATTCCTTCTGCACCATTTCCTCTAATATATAGAGTCTTTAAATTGTATGGTTGTCCATTGTTGTCTTGGCCATCATTTGCAATTTTAAATGTTTCTCTAACTTTAGTGTTATCACCATTTGTATATGCTGAATTATCGTAAATTCCAATGTATTCTTTATTTACATCATGTCCTGCAGTATCTCTTAAATTAGATGCATATGTATACTTGCTTTGTGTTATTTGTCCGTCAATATTTTGTGTGTGAGTTGCTATTTCATATCTACCACTTGCATCTCTTACACCGTCGAACTCTAAGTTGTCTGCATCGTAGTAATCTGCAATCTCATTTATTCTTATTGTATATGGACTAGCATTATGTACTTTTATCTTATAAGTTAAGTATGCTTTTATATTCTTTGAATATTTTCCGTCACCGTAAGAAACGTTTTCATCATATAAGTAATCTGATTTTCTTACTTCTCTTGTATATGGTGTTCCACCATTTACAGGTTTATTTAAGTTGATTAACTCACCAACTTCGAAGTTATATTGATCACCATCTTCATTTGGTAATTTTCCTGAATAGCTGTAAACTTCTTTCTTTCCGTTTACTACCATTGTTGCTTTATATAAATCTTTTTCTAATTGTACTTCGTTGAAGTTTCTTTGATATACACCAAAGCTCCAGCAATGACGTAAATCAAATTCTTTATTATATAAGTTGATGTAGTGTTCTTTTGGTGGTTCATAACGATGTTCTATTGTTTTAACTTCATCAACTTGTGCATAATCCCACTTCAAATACTTAAGTGTATAGATTATTGGTCCTGGTCCTGGTCCCGGTCCTGGTCCTGGTCCTGGTCCTGGTGGTTCTGGATCTGGTTCCCACTCAATTTCTTGTGATCCTACTTTTATTGTTTCATCTATAAAATCTACATCCGTGTTATCATTTTCTTTGAAGTTAAAATTATAATCATCACTTAATGATGCAACCTTAATTGCATCTGTCAATGCCACGCCATTAGGTCCTACTATACGATAATATTCTTCACCCTTATATGTAAATAATACAACTGAAGTTCCTATAGGATATATTGTTCTTCCTATGTATTTTTCTATCTCTGGTGGAACTTCATACATGTTCTCAGCATCACCCGGTTGAGGTTGTACAGTTACTCTCATGCTTACCTCAGTTAATGTCCACTTTTTATAGCCTTCCATGTATGTTCTATTCAAGTCTTTTAAGTTAAATGTTGCTTGTTCTGGAAATTGCTTATGAAAATCTGTCATACCTATGTTTCTTCCATACACAGTTAAATCATGTGTAGCATCCGCATAAGGTACAGATGCTTCTATCATACAATCTTTAATATAGTTTGCAACACTTGGGCTTAATCCTGAATAGTTGTAGTCAATTGGTATGCCTGGAGTGTGTTCCCAAGTTTTGTCGATATCACTATTAACAATTTCGCCTGTTCCAACTGTAATTTGAGTGTTACCTAAATCAGCTCCTCCTGCATGTTGGAATTCATATTCAGCTGTAGTCGTTAAAAACTCCTCGTGTGTATTATTCTTTATAAATAAATTGTATTGTTCTTCAAAAGTATCTAAAGCAGGATCTGCACTAGGATCATTTGCTATTCCATCTATAGCTTCTTTTACAACGTGTTTTAATCCATATGCTCTTCCTGTATATGTATAAGTTGGTTCTAATTGACCATTACATCCCGTGTATCTTTTACCATCAAATGTATAGTTGTTCGAATCCGCATAAATATTTTCAAAGCGCTTGTTAAATTGATCTCTGTTCTCATCTATAGCCTTTGAAGTTTTTTCTTTATATTCACTATAATCAGAACCTAAATTTACATTATATAATGTTTGCGCATAAATCTGGCCATTATATACAAATTTTACAATATACTTTTTCAAAGGGTTGATTAATGGTACATTTTCAGCAATTTTACCAAAGAATCTATAATCACCATCCGAATCTGTAAATGTACTTGTCAAGTATGTTGCCGGCTCTATATCTGCACTAGATATATATTGGTCTTGCTGTGGTTCTTTGTATTTTATATTACATTCATATAAATCTACTTTTACTGCTTGATATGCTTCTTCTCTTCCATCTCCATTTTTGTCTCCCGAGTTATATATGCCATCCACATCTTTTTCTGGTATGCCTTTGACCCCTACTGACTCTTTCCATACATTACCACCAAACGCTTCCGCTATTTTTAAATGTGGTAGCGCAACAAATTCAGTAGATGTTTGTGTTCCATATTGGTAAACTTTTTTATCTTTAACAGTTCCGCGAATTCCGAACGAAATAAAACTTTGTATGTTGTTTTTTAGATTTTTCATTTCTGCCTGTGTACTATACCAAGCTTCTGCTGATTCTGGACCTGTAATATTAGGGATTTGAGGTAAATCTTTTGGAATCCAAACATCATATTCTCCAACAGCTTTTCCCGGAGTATATGTATAAGCATGATCATCTCCTTGACCTAAAGCGTTGCTTAATGTTTGTCTGCCCATATATGACTCAAAATATTTGTCATAAAACCATCCTTCATTTTTTAATACATATCCAAAACCTTGGCCACTCTTACCTGCACCACAAGCATTAGATCCTCCGCCATAAACTTTTACAATAGACCACGCATCAGGATTAACTGTATATGTTACGGTTCCATAGCTATAATCAGAGTCATAACTATTTAGTTGACTAGCAGATGGTACTGTATAGTCATCTTGGGTGCCTGATGTTATTGATGTATTTGCTGTACCAGAATCAATCATATTGGCTGACTTCCAACCACTAATAGTTGATTCGCCATATTCACCCCAATTTACAAATCTATATCTGTATATTTTCATAGTTTTAGAGGCAGTATCATATTCTGTGTGACCTTCTTCCCCGTGATGTACTGCACCTTCAGCACCTTCTTCAGGATCCCAATATGCATCTTTATCTTTTACATATTTACTTCCACTTGCACTAAAAGTTACTTCCTGTTCTTCGCGTACAATTCCACAGTAATCTATTGCTTTCATTCCCTGTTGTAAAGGAAATCCATAATTATCTTTTATCGATTTTGTTAGATTCGTTATATCTACTGATTCATCAGGCAATACCCCTCCGAATGTAAATGGTGTGAATATACTTGCTCCACAGTCATTAAGATAACCTGAAGAGAATCCGACACAATGCAAATTTGTATAATAATCATTTAGACGATATAGGATATATGTTTCTCCAATCTCGTCTACAGGATTATAAATTGTACTTGACATACCTAAATTAAAATTTGTATTATTTATAAGCTCTGTTCTCATTGCACCATTAGAATCTGCAGTACCATTTCCACTTGATACTTTTAAATACAATGCCAGTGTTCTTGGTATACCTATATATTGCAAAAAAGAGTTCCACCACATTCTATTTGCGTCAAACGCATCTAGTCTTGACCAAGTAACTCTCCAACCTGTATCTTCAGGATTTTCATCACCTTGATCTCTAAGACTTTGGCCAAAATACCCTGGTTCTATAACACGATTGCTTCTATCTTCCACATGCAACGTTGCTACCAAGCCTTTTGAGTATAGTGCCCCTTGTTGTGTGTGTTCTGTATATTCCAAATAATGTCCATATTTTACTTTCAATTTGAACAATTCGGCCGAATTATCAGCTTTTCCTAGATTTATTATTGCTCCACCGTTTGCTGGGTAAAATTTTATGAAGAAGTTGTTAGTTTCGGCATCGCTATTGTTAACTTTAGGAAAATCAATTGGGTTTCCGCGGTTGTCAACTATTATTGTACTATATAGATTTTTATCTTTGTTTGCTGGATTTGTGCTATACTTTAATTTTTTCTTAGATCCATCACTGAACCCGTTATTTATAAAAGAATCATCTATAGACTGATGGAACTTATAAAAGTTTTCTATATATGCTTCACCTTTATCATAGTCTATATAATCTACGCGCCCTTCTTCCATAATTTCCATTATTAAATACTTAATTGTCTCATCAGGTGCATCGCAATTAACTTTTAATTGAAATGGTCCATATATATATGTTCCATCATTTTGATCTACAAACAAACTAGCTTGCTTATCTTCAAGTCTAAATAATGGTTGATCTTTTACAAGTGTCTTTTCAAAGATTTCTTCATAAACTTTTCTAAATCTATAAACCTCTTTTGGAATTGAACTAGTAATGTTTTTAGGTTTTTTTGACTTAGCATTTAATAATCCATCTCCACTCGCTGAACCTTGTTCAGTATCTCTCTTAGCATCCCAAATTAGAACTTGTAAGTCTTCCCAAGATTTTTCGGTTCCACCTAAATTTTTAGGTAAAATACCTATATCCATAGCATATGCAATTTGAGGATTTATTTTATCTTCTCCTTGTCGACTCGATACCAAACTAACATCTGGCGAACCTAAAGAGTATTCACCTGATAAAGAATTTATCAATATTGGTGGATAACCTAAATCGTTGCAAAAGAACGAATAGTCAGTCTCATCTCCTTCGTAATGCACGTAATGTACATATTGAAGTAACTGGCTTCCATATGGTTGTCCGTCGTTGAACCTATCGTTTACGAAAGTACTCAAATACTCTTGTGAAACAGAGTCTCCTTCTACTGGTACATATCCGTTGCAATAGTTGCCGCTTACAAGACAAGCAATTAAGCTTATTGCAATTAAGATTATCCCTTTAATTATCCTTTTCTTTAGCATAGTTTTTCTCCTTTTTCTCACATTTCGTTTCAGGCTATATTATATTTATATATAAATGCAATAATACTCATTTTTTATGTTTAATCCGTTTTTTTTTGTAATATTTTTGTATTATTATTTCTTTTAATCCAGTATTTCGTAGAACAAAACCATTTTTGTCAAAACAAAAACTCTTATATGAATTTCTTCATATAAGAGTTTTTATTTTTACTTGCTAAAAAATCATTTTATTAAATTATTTTTTTCTTACTCTTGTATTTCGTAACTGAGATTATAATAACCCCAAGTGCTAGTACTCCAAATACAATTCCTGCAACTTTTATTATTTGTCCACCAGTTGCTAGTGCTACCACAACTAGTGCTTCTGAATAATCATTTTCACTAGAATCCTTGTTTGCTCCTTTGGAATTTATATCATCAATTCCTTCAGTGTTGTAGGTATCTCCTAACTCTGCTGAGTTTTTAATTATTCCTGTTTGTTCTGCTGTCATTTCTTTTCTTAGTTTAATTCTTACATCAACCTTATTTTGAGCTTTTATCAAAGTGTTTGCTAGTGTATCGTTGTATGCATTTCCATCAGATTTTATGTACCATCCAGGATTGTCTTCTTGAATAAATGTCATTCCTTTTGGAATATAATCTATTACAGATTTTACATATCCATCAATGTAGCCAACATTTTTTACTGTTAATGTGTATTCAATTACAAAATAATATTTAACGTTCTTTTCATTTGATATTTCTACTTTTGCCATTTCATTGTTGTATTTATAATTTGCCTCTTTTCCATTTGATGCTGTTATCGACACGCTAGTGACATTTTTATCTAATGCCATATCAAATGTGTTTCTTGGAATCAATGAAAGATCTATTGCATAAATACTAGTGTTTTGAATAATTATATTATCTGTTGTTCCAACTATCGTTCCTTCATATTCTGTTTCAATGAAATCATTATTCAAATCTTCAGCAACATTTCTATTTTGATAATAACCACAACCATACTTTTCAGAATCATAATATGCAATTACAATATAACTTCCGATTGGTATATTATTAAACGAATACTCTCCGTTTGTATTTGTCGTTGTAGTTTTTTCATTGCCTTCATCATCCACAAAAACTCTATTAGTTTTGTTGTCTATTAATTGCATCTTTACATTTGATACTTGTTGCTCTGTTTCTTCGCGTCTTCCATCATTGTTTGCATCTAACCATGCTTTTCCCGAAATGCTGTACTTACCATCTATTTCAGGAACATTTGTATTAACAAACTCTCCTGTTCCAGTAACATTAATTGTGATTGGATTTATTGTAATTTTAACATTATTACATATAGCTTCTGGACTATGAGTTAAGTTTATCGTTGTACCTTTTGATTGAGTTTTTAATCCGCATTTAATTCTAATTTCTGCAACATCTTCTGGTTTCATTTTATAGTTATATTCTATCAAATTAACATTTTTGTGTTTTGTTAATGATTGGCCGTTTTGTAGTATTTCGTATTCATAAACAACAAAATTATCATTCATATCGTCTTTGAATTCTACTATTTTCTCACTATCCCAATGACTCTTTATTGTAATGTTAAAATTGAAAGTATCCGTATCTTTAACTTGGTTTGTTGGTGTACTTATTGTGTGTGATACTTCAAAGTTTCTTGCTTTGCCAGCCACTGTAATATTTATATCATTGAAATTCATTTCTTCATTATTTAGATATGCTTTTGTTTTTAATACATAATCTCCATAATCTATTGCCTTGAAATTCACTGCAATTTCATTAATAGATGCTGTAGTAAATGCATATGCTGAAATCTTATCTATCTTTATAGTGTATTCCTTTTTATTTGAATCATAAGAATATGTCAAACCATCAATTTTAATTTCATTGTTTTGTTCTTCATCATATTCTATTCCTTTTGGAACCGTTCCTTTTATCTCAACATTGTTTATTTCACTTCCTGTTAGATTTCTAATATAGAATATTTGTTGGAAAGTATCATTTATTCCAACGTCTGTTTTTTCAGCTGTAGAAATAGTTATTCCCGATATTGTTCTGCTTTCTATTTTGTTTTTAAAATCTTGATATACAAACTCCAACACATTTTTCTCATATACTTCCACGTTCATATTCGTATACATGTCTTCTGTGTCATCTGTAATTGGATCTACATATAGCATTTCATTTAATGTTTTTGTTTCTGAAGCTTTAATTTCGCCTATAGATTCTTCTATGTTTCCGTATTTTCCATAATGTGTTACTTGATTTTCGATAATCTTAGCTTTATTTAATCCCTGCATTAAATCAACAACAACTTTAACATCTTTAATGTTTCTGTTTGAAACATTGGTTATTGAAATCTTTAAACTTAAATATGCACCTTCTCTTACTGTATCTCCGTTTCTTATTTCTTGTTTTGATTCATAGTCTTTCACTGATATGTCTACAGAAAAATCGGCTTCCGGCTTTGTTGCAACACCTATAGTTTTAGCCTCAAGATATGAATATTGTTCACCGGATATTGATCCATTTCCATATAAGAATGCAAAAGATTCTTTTGCGTGCTCATTGTAAGTCATATTTTCCGGAGTAATTACTTTATAGTGGAAAACTTTCTTTGTTGCATTTTCAAATGGTGTTAAAAAAACTATTTTATAAGATTTAGCATCCTCAGATAGTGTTTCTGACCAGCCATTTGAGTTTATTGCCTCGTTTGCATTTTTGCTATAGTAAACTTTATATGTGCCATTTGGGTTGTTTGCATCTCTCTTTCTTTCTCCATCTATGTTTATTTCACCCATTACTTTTGTATCGAATGTTGCATTAAATTGGGTTCCAGAATATGAGTTTGTATTTTTTGATGGGAAGTTTCCTATTATGATTGCATTATCAGTAGACGTACCTTGGTTGTTTACCACTGTTCCATATACATCTATATACTTTGCACTACTATATAAAGGTAAGATAATATCTTCTACATCTTCTTCTATTGTCTCCCTTATTTCGTTATAAACATTCTCTGCACCAATAGGGTTATTAGAATTTGTCACTTCCATTTTGTTTTGAATAATAAACTTAGTTGGTGCTACTATTCTAATTCCTTTTTTTAGTTCCGTCGTTTTATTTGTGTTAGCATTATACGCTTCTAATTTTATTTCAGAATCTTTTGTTGGTGCCAATCTATCCAATGTGTAATCTGCCTCAATTTGAACTAGAATTCCTTTAGAAACAGCTGATGTGCAATAGTGTTTTTGTTCTCCTGATAATTCTACAACGATTGTATGTTTGTCATTATCCACTCTTGGTGTTATGCTTTTGTTCAATTCACTATAATCATCATATAAAACATTAACTGTAACATTAGATATTGTTTTAATGTCTGAAGGGTATGTGATTCTTATTGCTGGATTTTTAAATAAATAATCATCTACTGAATCAGATTCTAAAATAGCCGATAAAATCATTCTCTCATTTTTCTTAACAGTTGATAAAGTTTTGAATTTTGATTCGAATTGAATTTTTTGTGTAGGTTCTTCTATTTTGGTTTCCCATTCGCAAGCGATTGTTGTTTGGCTATTATCTAAAGCTGTATTTGTGATTGTTGCGCCACCTGTAATTTTTGTTTTATTTGCCAACGCTTCTTTATCACTATTATTAACTGTCTTTACTATTTTTATATTTAAGTTTCCATCACCAGTTGGCTTTGAAGTTGTAATATCTTTTATCTTTTTTCCATTTGGAATTGTAATTGTTGTATTGTTTTTGTTTATTTCATATGTGTCTGTTCCCTCTGTAAAAGAAACTGTAATTTTTCCGCTGTCTCCTAACACTCTTGTTATTTCATTTGCGTTAGCACTTATACTCTTTGTTTTAACAGCTGATGCCTCTGTGTTTTCTTTTAATGTTATTGAATTAGTTGTTCCCGCATAGCCAATGTTTAATAAATACTTAACATCGAAATCTGTGTCTATTCCAACATTTGCTATTATAGCTCCTCTGTTAATACTTGATGTGGCTGTTGCTTCTACTATTATTGGGGTGTTTGTTCCTGCTATTTCCGTCTCTCTTGCGTGTTTTGTTTTTGTTTCCGCTTCATCAACTGTTTTTATATTCGCCACAAAATCAACTTGCATATTTTCTATACTAGAATAGAAGTTGTTATTTATGCCTCTATATATGTATGTAACATATATTTTTTCACTTTCTTTATCCCATTTATACTCGTTATTTTCATTTTTTTCTATATTTTTGTTTAGTGTTAATTTTCCGGTAACTGGATTTTCTTCTGTTGTGTATTTTTCTGTTGAAACTCTTAATTCTGGATGAATATTATTAATCGTTGGAACACTAACCTCTAATGATTCTTCTTTTTCTGGTGCTCTTCCATCTTTTATTCCAGAAGTAAGTTCTACTGTAACTAAAGCATTTCTTACATTGTTTTCTGTAAACTCAAAACTTCTTACAATTCTCGCTTTTGCAAGAATTTCTTTTTCAAGAACATGCCATGAAATGTTTACTTGAGTTTGTTTAGAAAAAGTTTTTTCAGTTCCATTTTTATCTACATATGTACCTTCAAGTTTTACAGTTACTGCTCTATTAAAATAATCTTCAGCAACATAATCAACTTTCTTAAATGATACTGGAATATTTAATTCTATTTTTTCATCTATTTCAGAAGAATTTAATTTGATTACATCCTTGTTGATTGATTGTACGTTTTTATTATCCGCAATTCTGGAATCAACAACAGTAAAATTACTGTTCGCAAAACTAATAGATGCATCTTTTATGTATGATGAATTATATGCATCAATTACAACAGGAATTTCCACTATATAGTTTCCTGACGGAATACCGTTTTCGTTTAAACTTTCGTCTCCTGTCGATCCTTTTAATTCTCCTTCAGGTGTAATCTGCATCGTTATATCTTCAGATCCTGTTTTTGCACCTACTACTGTGCCATTGTTTTCACCGTCAGTTATTACTGATGATGCATAAATAGAAACAGGTAATACTGTTGATAATATCAACACTGTTACTACTATGAATGAGATTGTTCTAATAAAGTTTTTCATTTAAATCCTCCGTAAAAATACTTAATTTATTTCGACTATTATCGTTGTATTTTTATACTCTTTTATTATACTTTTAATTTATTACTTTATCAACAATATTTGCCGTTTTGCTGTGCCGTGTAACTATTGTAATTACTGAGTTTGCTGGGCGTTGTTAATTTGTAATATTGGTGTAATATTTTTGTAAAATAAAAGAGACCTAAAACAGGTCTCTTTATTGTCTCCGTTAGGAGATAGCGATTTATTATCTTGTTAATTCTATACGTCCATTTTCATTTACGAATGCATAAGTAAATGATTGAGTTTGAATTTCATCTTTGTTTCTTTCTAGTATGTTTGAAGCTATTCTTATTTGTGGTGAATCAATTACATGGGCACTTATAAAAGCACTTTGATTTCCTTTTGCTCCCGCATGTGCCATTCCTCTAAGGTTTCCAAGCACAACAATATTATCCTCTGCTATTATTTCTGCGCCATAATTTACATCACCTAATATAACAACGCTTCCTTCGAATTCAATTTTTTGTCCTGATCGCATAGACATCTTATAAAATTTTGTTGATGATGCTTGTATGTCTTTTCTATAAATCTTTTTAATTGCTGGCAAACCAAGTGCTGTAGGGCTATCAAATTCTACCTTTACAGCAATTGCTTTGTTGATTAATTTTTGAATTTCGTCCATTTCTTTTTGTTTTAAAATTTTACCTGTAACTAAAATTGGTGTTTTTTCATCTTGGTAAAATTGTTTCAACATTGGAAGTTTTTCTTTTATTTCTGACATCATTAAATCGTGTGTTGCTTCATCTTTTATTCTAATTATTATTTTATCTTTGTTTAATAATACACTGATTATGTTTCTCATCTTATACATTATGCATTCTCCTTAATAAATAAATTTTCATAATCTTTTGTACTAATTAATAAGTTGATTGTTCCTCGTTCATTACTGAAACATCTTCTTTAATATCTACTTGGTTCATTCCAAAATACTGCGCTAAAATTTCTCTTGCTACTGGAGCTGCTGCCGCACCATGTTGTCCTAGTTTAATGTAAACAGCAACTGCAACTTCAGGATTGTCATATGGTGCAAAACCCACAAACCACGCATTTGCGTTTCCTCTTTCATCTACTGATGCAGATCCTGTTTTACCACCTAGTACTGTTGAAAATCCTCTGAAGTATCCAACTGCAGTACCACCATCGTCTGTAGTAACGCCTTTCATACCTTCTTTAATTGCTTTTAAATGTTCTTCTGAAAAGTTTAAATCTTCACCACTATTGGTTACACCATTTTCTTCATTGATTAAAGAATCAATTTCATTTCTTGATACTTTTGTTCCATCTGGATTTTCTATATCTTTAATAATTGTTACATCAATATTCTTTCCACCATTTGCAATCATTGCTGTATACTTTGCCATCTGCAGAGGTGTAAACGAGTTGTTACTTTGTCCTATAGCTGCTTGAACTGTTTTTCCTGGTGACCATTGTGAATCACTATCTGGTCCTGCTAATACACCTGGTGTCTCGTTTGGCAATTCAATTCCTGTTTTTGATCCAAGTCCAAAAGCTCTTGCAACTCTATTTAATTCTTTTATTCCAGATCTGTAACCTGTTTCATAGAAGAAGTAGTTACATGATCTTTCAATTGCTTGAGTAACACTTAAATATCCGTGTCCTCTTTTGTTCCAACAATAAGGTTGATATGTATCAAATCTTGTGTATCTTCCCGAACAACCTATTTTAGAATCAACTTGTATTCCGCCACTTTGTAATCCCGCAATTGCAGTAACCATCTTGAATGTAGAACCTGGTGCCGATGTATCTGATATTGCTTTATTTATAAAAGGATGTCGTGAGTCATTTATATAATTATTGTAATCTGTTGAACTTATTCCATCTATAAATAGTGCTGGATTGTAATTTGGATAACTTGCCATCGCAAGCACTTCACCTGTATTACAATTTAAAACAACTGCTGCGCCCTCTGTTGCCGAACTAATATCATGTATTCCTTTTGCTAATGCTTTTTCGGTTTGTTTTTGCAAATCAATATCTAAAGTTAAAATTATATTGCTACCAGCTATTGCTTCTTCACTTACATATTCGTCCATTACAACGCCGTCCACAGAAACATCAACTAGTTTTGTTCCATTTTTTCCTCTTAGATATTTTTCAAAAGTTCTTTCTAATCCTGTTTTTCCAATTACATCATTTCTGTTATATGTTTTATCTGCTGCTAATTCTTCTTCGTTAATTGCCCCTGTATAACCTAATATGTGTGATGCTAATTCGCCATAAGGATATGCAATTGATGTGTCGCTATATGTTGTTATTCCTGGGAAACTAGCACTCATTTCATTTAATCTTGCAACTGAATTGTTGCTGATGTGTGTCGCCAATTTTATCGAACGCGTTGAACTATATCCATTTAAATCAATAATATAACGCAAGTTCGCAATTTTTCTTTGTTCTAATTTGTCTTCTGTTTTTATGTCATATTTTTGAACATAATGATTGAAACATTCTTCAACACTATAGTTTTCATCTAAGTTTTGCTTCTTCTTCCAATTATCAAAATCAATTCCTTCTTTTATTCTAAATTCCGAATCAAATATTATAGGAAATTGATCAACATATTTATCGCCATTTTCATCCATTGTTTTTGCAAATAACAATAATGATTTATTTAATGTATCGTTGTCTATTTTTGTTTTATAAATTTCTACGCTGTATACCATTGATGTTGAAACTAGTTTGTTACCACTTGCATCAAGTATATTTCCTCTGGTTGCATGTATCGTTGTTTCTCTTGTCAGTTTTGTGTTTGAAGCTTCGCGATAATTCTCACCTTCAACAATTTGCAGAGTAAATAATTTAACAAGCAAAACAATTCCAATTATATAAATAATTGCAATTATAATATTGAATCTTAAATTATAATCTTGCTTGGTTTTTGCCTTCTTCATTATTTACCTTTCTATAAATTTAATCTTGCATTTTAAATTTTACTGATACACTAAAAATATCTTGTTGCAAATTTCTTTGTTTTGAATCCATCTTCTAAGTAGTACCCTAGTTTTTTCATTCCTGCATAAACTATGATGATCAATAAAGAATTGAATAAGTTTTCAATTAAAAGAATTCTTATGAACTCCATGATTTCTAATTCAATACCATGCATAAAATAACAAATTGCATATTTAGCAACCTCAAAGAAAACAGTTGCTGCTATCGCCATTATTACAATCGTTATTCTACTATCTTTTGAATATCTTCTATCTAAGAACTCTGCAGCTAAGCCGACTGCACCTAGCAATATACTGGTGATTCCGACGTCTCTTCCAAATAGTGCATCAAGAATTAATCCAATAATAATTCCTGATACAACCCCTATTTTTTTACCTATAAATAGTCCTACAAATAAAACAAGAACAACATATAAGTTTGGCATAATTCCGGCTATATTAAACCATGAAAAAAAGTTGCATTGTAAAAAATATATGATTATGAAAAGTAAAATTATTATTAAAATGCTTTTAAATTTTTTCACTTGCAACTCCTTTCTATTTTATTATTTTCATTTCTTATTCTTGCTTATTTTCTGTTGTTGAACTTGTAATTACTAAGATTGTATTTACTGTATTAAAGTTTACTGATGGAATAATTGTGGCATATCTATCTGTTTGATTCTTTGTGTTAACAATTTCTTTGATTGTTCCAATTAAAATTCCTTTTGGATAAATTCCACCAAGTCCTGATGTTGTTAATGTATCACCTTGCATTACTGTTGCTTCTGCAGGAATTGATGTTGCTTTTAATTCTTGTGTTACCCCGATTGTTCCTTTAACTAATATACTTTGATTTGATGTACTTATGTTTGCACTTATTGTGTTTGCTGTATCTGCAATTGTTTGAACTTTTGCTGTATGTTCGTTTACCGCTATTACATGTCCAACCAATCCTTGTCCGCAGGCTACTGCCATATTCTCTTTTATACCATCTGCAGCACCGACATTTATTACTAAAATTTTATCGTAATTACTATAACTTCTTTCTATAACCATTCCTGGCACTGTTGTGAATACCGAAAATTTATCTTTTAAATTTTGGTACTCTTTTAAAGTATCGTTCTCTTTTTTGATTACTTCTAATTCTCTTTGTCCGTTCTTTAGCTCTTCATTTTCTTTCTTTAATTGTTCATTTTCTTGTTTCAATTTATCTACATCAGAGATATTAGGATTGCCAGACATCGAGTATCCAATATGTGCAAAGCCGTTTTGAATTGGTGTAAATAGTGCTGAAACAACTTGATTAAACACAGAGCTACTTCCTGCATTTACACTTGAAACAACAACTATTATTACTAGTATTAACGTTGTAATTAGTACACCTATAAAATTAGTTTTGCCAAACTTGTTTTTCATTATAGTAATTTTCTCCTTCTTCTAGCTTCCATCATTCTTGAGTAATCACCTGTGTTGTTAATTATTTTATCTATTCCTCGAGCTATACAATGCTCTGGATTTTCTGCAATATATGTTTTTACTCCAGTCTTTTGTGCAATGAAATTATCAATCGTATTTGTATGTGCACCACCACCTGTGATGTAAATCCCATTTTGCATGATGTCGCTAACTAACTCTGGTGGCGTATTTGAGATAACTGATAAAATTGTATTTGTTATTTCTTGCATTGCTTTCTTTGTTGCTTTTTCAATATCTTTTGATGATACTGGTATCGTATATGGAAGTCCTGTTTCAACATTTCTTCCTGTTACTTCTAAAACTTTTTCTTCAATTAGTGACTCTGCGCCACCAAGTTCTATTTTTAATTCTTCTGCTGTTTCTTTGTTTATCGAAAGACTTAAGTTGTCTTTTAAATATTGAATGATATCTTCGTCGATTGCATTGCCTGCAACATCAGTTGTGTCACTAACAACAACTTCACCCATTGAAACAACTGCTGCTTCTGTTTTTCCTGCGCCGATATCAATTATCATGTTTCCAATTGGTTTGTCAGCCCTTAATCCGCATCCTACTGCTGCAGCAATTGGTGCATCAATTAAAAATATCTCTTTAGCACCCATTTGATATAGTGCATTTTCTAATGCTTTTTGTTGAACTTCATTAATATCTGTTGCAACGTTTGCAAATATTCGTGGTCGGCCTGTATTAAACTCTTTGTATACTTTTTTTATCATGTCACGCATAAATATTTCTGCGTAATCTATATCTATTATTTGTCCATTTTGCATCGGATGAACAGCTTTTAATGTGATAGGGTTTTGCTCCATAATATTTTGTGCCTTCATTCCTGTTGCAATTATTTGTCCTGTCTTTTTATTTACTACTATCAATGTTGGCTCTTCAAGTACAATGCCTTTGTCTTCAAATGTGACTCTAAGTTTTGAGCTGCCAATATCAATTCCCATGTCTTTTGTACCAAAGTTTGAAAAGTCCATTGATAATCCTTTCTTAAAAATTTTTGAATTCAGACATTGATAAGATGCTGTGATAGCTATTGTTTCCAATAACTATGTGATCTAAAAGTTTGATTCCAAAAATATCACATGCCTTTATTACTTCTCTTGTTAAGTGCAAATCTTCACTCGATGGTGTTGGATCACCACTCGGATGATTGTGCGCTAAAATTATCTTTGGTGCTTGATTTTTTATTGGCTCCGCTAATATCTGTTTTATAGAAACATTAACAACATTAGTGTCACCTTTTACAATTACAATGTTCTTAGTTATTTCGTTTTTTGTATTTAAAATAATTAATCTTAATTGTTCTTGTTTTTCATCTCGTAGTTCATGCATCAATATGTCCGCTATTGTTTTTGGACTATTGATTCGAATCTTTAAATTGTTTTGTGGAGAGGCAATTCTTCTAGATAATTCATATGCTGCTTTTATCTGGATTGCTTTGACTTCTCCAACTCCTTTTATCTTTGTTAAATCGTTTATCGAAATCGTTGCTAAATCTGATAAGTTATTTGACGTTATCAGAATTCGGTTAGCGATGTCTAATGAATTTTCGTCTTTTGTACCTGTCTTTATAATAATAGCCAGAAGCTCTGCAATCGAAAGTTTATCTTCACCATACATTTTTAACTTTTCATATGGTCTTTCAGCTTCTGGCAATTCCTTCATTTTAAGTGGCATACTATCCTTTCTGCCCCTGTTTATTTAAATGAAATTTAATTAGACTTTTCTATATATAAATATAGCAATTGCAATACCAATAATGCTTGCAACATTAATCTTGAATAATAGTCCTAATGTGATTTTTACTACACCTAAATCCATAGTAACTGGGCTAAATCCGAACTCTTTTCCGTAATTTAACCAACTTAACCAGCTAACATTTGCTGCAAGTTGTCCTAAAAGTCCTCCAATTACTAGTCCACATAGAACAAATACCAAAAGTATAAGCCAATTTTTTTCTTTCATGTTTTGTACCTCATTTATCTTTAGATTTCTTTAAAACGCTTGTTTCCGTAATGTTTCCTTTTCACACGTCTTATTATATAAGTTTGGGGCATTTTTTTCAAGGTTATTTTATAAATATCTATTGCAAATTTAAACTCGCTAATATAATATTCAGTCAAACATATTTTACTCATTTTTATTATATGTTTTATTCAAAGGAGACGAGTATGAGATTTGAAAAAATCAGTACGAATAAACTAAAAATAATTCTTTCTGATGGCGATATTCCTCCGGTTGAAACACTTGAGGAAATGATCCACTCTACTAACGCTAAAGAGACATTTCTTGGACTTCTTGATAAAGCCGAAAAAGAAGTCGGTTTCAAGACAAAAAATTACAAGATAAAAGTAGACGCTAAACCTTTAGATGGCGGAGAATTCGAGTTTCTTGTTACTAAGTTAATCAAGTTAAGAGGCCCTTCAAGAGAAAAAGTCCGCTTCGGCAAGAGCGCTGATAAAGAGAGAAAACTACATCAAAACGCTTACTACAAGTTTGTAAGTTTCGATGATGTTATCGGTTTTTCGCAATATTTAAAGAACAATAAAGTTACTTATATAAATAGATTTTCAAAAGAATGCACGCTATATGATTATAATAATGCCTACTATCTAATCTTTAAAAACATTGACCCAAATTATAATTATACAGCTAAAGTATATTCTGGAATTTCAGAATTCAGCAAATTCATTTCACATGATACTACTGAAATCAGTGCGATTGAGGAGCATGGAAATCAAGTTGTAAAAAACAATGCGATTAGTACATTGCAGAAGTATTTTAAAAATTAGTAAAAAAGACTGGGAATATTTAAATCCCAGTCTTTTTTTATTTATTCTATTCTATTATTTCTAATCTTGCGAACTTAAGCATTAATCTCTTATGTCCGAAATTCTTAAATTCTATATCTACTTTATAGTCGTCGCCTTCTGGATCCAATCCCGTAATTACGCCTTCTCCAAACTTCTTATGGAATACTGCTTGGCCAACTTTATATTGTGATAAATCTGTTGGTGCACTTGCTGCAGTACTTACTCCTACGTTCATATTTTTTAAGAAGCTGTCCACAGATTTTCCAAATGTGGCTGGTGATGCACTTGGGATATCCCCACTATCAACTGCTCTTTTGGTGATTACTGGTCCATTATTTTTACTTGAGCCAGAACCAAATTTATTAAACTTACTTCCATAAGTCCATTCAAATTGGCTATCTGCAAACTTGTCTGCTGAATTAGATGATTCGATTGCATCATCATATCCATTGAATAATTCTTTTGGGATTTCATTAACAAATCTTGATGGTGGATTATAACTTGTTGAGCCAAATATTGTTCTTTTCTTTGCAAATGTAATATATAAATATCTCTTTGCTCTTGTTATTCCAACGTAGAACAATCTTCTTTCTTCTTGTATATCTTCTTCGCTTCCCATTGATAAGTTTCCAGGGAAAATTCCTTCTTCTAATCCTACTAAGAATATAGCTGGATACTCAAGTCCTTTTGCACTATGCAATGTCATTAGAGTAACCATGTCATCACTTTCTTCTATGTTATCTGTATCACTTGATAGTGATATTCCATTTAAGAATTCTTGTAATGACTTGTCTGCTGATTCCTTTTCAAACTCCATTGCAACAGTTAACAATTCCTCTAAGTTCTCAATTCTACTTTGAGCTTCAATTGTGTTTTCTAGTTTTAATGCATCAGTGTATCCTGTCTTTTTTAGAGTTTGTTTTATTATCTCTGAAACGTCAGTCTCTTGATACACAAGGCCTTTAAGTTCCTCGATTGTATCAACAAATGCTTTTGTGCTGTTCACTAACTTAGGCATATATTGCTCTGCATGTTTTACAACTTCATACATTGAGATGCTATTTTCATCAGCTATTTTTTGAATGTTGTCTAAACTTGTTTTTCCAATTCCACGTTTTGGTTCGTTGATAATTCTTGCAAAAGAAATACTATCTGATGAGTTTGCTATTAATCTTAAATATGCAATTGCGTCTTTAATTTCTTTTCTTTCATAGAATTTTAGACCACCAATAATTTTATATGGAATGTCTTCTCTTCTTAACACATCTTCAATTGCTCTTGATTGAGAGTTCATTCTATATAGAATTGCGAAGTCTGAATACTTCATGTATTCTGCTCTTCTTAAGTGATTTATTTCTTCTACAACATAAGATGCTTCTTCATATTCATCTTCTCCACAGAAAATGTTAGGAAGATTTCCTTCTTCATTTTCTGTCCAAAGTCTTTTTCCGTACTTGTCTCCGTTGTTCTTTATTACTTCATTTGCGGCTTTTAAAATGTTTTGTGTACATCTATAGTTTTGTTCAAGTTTTACTATTTGTGTTCCCGGGAAGTCTTTTTCAAAGTTCAAAATGTTTGTAATATCAGCACCTCTAAAACGATAAATACTTTGGTCACTATCACCTACTGCTGTGATGTTTTTATACTTATTAGCTAGTGTAGAAATCAATGTAAATTGTGCTTTGTTTGTATCTTGATACTCATCAACTAATATGTATTTAAACTTACTTGCATAGTAATCTAAAACATCTGAATTATTTTGTAGAATCTTAATTGTATAGTTAATGATATCATCAAAATCAATTGCATTATTATCTTTCAACTTCTTTTGATATAGTTCATAACATTTTGCAATTATGTCTTTTCTATAATCTCCACCATACATTAACTTGTATTGTTCTGGTTCAATCATTTCATTTTTTGCATTACTAATATCACTTAAAACAGACTTCTCACTAAACATTTTACTATCTACATTTAGTTCTTTAAGAACTTGTTTCATTAATGTTTTTTGATCTGTTGTATCAAAGATAATAAATGATGTATCGTATCCTAATCTGTCTATGAACTTTCTAAGAATGCGCACACAAATAGAGTGGAAAGTTCCTAGCCATATATCATTAATTGCATTTCCAACTAAAGCTTCAACTCTCTCTTTCATTTCATTTGCTGCTTTATTTGTAAATGTAATAGCTAAGATGTTCCAAGGTGCTACTTTCTCATGTTCCATTAAATATGCAACTTTATAAGTAAGCACTTTAGTCTTTCCACTACCTGCTCCTGCAATAACGAGGCATGGTCCTTCTGTTTGGACCACTGCCTCTTTTTGCATTGGATTTAATTCATTTAATAAATTTTCTTCCATTATATATCCTTTTTCTATCGTACTTCTATAAAAAACATATTGATTCGCAATGCCGCGCAGCGATCAAGCGTTAGCGCGAATTCCGAGAAGAATGCGTAGCATTTTCACAGGAAAGCAAGGCTAAGAATCAATGTGTTTTTTATTCTTCGTTACCTTTTAACTTTTCAGCTGTATCTGCGGCTGTTAAGTTGTCAATCATTTCATCAAGATCACCATCTAAGAAGTTTTGGAATCTGAATGTTGAGAATCCTATTCTATGATCTGTGATTCTTCCTTGAGGGAAGTTGTATGTTCTTACTTTTTCACTTCTGTCTGCGTTTCCAATTTGGCTTCTTCTAGCACTATCAATTTCGCTATCACGTTTTTCTTTTTCAATACTATATAAACGAGATTTCAAAAGTTTCATAGCGTAATCTTTGTTTTGGAATTGTGATCTCTCAGTTTGACATTCAGCAACTATTCCTGTTGGAATGTGAATTAATCTAACTGCTGATGATGTCTTGTTAACGTGTTGTCCACCAGCACCTGATGCTCTGAAAACTTCCATTTTAACATCTGATGGATTGATTGTTATATCAACATCTTCTACTTCTGGTAAAACAGATACTGATGCTGTTGATGTATGAATTCTTCCACTTGTCTCTGTTTCTGGAACTCTTTGTACTCTATGTACACCACTCTCATATTTAAGTCTTGAGTATGCTCCTGCCCCTTTTACCATAAATGAAATTTCTTTATATCCACCAAGTTCTGTTGCGTTTTCATTTAAGATTTCAACTTTCCAATGGTTCTTTTCGCAATACATTGAATACATTCTGAAAAGTTCACCAGCAAATAATGCTGCTTCGTCTCCACCAGCACCGCCTCTGATTTCACAGATAACGTTTTTATCATCATCTGGATCTTTAGGAATTAATAACACCTTTAACTCTTCTTCAAGTTTAGGTAGTTTTTCTTTAGCTTCTAACATTTCTGCTTCAGCTAAGTCCTTCATTTCAGGATCATTCATTAATTCTTTAGAGTCTTCTAGATTCTTTTGAACTGATTTGTACTCTCTATATTTTGCAACAATAGGCTCTAAATCAGAACGTTCCTTCATAATCTTTCCGTATTGTTCACGGTCTGAGATTATGGCTGGATCCATAATTTTATTATTTAATTCTTCAAATTTTCTTTCTAATTCTTCTAAATTATCAAACATAATATATGTGTAAAACTCTGCCTTTATTTATGAGTTTTACGCACTCCTTTCTTTAAGCCTACTAATTATACTACATTTTGAGCTACATTTCAATCCAATTATAATCTATATTAAGTCTTTGAGCTTCGTCTTTTTCTCTTTCTGTACAAGTTAAAACAATTACTTGATTATCTACTTTTGCTAAGAATTGCATCATATCGCTCAATCTTTCCTTATCACTATATGCAAATGGCTCATCTAAAATGATTGGGAATGACTCTTCTGATAGCTCGTTTATAATACTTAAACGTAAAGCTAAATAGATTTGTTCAATTGTTCCAACACTTAGTTTGCTTGCTTCAACTCTTTGTCCGTTCTCAATTTCAACGTTTATCCCTTCTGTAATTGAAACATTTTTATACTTGCCGTTGCTGAATATTTCAATCATCTTAGAAACTTTTTTATTGTACTCTGGTGTAATATTAGCCTTCATTTCTTCGTAAGAATCTCTTAATAATTCTAATGTCATATCATAAATTCTCTTCTTTTCAAGAAGTTCATCGTAACTTTCTTTTTCAACTGCCAAGGCTTCTTCATATTCGGCTAATTTTTCTAATTGAGGCTCGATGTTTTGTAATTCTAATTCTTTTTTATGCAAATCTAATTCTAAGTTTCTAATGTTGTTTTTATTATTTTTTACATATGTATCTATGTCTTTATTAAAGAATACTTCGCATTCTTTTCCATATGTTTTAACTAACCATTCTTTGCTTTCGTTATTATCAGCCAACAACTTTTTATTCATTGAATCAACAGTTTCTTCTAGTTCAGCAATTTCGTTTTTAATTTGCTCTACTAAAACACTATTATTATCATCTTCAATTTCTACTTCAACAATCTCTTTTTTCGTGAAGCTTCTAACCGCAATAAATGTGCTAACTCCTACCATTACTAGTGTTAATGTTCCACAGATTCTTGTAAATGTATCATTGTTTCCTATTGATATGACTAGTCCTATAAGACTTGCTAGTAATATTACTAATGCTATTACAAGCGGAATTTTACTTGATTTTGCTTTTTTGCTTTCTACTGTTTTTGTTGTTTTAGTTTTGCTATTAATCTTTTTGAACTCTGCTTTTTTCTTTGCAAGCATATCTTCATATGGTTTAATTTTTGCTTCTTCTTTATTGTTGTAATCAACCGCTTCTTTTATCTTTTCAAATTGTTCTTCGTTGTTTTTTTCTTCGTTTAATTGGTCTGCAATTTCATTTTTTTCTGTCTCTAGTTCAAACTTTCTGCCCGTTACAGACTTAATTTCTCTAATCTTAGATTCATATAAATCTATATTTCTCTTTGCAATATTAATAGGTCTTTCAGATGTTTGGTTTGTTCCGACTTTTTCTGTAATCATCTTTTTTATGCTGCTTTCAGCCTTCTTGTAAGAAACATCTTCATCTCCACTCTCAGCTAAATTTGCAATTTTTTGTATTAAAACATTTTGTGAATCCTGGCTGATTTCTATTCCCTTTTGTTCTGCAAAAGCTGTTGTTTCAACTAGACTTCTATCTAAATTTGTTTGCTCAGTTAAGAAGTTGTTTCCCAATTTTTTATCTATAGAATAGTTTCCGGAAACATCTTTTCCTGTGGCGTCAGTTAATTCAACTTTGTTGTTTTTGAAATTTCTGAAGACATTGTATTCCTCTCCATTGTCTAATTCATAATTAATAGTTCCAGAGAATTCTCCATCATTCCATGGCTCATACTTATCAAAGTCTGACATTGCTTTGCCGTTCTTATTCTTTTGAATTCCATAAAGTGAGCTAATAATATAGTTTTGAAGTGTCGATTTTCCAGACTCATTCTTTCCATATATGATATTGAACTTTTTAAGTTCGATATTTTTATCACTTAGATTACCAAAATTATTAATTTTGATTTTGTTAATTTTCATCTAAAACTCCATTATTTTAAACTTTCTAATAAACCTTCTAGCATTTTGTCGTACTCTTCTTTTGTGACCTCTCCCGCTTCAAGTTTCTCATTGAGTTTCTTAACAAATATTCCTGTTAGTGTCTTATCGTTAGGTTTAAGTTCAATCTCGTTTGATAGCTCTGTATTATCTTTAACTTTAATAATATTCTTATTTAAGATATTCATATCTACATCAATGCTGAACTTTCTATTTCCTACTAAATGAATTTCATAGTATTTGTTTTCTTCATTATATGAATTAATCTTTTCAACCAATTCATCTTCATCATTTATATTAGAAACATCTAACTCTGTGTTTACAAATTCTTTGCTATCTGCTCTAACAAACTCTCTGGTTTTCTTTGTTTTTGTGATCTCACCAATATAGAATCCGTGCTCTCCTGGTTCGTCAAAACCTAGTGAACAAAGTGAACCAGCATAATATTCATCTCTTTTATGAATATGTCCTAACAAAATTAAATCCATTTTTTTAAGGTTAGAATTTGATAAATCTATGGCGTTATATTCTTCGTCGCCTTCGTCATCTCCGTGACTTATAAATATGTTTATCTTACTCTCATCGATGTCACTGATATCTTCATATCTATTATCATCCATATGAAAATCATTGAATCCATAGCCATAAATATCTATCTCTTCGCCGTTTATTTGGTCAGATAAGACTTGCAACTCGTTAGTTAACACTTTTACATTGTCCGCGAATTTAAACGTGTTATAATAGCAATTTTTAATTCTAGGATCATGGTTTCCAGGCACGATAATAACCTTTGTTTCAGGAATCTCTTTGTATAAATTATTTGTATAAATGACTGTTGATTCTCTAACATATTTATCTTCATAAATATCACCGCATAGGAACAAATAATCAACTTTATTCTCCTTGGCACATTCAATAACTTTTTTGAAAGCTTCACGTTGATCTATTCTTCGTTGTTGTCCTAAATTAGCCCTATTTGAAATAGTTGTAAACGGCATGTCAAAATGTATATCTGCTACTTGAATATATTTCATGCTAAGCTCCTTTCGTTCGTTTTACACTCGCCTTATTTTATATCACATTTTTTCATAAATTCCTATACTTTATTCAAACTTTTGTTTCTTTTTGATTGGCATTTTTCGACAAAATAAAAGAGCAAATGAATTAATCATTTGCTCTTAATCTTTAAATTATTTTTAGCACATTACAATATATTATTGCTCTGCAGCTACTAATTCATTGTTTTGTGCTGTTGGTGCTCCAACATATTTACCTACGATAGAACCTGTTGCTCCTGTTAGTGTATTGTTAAGTACTGTAGGTGCTGTAATGATAACACCTGTCTTACCTACACCAAAGATTGCTCCAACACATGTTGGTAATAGTTCTTCTCCTAAAGTAAATGTTCCAGCTAAAGTTTTGATTGTACTATTCTTTACTGTTGCATTCTTAACTTCGCTTGCATTAAATACTCCGGCAATTCCACCAGCATGATTTTTCTTAGATGTTACATTTACTGTGTCTAATGTTAAGTCAGAAATTACATTCTTTCTTGCATCTGCTGCTAATGTTGTATTTGCTTTATCTTCTATAATAGCTCCTACACCACCAGCAATTCCGTTTCCAGAAACATTTACATTTGACATTGTTATGTTGCTGATTGATCCTGTTGAAACGCCTACTACACCACCAATATATCCATTTGATTGTGTATTTGTTATTGTTGTATCTTTTATTGTTATATCGTTAAGTTTTACGTTGTCATGTACTATAGATGTTGCACCACCTGTGCATGAAACATTTCTTCCCATTATTGTGCTGTTAGCATCTGTTCCGTTGTTTGTTATTGTTGTGTTTAGAACTTTGTCTCTTGTTAATGTTGTTTCGTAATTAATTGAATATCCTAACAAACCACCAACGTGTGAAGTACCTGTTACTTTGCTTTCTTGCTCTACTGATGAATCGGCTATAGTTAAAGCATTTGTTGCTATACCAACTAATCCACCTGTACATGAATGCATTGGTGCACTCATACTTCCGCCAACTTGTCCTGCTGCTGCTTTATTATCAATGTCTGTATTAATTACTTTTACATTTTCGATTGTCTTTGCTCCTAAAGCACCTCCGACAATACCACCAACGTGAACTGGTAAATTCTCATTTTCTTTAACTGTAATACTACTGTTCTTTACTTGAGAATTCTTTACAGATCCAGCTGTTGTAGCAACAATTCCACCTATTGCTGGCTCTCTTGGTGTATACCAAGCACCATCTACATATGCATGTTTCATATTATTATGTACTACTGTAACATTATCTACTACAGCATCTTCAATTACCATGTCTGTTGTTTCGTATCCTGCATGTCCTGTAATGCCACCAACTAAATGTGCATCTACTGTAATTGTAGTATTTGATACTTTATTATTTTTATTTGTTCCTCTATGATGTTCGGCTACAATACCACCAACTGCTTGGTTTGAAAGTGCAACACCATTTTCAGATTTGAATGTTGAATTTTTAACATCGCAGTTTGTAATATTTGCATCGCTAACATTTCCTGCAATACCACCAATATGTAAATATTTTCCGCTAATCTTTACTCCATTTACATGAATATTGTTTAATGAAGATTCATATCCATTCACTCCTCCAGCAAATCCTGCAAATTCCCTCATGTTTATATAATTCATATTTACTGGTCCTTCTGGATTTTCCCATATATCAGTTATTTCAACATTGTTAATATTACAATTTGAAGCAGTAAGTTTGCTGTTAGCATAAGCTACACCACCGGCTGCAATATGATCTCCAGAATCTATTTTGCAACTCTTAACTTCCATACCATCTATATTAGTTTCATTATTTGCAACACCTATAAATCCTCCAACACTTACATTTGATCCTCTGTTATCTGGCAACATAGTTTTATTTGAAATGTTACAATTTAGAACTTTATCATTTCTGATTGTAGTTTTTCCTTCTAATGATCCATATGCTCCAGCAACATTATATGTTTTATTTCCAGATATATTGCAGTTATCAACTATATTGTTCTCAGAATATGCATTAGTAAAGTTACCATAGCACATAATTCCACCAACATCATTATAGTTTCCACTTCCTGATACTGGAGCATTATCAACTATGTCCATATTCTTAACTTTATTATTTGTTAATTCTAAATTTGGTATTGAATATACTTTTCCTAATAGTCCTGATGAACCATTGCAATCAACACCAATTTTGTTTCTGTTTTCATTATCTTTATCTAATTCTTTACCTATAACTTGGCAATTATCAATTTGTAGATTCTTAGCTCTTATCGAGAATCCTAAAATGCCACCTGCAATTGAATTTAATGATTGACTGTTTCCTTCTATAGGTTGTGTTTTTAATATGTCTGTTTCATATACATTACAATCTTTAATTTGAAGATTATTTACATTTGATACTTGGCCTGCAATTCCTCCTACCATTTGTGCGCGCTCTTTAATTGATGATCTTCTTACATTACATCTTGTTATAGTTACAGAATCACCTGAATTAAGATTTCCTAAAATTCCAGCAGTTCCTCCTGGTGTATACTCTTTTGTATATCCATTTATATCTATGTTTATAACATCGCAATCTTCAATGTTAACTTTAGTTGTTGATGTTCCTTGAGTTCCGACTGAAGCCTTACCAAATATTCCACCTATAGAACAATATGTAGCTGCTAAGTCTCCATCTCTGTCTGTGCATTTCATGCTAGTATCTTTTACAACGCAATTTCTAATGTTTTGATTTCCTGGTTGGTAACCACCTACGGAGATTCCTCCAATCCATCCATATGATGAACCATAATCTACTCTGGCATGTAATTGGCAATTATCTACCATGCAGTTATTTATTGATACTTCTACATCAGGCATATGGTCTACTTCACCCATGATACCTGTAACTTGTTTAGCTGTACCTAAAATTGTTGAATTTATAGTAGCACAATTGTTGATAACTACTGATTTTGGATCAATTTCTCCATAATTAATTGATCTATGTACACATGCAAGCATACCAGCAGCATTAGCATCTGTAGTGTTTCTTACTCCTTTAGCAACTTCTATTTCACAATTATTCAGTGTGTTGTTTGTTAAAATTGTTTCCTCAGCATCTGTACCAGCTACAATTCCTGCAATTGCGCCACCACTTGGGTTTATTTTCATCTTTAATACATTTGATGGATCTTCACTAGCAATAGTACAATTGTTAATTCTTGCTCTCTTACCATTTACCATACCAGCAATACCACCTGCCCATGCATTTGAAGTAATGTTTGCATAGTTTTGACAATTATCCAATTCTAAATAAACTTCTTGTACACTTATGTTTTCGCTTTCACTTGATCTTGTACGAATTACTTGTCCTACAATACCACCACATGCCACATTGGTAGCTGAAGAAGTATGATTTATTTCACCTTTGTTTTGGCAATTCTTAATTGTAGTACCCATTCTAGCTTCACCAACGATTCCGCCTAGAATTCCGCCGCCATTAATATATCCTTGGTTTTGGCATTCTTTGAACACAACATTTCCATATGTGTTTGCAGCAATTCCTGCAGTACTAAAGCCAGTACCGCTACCATTTGAAATTTGTCCATGGTTTATACAATTGTTAAACTCACTAACGCCTCTTTCATTTATTGTTTCTACTATAGTAGTTTCTGCTGTGTAGTTGTTGAAGAATTGTGCATTAACTGTTCTTAATTCAGCAATTATACCTGCACTCTTATAACTACCTGTAATTGTTCCATTGTTTGTACAATTGTTGAAGTCTACTAATCCATATGATGTACCTAGTATTCCGGCAGCATTCATGTAGTTTGCAGTAATTGTTCCATTGTTTGTACATCTTTCGAAGCTTACTTTCTTTCCATTCCAGTTTGCTTTAGCAATATTTACATCTGTAAATATTTGTCCTCTATCAAATTCGCTTCCTCTTACTGTGTCTTCGTTTGTTTCTCTTTCTCCAATGAATTCTTCATATTCTTTATGAGAAATAAGAACTGCTTCAACTCTTACTCTGTAATCGTTTGCTGCATTGTCCCAATATCTTTCGATCGTTGTTTTAATAATTCCATTTAATCTTGTATATCCTGGAATTGTTTCTTCTTCTGTTAAGAAGTAAATATCTTTTCCCGCATATTCAATTGCTTTATCAAATAATTTTAATGATCCAGTTTCGATTAGTTTTGTCATTATTGTGTTTTCAACTTTGTCGATTTCGTATGTTGCTCCACCTAATAACTCACTTGTCTTTCTGTCTTTAATTTCTAGTGCTAAATTGTATTGTCCTTCTGCTGCTTTGTTTTCAACTAATAAGTCAATTCTCTTATTATCTTCATCATATCCTGCAGCTAAGAACATTTCTCTATAATCTGATGGTCTTACAAATCCTACTAAACCACCAGCATTATAGTTTTCAGCAATAATTGTTCCATTATTAACTGAGTCTTCAACTGTAATTGAACCTAATGCACATCCAATAATACCACCAGCGTTGCTTGCTTTTGTGTTTACTACATTTGCTAAACTAAATGATTCTCCTATTACTGGCACATTATTTTCGCAGTTAATTACTGTTACCATTCCTTCTGGTACAGTATGTCCAACAATACCACCAATATTATCTACTGATGCTTTTACTGCTGCTGTTGATCCTTCTGTTAGTGTTGTTTTTACATTGTAAATAGCACCTTGTTCCATAACACCAGCAAAACATCCAGTTCCAGAGAATCCAGATCTTGATTTTGCTGTTTCATCATAATATGAAACGTTGATGTTAGGATCTTCAAATGTTAAGTTTTGAACAATTCCTGAGAAGTATCCGATTAAACCTACTTCTTTTGTTTCGCTAGCTTCTCTTTGAATTGTTAAATTCTTTATTTTATGTCCATCTCCATCAAATATACCTTTGATTTGGTAATTGATTGGTGTCCAATTAATTCCTGCTAAATCAATATCGTTGATTAATTTGTAGTTTGTATCGATGTTGTATTCGTAATCTGTTCCGTTTACATTAACTGTCTCGCCACTTCCTACCTTTGCTAATTGCTCAGCTGTAGAAATTGGTGTGAATTCAAATTGTGTTGTATCAACTGTATATGAAGAAGTGTCGCAATATACTTTAACACTATATGTTCCTTTTTCTGCATCGATAATAGCTTTAACAACTCTTACCTTCATCTTTTGTCCAATGTTAGCTAAGTAGCTTTCTGGAGCATCTACTTCTTCAATATAATATGTGTTTTCACCTTCATCGTATGAAACAATTCCACCAAAATCTACAATTCCGTTTTCATCAGAAGTTGCAACTGCTATAACATCTCCGTCAGCAAAAGTTTTTAGTTCTTTTGTATTATCTTCTTTTGCTACTTCTAGTTTGTTTTCGCCACATGATATTAAGTTGAATTTAGCTCCCCTTAATACTTCGTTTGTGTCTTTATCAATTTTATTAACTCTGATGTTGTATTCAACTCTAATTTTTGCATTTAATACTACTGTTTCGAAATCATCATCATCTTCTTGTGAATTGATAATTGAATTTCCGTTTGATTCGTTAATTTCATCAATCATGTAATCTTGTGAAACTGTTACATTTCCCGGAGTAGAATCATTATCTGCTGCACTTTCTCCACTTATTTCAGCAAAGATTGTCTTGTAAATATCTGACTCTTGTCCATCTTCTGTTACTTTTAAAACAATGCTCAAGTCTTTGTGGTGAACATCACCATTTCCAAAGTATCCTTGAACTGTTTCTCCTGCTAATGCATCAGAAATTGCATTTCCATTACTATCTAGAGTCCAGTTATATCTCTTGTTTGTTGGATTTTCTGAATCTAGTTCCATTCCTTCTGGAATGTATACTTTTATTTCTTGTGCTGCTGTATCTTCAACACTTTCATTATATACTGAGATTTTGAATGTTACATCATCACCTCTAGATACTCTAATTGGATATTTTGTATGAGTATATGTAAATACACCTTTATTTAATTCTACAAGTGGTTCTCTTACTTTTGAAACACTTATATAATTAACATCTGTAATATATGTTCTTAATGATAAGTCATGTCCTGTCTCTAATGTTTCTACATATATTCTTCTATTTCTTAATAATTCGTCGAAGTCGTATTCTCTTCCTTCTTCATATTCATATACTTTTTTATTGCTGAATTTGTCGTCATTGATTTCAATTACTTTTAAATTACTATAATCGTAACCTTCATCTACTACAATTTTGTATTTACCTGTAGTTCCACATTCATAGTTACCTGTTACCATCTCTTGATTTGTTTCTACATTTACAACTCTTATTCCTTCAGAAGTTCCGATTGTTACTCTATGTGTGCAACCTTTGAAATGTACATGAGTTTCATTGTCTGTTCCAGCATAACCATATGAAATATAAGTTTCTCCCGGTACTCTATCAATCCATAAATCCGGTATGTATGCACCATTTATAAAGTTTGGCCCGATACTTTCAATACTTGAACCGATAGTAGGTCTATACCAGTTTCTGTCTGCACTATAAACATTTTCTTTATAGAAAGCATAATCTCCTATTGTTGTTGTTCCATTTCCAATAGTTAACTTTCCATACATGTTATCACAGTTTTTAAATGCGCTATTTCCTATAGTTACTACTGAATCTGGAATTGTTAATGTTCCTGTAAGTCCATAGCAACCATTAAAAGCATAATCTCCTATAGTTGTCACACCATCAGGAATTACTAATTCACCCTTTAAATATCTTCCTCGGTCGTAAACTTGAAAAGCACTTTTTCCTATTACTTTTAAATCTGCTGGTAATGTGAAGTTATTTGTTGTAGGTATGCTAGCTCTTTCGAAAGCACTGTCACCGATGTATTGAACTGTTGAGGGTAATTTTAACGGATCTTTAATAGATGCATCATAGAAAGCATAATCTCCAATGCTTATGAGTCCTTCTTTAAAAGCTTTAGCATTTGTTAATTTATAAAAATTGCTATGTTCATAAAAAACATAATCACCTATCTTAGTTACTTCGTCTGGCACTTCCCAATTTGTTAAATCTTTTTGTTGTGGAACTGCATATAATGTTTTTCCGTCATCCTTATATAAAATTCCATCAATCTCTGTTAAACCACTGTCTGGTGTTGCGCCATATGATTTTAAATTTGGTAGAGAATATGGATCTCCTACTTTTGATATGTCACTTGGTGATACACCACTACCAAAGTTAATCTTTCTTAAGTAACTGTTTACACTCCAGTCTGAGTTTATAAATTGATAAGTATAGTTAAGTTTCTTTACAGAGTTAGGAATTGTAATTTCAGAAACTTTAGTTTTTGAAATAAAATAATCCCCTAGTGTTTCTACACCTTCTCCTAATTCAACCTCTTCTAAATTTGTTAATCCTTCAAAACATTTGTTACTTATTTTTTTAATTTTTCCAGGAACAACTATTTTTTTAATTTTTGCTTTTGTTGCTGCATCTGCTGCAGAAAACATACATGCGTCATTAATTCCTATTGATTCTATATCGATATAGTCGTCTCCATGATATCCATCAATATAAAGGTCCCATACTAGTCCTTCTACTCCACGAGCTTGTCTCTCATATACTTCTCCTGGAATTACTATAGTACCATCTTCAGGTATCTCTCCACTTACATATCTCAAGTTTTGGAATAGGTCTCCTTTATAGTTTCTAGACCATACATTCCATCTTATTCCATAGTCATCGATAAAATCAAAATTTACAGAATCTGCTGATGATTTTATTGTTGTTGCTAGTAATATCGCTATTATGATGCTTAATAAGCTTACGATAATAAAAACTTTCTTTTTCATAATCCTCTTCCTTTATTTTTCTTTCTGTAGTTTATCTAATTTTATTTTCTTTCGTATTTTTTCTTTATTAGATAAACTCCCATTGTAGTAGCTGCTAATGCAACTACTGCTAATAAAGCTATTTTTTCTTCATGTCCTGTTTTTATTGCTATGATGAATGAGTCAGAACCAACGTTGTCTGGAGTAGCATCCTTTAATCCTTTCTCGTTATAATAGCTTGTAATCTCTGCTGTGTTGATTTTCATTCCAACATCGTTCTCTGTTAGCTTAATTGTTAAAACGATTTCTTCTGTAACGCTTTCTCCTGGTTTTAATTCTGTGCTTGCTAACTTTGTTAATGTTGCTATATTGTTTCCGTCGCTCCAATCAACTTGATTACCTGCAAGTTTCATGTTTTTTGGTAAGTTGTCTTTTATGCTTAGTGCATATCCTGCAACTTCTCCAACATTTGTTACTGTTATATCGTATTTTACTGTTAATGTTGTTTTGTTGATTTGACTGTTTGGAATATCAACTTTCATTAATTGGTTTGAATTTGTTTTTGTTAAAGTTTTATTTTCCTTCTCGTTTACAACATCAATTGTTTTTATCTTTTTATCTATAGTTAAATCAAATATTTCTTCTCCTGTGATTGGTGGTGTTGGTGGTGTAGGAGGTTCTGGGTCATCTGGTTCTTCTGGCTTAGGCTCCTCTGGTTTTGGTTCTTCTGGAATTGCCTTTTTAACGTATGTAATTACAATTTCTTTTGTTTCTTCATTTACTTCTAGAGTTACATTATCTCTTTCTGTTAATGTTGCTGTCATATCGATATTGTCTGTTCCATCATTTTTTGTTTTGTTGATTTGAACATCTATTGTTCCATCTAATGGATAATATCCGTCTAATGTCTCTAATTCAGAAATCTTGTATGTATCTGTTCCTTCTTCAAAGTTTGTTAATCCGCCGATTACAAATTCTCCTGTATAATCTTTTCCTGTTTTGATTACTACAGAGTTTCCATCAACAGTTCTATATGTTGTTCCTGGTAATGGCTTTCCTTTTTCATCAATTGTCTTGATTATGAATTTGTATTCATCTGGTTTTTTCTCTTTGTTCTTGAAAACGGTTACTACAACGTTTTGTCCATCTGATCTTTCATCGATGCTCGAAACATCCTTTTCATAGATGAAATAAACTGTTTCATCTGTTTCTGAGAAGTTTCCACGTTTATTTACTGGATACTTTTGAATTAAGTATCCTTCAACAGTTTTAGGTTCTACGTTATATTCCTCTCCACATATTCCCTCTACTGTGTCTGTAGAACTTATTTCTTCTCCTGCACGATCAACGTATTTTACTATTACTTTTCCTCTTAGTTGTTCATTGTTTCCCTCAAAGTAATCCTTAGCTGATACTGAAGATACTGTTGTGGTCGAACTTGTAAAAACTGTTGCAATTATTGTTGCTATTGCAACTATGACTACAGCTGCTGATGCTATAATCCCGATATTAATTTTTGTCTTTCTTGAATTTTGATTTAACATTTTTTCTCTCCTTAAATTGTTAGTTATTTATGTCAGTCTCCCTCTTGGAAAACACTATATATATTTTATTTATTAATAAATAATTATTAAGGTTATTTTTATTTCATTTCATTTTGTTTTGTAATATTTGTCTATTATTTTGCAAATTATTTTAAATTTTTCCCTTTTTCGTAGGGCTTGCAAATATTACATTGAAAAACTATATTTTTGCAAAAGAAAAAAGCGTGAATAAATTTTCACGCTTTTTTTGCTTGTTTTTTTATTTTTAATCATTTCCAGTTCCAAATAATTGATCGAATTTAGCTTCAAGTTGTTTTTCGATATCTAATTCGTCATCATCCAGTGGACTATCCATTAGTGTAACTGGTTGTTCTGGAGTATCTGCTGTTTCTGGTTCGAATCCAGCAAATGTTCCTGCTTCCGTTGTTGGTTTTGCATCGTCTGTTGTCGCAAAATCATCTGCAAATAAATCATCTAGTGATGCTATTTCTGTATCTTCTTTATCTAATGCACTATCATCTGCGTTGTATGGATTATATTTTCTCCATTCACCTCTGTTTCCAATATCGTAATCATTGTGATTTAGTTTTAACTTATCAAAATCTTTAACGATGTTTGGCTTTTTATAGTACCAGTATTTTTTTGCCATGATTGGTTTTAAACCTTTTGCAAAGATGATACAGTTGTCGTTTTCCATTCTTCTTAATTCGTCTGGTGTCATCAAAGCTCTTGCCATGATTTGTTCACTCTCACTGTATCCAGTTCTTGTTCTATCATTCTTTCTATTAGAAGATTTACTTTCGTGTGTAATTGTTTTCTCACCAAGTTCTTTAGAGAAATACTCAACTGTTGTATATGAGTTACTACCTAAGAATACGTGAGTATCGCAGTTACCGATAATTGTTTCATATGATTTCTCATAAATTGCTTTTAACTGATCTAAGTTTTGTAAGATAACACTGAATGAAATACCTCTTGAACGTGATGTTGAAATCTTCTTATCAAAGTCTGGTATTTGTCCGATATTTGAGAACTCGTCCAAAATGAAGAACATTGGTACAGGAAGTTTTCCACCTGCTTTATCTGCAAAGTCATATAATTGTTGTATTAATTGTGAGAAGAATATTGTTAACAAGAAGTCGTATGCTGTATGTGTGTCTGATGAAACAACGAATAATGCTGTCTTGTTATTTGCTAATTCTTCGAAATCTATTGTGTTTGTTGATGTAACATCTGCTATATCTTTAGAATCAAATTTACCTAACGCTGATTGTAGTGATGATAAAATTGAGCTATATGTTTTATCTGATGCTAATTCAACAGATTTAAAGTTTGTTCTTGCTGGGTGATCATAAGGTAATTGATTAATTAAGTCTGCTAATAAGTTATTGTCGCCATTATTATTTGCAGCTCTAACCATTTCTGCACATGATGCTAAGTTACATTCTTCTGGTGGACGTTTTGCCATTAAGTAATAAATCAATGCTTTTAATAATAACTCTGACATGTTATCCCAGTATGGATCTTGCGCTCCACCTGCTTTTTCACTCTTTTGTCCTCTTACGATTGTACTTGCTATAATATCAACGTCTAGCTCTGATCTAATATGTGCTAGAGGGTTATAACTATCTGAACTTTCTGGATTAACTAAGTTTAATATTTTTACGCTATATCCATTATCTCTGAAGTATCCAGCTGTCTTATCATATATTTCTCCCTTAGGGTCTGTGAAAACATATGAACCTAAAAGTTGATGTGCATTTGGTATTGAGAATGATGCAGATTTACCAGAACCTGAACCACCGACGATAAGGATGTTTAAGTTACCTTTCTTATCAAGTGGTAAATAGTTTTCTTCTGCTAGGATTAAACCATTGTTTTTACTAAGAACTTTATATTGTTCTCCGCCTCTGCTCCAGTCTGAAGAACCATGTTCTCTTCCAGAATATTCTGTTTTTCTTCTAGACTTCCACATTCCTACGCCAACTATTGCTGAATATACTAATGTGAAGATTAATATGTGTTTAAATAGTGCAGCGCCTCCGCCTGGTAAAGCAAATACACTAAAGAATGATCCTACTGAAGAAATATTTTTTATTAATTGTGGGAACATTTCTTTTTCTGGAACTATTTTATTTAATACTTGAACCTCTGTTTCAGCTATGGCTCCCACTAAAAAAAAGCATACTAAAACCCAAAATATTATCAAACCAATAATTGGGACCATATGCTTTTTTAGATATATAGAAAAATCATCCATAATTTTTTCCTCTTCTTTAGTTTATTTTACAACTAAAATAGCTTAAATAAATTAAGCTATTTTATCTCTATTTTTCTGCAACTTCACTCTTATCTAAGTTGCTTTCTTTTACACTTATTGCGTAGTCTGTTAATCTTCCTTCTAATCCTGATCTTAATGCTGCATCAATTTCTGGTGCTATTGTTGCTGATGTAAATGTTTCTGCCTTTCCTTCAAATGCTTCGCCTTCTTGTACTTTTTCAGAATTCGGGTTTTCAAAAACTAATTGGCTGCCATCTGTTGAGAATGTTCCGCAATTAAATATCATATTATCTTCACTATTCAAGAGAATTTCCTCCTTAAAATTTAGATTCTAAAATAATTATCTTATCTCAAATGTGAAATAAGATTTATAAGGTTGCAATCTGCATGTTCCTTTAACTTCATTTGTTGTTTCATCAAGATATAAGTTTGGCTTGATTTCCTCTGCTGTTTCAGGATCTATGATTGTAATTGATCTTGCAAGATTTTGAGTATACTTGAAGTCTTTAAAATCCATAGGGGTCTCTGAATATAGTGTATTAAATTGTATTGGAAGTTGAGATTTGTTGAACTTAATCTTGTCGTCTTTTAATTGTCCCATATTTACTGAAACCTTATCTTTAGAGAATGATAAGATTACTAGATTTTCTCCATCTGGTTCAGGAAAATCAATAAAGAAAGTCTTCTTTGTAAAAGTTCCATTAAACTCTTCAGAAGACACTACTCTTTCTGCTTTGTATTTTAAAGTAGGTGTTTGATATTCCTTAGCTAATTTATCAATTCTATAAATTACAGTTTTTACACCTTGAGGTTGTTGAATGCTAAAGAATTTTCCAGTCATTTCTTGAGACATTTTTAATCCTCTCTTTCCAAATCATTTTTCATAAGTAAACACAATATAATTATAGTATTTTTTCCCGTAAAAGTCAACGATACCAAAGATTATCCTTTGGTATCGTTGTTTTTTAATTCCATATATAATTTCTTTGTTTTATCGTCCATTTTGTCGAAAACTATTTGTGTTATTACTCTTAAATCTCCCCTTTTATCCTCGCCAGCCTTATATCCTTTTCCTTTAATAATAATATTTTGGTTGCTGTTGGTTTTTTCAGGGATAATTATAGAAATTTTCTCATTTAAAATCTCTATTGTTTTTGTTGTTCCTAGAGCCGCTTCCCACACTTTTAGTGGTAGCATTGTTGCTAGGTTGTTTCTTTCTATGTGAAGATTTCTTGAATCTTTGATGTTAATCACTACTACTAAGTCGCCATTCTTTCCGCCGTTTTTGCCCGGTTTTCCATAGCCAACTAATCTAATCTTCTCTCCGCTTTGAACTCCATCTGGGATTCGAATATCTACAGATGTATCTTTGCCATCAATATTCTTTAATTGTAGTTTTTTATTAACTCCGAAATATGCTTCTTCGATAGAAACATCAATTCTTGTTGTTATATCTTCACCATATTTAGGTGCTACTCTAACTTTTTCTTTCTTTGTTGGAGTGTTTTCTTCACCTAAGAATATTCCTATTAAATTATCTTTCAATGATTTCTTTTCGTCTTTTGTAGTAGTCTTTGATTCTTTTCCTGAATATCTTTTCCATTGGAAATCATATTTTCTTTTAGTTCTATCTACTGATAGAATTCTATATGCTTCATTTATATCTTTAAAAACTTCTTCATAATCTGTGTTGCCAACATTCATATCTGGGTGATATTTCTTTGCTTGCTCACGATAAGCAGTTTTTATTTCATCTTCTGTTACTTTATTAGAATCAAGACCTAATATTTTGTAGTAGTCTTTGAAAACCATCATATCCTCCACAAGTAACAATTAACTTTTCCGAATTATACCTTATTTTTGGCGATTAAGCAATAAATAATTTCTTGTTTGTGCACTTAATTCATGAAACACCCTATTATTTTTAACTGCGTCGTCTATTATATAGTCTATAATTTCAATTATTGATTCATCTAAATCTCTATAAGGAGTAGCTCTATAATGTTCTACATCTTCGTAGTCTCTAGTTCTTTCCTCTGTTTTATCTGAGCAGAACAAGATCTTATCAAAGATTGTCATATTCATTCTGCCTGTTGTATGAAACTCTATTGCCTCACACATTTCATCGTCAAACCCATACTTCTTTTTGCACATATCTGCTGCTATTTTACCATGTAAAAGTGATGGTAAAACTGATTCAATATAATCAACTTTTAGATTATTATCTTCACAATACTTAATTGATTCTTCAGCAGACATATGCTTTGCCATGTCATGCATTAATCCAGCCCTCATTAATCTCTCTGTGTCTTCTTCACTTAGATTATAATTCTTAGCTAACTTTTCACATGATTCCATGACACCAATTGAATGTATATAGCGATGATCATCTAAAATTGTTTTAAGTTCTTCTTTTAATTCTTCGATACTTACCACAATAAACTCCTATTTTTTAGAAACTTTAGAACCCTTTGTTCCACCTTTTGCACCACCTGATAGTGCAAAAATGTTTTGGTCATAAGAGAATGTTAATTTGTTTTTATCTCTATCTCTTCTTAATGCTATTTGTACTAATTCATCGATTTCTTTTTCGAAACTCTTTCCTGTTGCTTCCCATAAATAGTATGATAAAGCACCTGGAATTGTGTTGATTTCATTTACATATACTTTTCCTGTTTTACTGTCCATTAAGAAATCAATTCTTCCAACACCGCTACATCCCAATAGTTTGAATGTTTCTTGTGCTAAGTGTTGAATCTCATCTCTCTTTTCATCTGGAATATCAGCAGGTAATTTCTTATCAGAAACTTGCATTCCTTTTTCTTCAGAATCCCCCGTTTTTGATCCACCCATATATTTGTCTGTGTAACTTAAAATTTCATCTGAGAAATATGGTTCTTCGCAAACTGATGCTTCTGTTTCATTTAAATTGCCCATTACTGAGCAGTTAATTTCTTTTAAATTTTGTACGCATTCTTCAACTAAAATTCTATCTGAGAATTGCATACTGTATTCTATCTTTTCAGCTAACTCTTCTGGTGTTGAAACCTTCTTGATTCCAACGCTTGAGCCTGTGTTTCCTGGTTTACAAATTAATGGATATTTTAATTTATCATTAATTTCTTTTCTTATTTTTTCTTCATCATTTACATATTCTTCACTATAGAATGAATAATAATTTACTACAGGAATTCCTGATTCCTTTAATACTTTCTTCATGAAGATTTTATCCATTCCTAGTCCTGATGAAACAACATCTGGTCCGATGAATGGTAGTCCTAATAAGTTTAAGTATCCTGCTACTGTACCGTCTTCGCAGTTTGTTCCATGTACGATTGGGAACGCAACATCAATTGTATTGATAACTTGTTTTCCAAATGCAGGTGCTGGAACTTTAAGTACTTTTACACTTTCTCCATCATTAACTACTGCAACTTTTGTGCATTTCTTTAATAATGCATCCATGTCTTTAAATTCTTGTAAATCTAAAAGTGCATCTCCTGTGTAAAGTACACCTTTCTTTGAAATATAGATTGGAACAATCTCATATTTTTCTTTATTAATTGCTTCCAAAGCTTGGCTTGTTGTAATAACAGCTATTTCGTGTTCTACTGATTTTCCTCCAAAGAAAACTCCTAATTTAATTTTCATTTTTTCCCTTTCATTGATTTCTTGATAACGTTGAGACGCAATAATTATTGTTTCTCTTATAACTCTTTTTATAGATAATTATCAGGTAAATCATTCTCTAGTAAAACTACTGAATTGGCATCACTTTCTTGTGCCATAATTGTAATCGCTACGTTGATATTTTCTGCTACAAATATTTTATCTACATTCATTCCTTCTTCCAATAATCCTTCTTTTATTGGCTTAGCTTGTTTCTCACCAACTAATATTGCAATGTCGCATTTGTCTGCAGCATACTTTCCTAAATCTTTGTTATATTCGTCTGACTTATCCCCTAAATCAACAATTCCTGGGGTGATAAATATTTTCTTTCTTGTTTTAAAATTACTTAAAACATCAAGTGCCATTCTTGAACCTTTAACATTTGAGTTGTATGCGTCATCAATTATTAATGATCCATTTAAATTTCTTCTAAGTTGTAATCTGTGTTCAACTGGTTTTAAGTATTTTGCTCCAAGTTTAATTTCATTTTCTTTCATTCCTAATTGATCAGCAACTGCAACTGCGCAGACGATATTAAGAATGTTTAAATCTCCTAATAATTTTGTAGAGATTCTAACTTGGTTTTTATTTGGCATAACAACATCAAATTCTGAACCGTTCTCATTCATTTCGATATTTTCTGCATAATAATCCGCTTCGCTTGATAAACCATATTTGATAAATGGTCTATTAATTTCTGTATTTCTAATGTTTTCATCTTCCCAGTTTACGATGGCGATTCCATCTTCCGGAAGACTATCTATTAATTCAAATTTTGTTTTTCTTACATTGTCTATTGTTTTAAATGTGTCTAAATGCATTGGTCCTACTGCAGTAACAATACCGATTGTAGGCTTTGCTATATCGCAAATTTCTTTAATATCTCCAACATATTTAGCACCCATTTCGCAAACAAAAATATCATTTGTTGCTTTTAACATTTCATTAACTGTTCTTGTAACTCCCATTGGTGTGTTGTAACTTCCAGGTGTCATTATAGGATTAAATTTTTGTGAAAGAATAGTTGTAACAGCATGTTTTGTACTTGTTTTTCCAAAACTTCCTGTGATTCCGATTACAGTTAAATCCTTCATTTCAGCTAATTTGTTTTTTGCGTTATTTAAAAACTTTTTACTGATATGATTTTGAATTGGTGCATTAATCAAATCAATTAAATGTACATATCTGTATGTGAATATTTGAATTAATGCTACAACTAAAGTTCCTATATAAATAACTACAAAGTCTGGTTTTATTAAGATATATGTAGTAACACTTGCAACTGCATCTATTAACCATACTATACTTGCTATTATGAACTCTCGAATCATTCTATTCGTTAGAACAAATTCTTTTTTCTCTTTTTTCTTCTTTGTTCCGATAATGTTAAATAGTAAACATACTATTGATGAAATAATCAAAGCTAATTCATTCCATATAAAGAATATTGGAAGCATTGCTATTAACATTCTAAAGAACGGATATGATTTTGCTTTATTTTCTTTTATCCATTTCGAATATCTATCTCTATGATAGTTTTCAAGTTGTAAAATATGAAAGCCATTTCTCATTGCTCTTATTAAGTAAAATTCTACAAGAGCATAAAGTGAGATTAATAAAATAATCATTGCTATCTTCATATTATTTTCCCTCCTTTCCTAAGAAGGAATTTAATACTAGTGAAACTTCATTTAAGTGATTTAAGTATGAGAAGTGATCTGCATCTTTGTATACAACCAAGGCGGCATCTGGTATTAATCTCTCCATTTTCTTTCCCTGATAAACCGGAGTTGCTGTGTCTTTTCCACCCCAAATTAGAAGTGTAGGACATTTGATTTTTTTGCAGTTCTCAACTTGGCTTTCGTTTAAGATGTTGTTCATTGTTTGCTTCAAAACAGGAGATGATGCTTTATAATCATTACTTCCTGCATTCTTGAAATACTCTTCTTTTGATTCTTTTATGTATTTAGTTTGAGGCATAATGTTTAATATTAGCTTTCCTAATTTATATGTGTAAACCTTTAAGTACCACATTAAACTATGTCTCTTTTTCAAACCCGCACTATCAATTAATACAAGTTTCTCACATTCAACTATTCCTCTACCTATGGCGTCAATGGCAGCTCTACCACCATTTGAATGCCCTATTATTATTGGTTTCTTGATATTGAGTGCTTGCATAAAATCTTTGACAAAATCACCATAATCGTCTGAGTTCATAGGCTCGTCAATTTTATCACTCTTACCAAAGCCAACAATATCAACTAGGTAGCATTTGAAATTATCTTTTAACATATTTGCAATTGGACGCATTGTTTCTAAGTTTGCTAACCAGCCGTGAAGTAAAATTACTTCTTTGCCTTCTCCAACTACATCATAATTAATATTTTTATTATTAATTTCGATTTTCACTGTTTTCTCCATTACGAATTCCAGTATTATCCCCTTTAGATTAATTAATCACAAAGTCCTCTATATTTTACATCATTTCGCCTCTTTTTTCAATATTTTCGGCCTTTTCGTTAGGCTTGGTTTCTTGTATTATAAAGTCGGTTATGGTATAACAAAGTAGGTTAATTTAAAACTAACGAGGTGAAAATGAAAGTATTAGTTTTTTATGCTTGTTATGGTGGTGGTCATTTATCAGCCGCCAAATCAATCAAGCAATATATTGACGATAATTATAAAGAAGCTGAAACAGATATCTGCGATTGTATGAAGTATGTTAATGCAAGAATCGAAAAGATAACTGTTGGTGCTTATAATGGCATGGCTCGAAAAATGCCTTGGGCTTGGGGTAAATTTTATTTCAAATCCGAAAAAGGATTTATCTCTGCTATAAGTAATTTTAGTAATAGAATGATGTCTAAAAAATTACTTAAAAAGATTGATGAGGTTAAGCCTGATATCATTATTTCAACACACCCATTCAGTTCACAAATGTGTGCATATTTAAAGAAAAAAGGTAAGATAAGCTGCATGATTGCAAGTGTTATGACTGACTTTGCTTCTCATAATCAATGGCTTGTATGCCATGAATTCTTAGATCAAATCTTTGTTTCTAACGAAAACATGAGACAAAGTATTATTAAAAAAGGCATAGACGAAAACAAGATTTTTGCTACTGGTATTCCTTTATCAAATCGTTTTCTTGCTAATTTTAATAAAACCGAAATCAAAAATTCATTTAGCCTTTCTAAAGATAAGAAAACAATCTTATTCTTCGGTGGCGGCGAATTTGGTTTGGGTGGCGATAGAACTATGAAGATTCTTGAAGCATTTATTGATAATATAAAAGACGAATATCAAATGGTTGTTATCGCAGGCAAGAACGAAGATATGAAGAAGGCTTTTGAAAAACTTGTTTCTGAAAAGAACGCTGGAGAAAATGTTTTTGTTCAAGGTTTCTCTACGCAAGTTCCCGAATTAATGAGTGTTTCAAATTTGGTTGTTACCAAACCTGGCGGTTTAACATCTTCAGAGAGTTTAGTATCTGGACTTCCAATGGTTATTATTAATCCTATTCCAGGCCAAGAAGAACAAAATGCTGAATTCTTAGTTGATGCGGGAATTGCGCTTTGGTTAAAAAAGAAAGATGATATTAATAAAGAGATTTCAGAATTGTTAGCTGATCAAGATAGATTACAACAAATGAAAATCAAAGCTAAGCTTCTTGCTAAAGCTAATTCAACAAGAGATATTTGTTCAACAATTTTAAATGCATACAACGAAGGCAAATACCTAAAAACTGATGAAAAAAAAGGAGATACAAATGAGTAGTTTATTTTTAAAAATAATCGTTAGTGTTCCAGTTATTGTGGCTGCGACACTGCTAGCACCATTACTTGGAGTTTTACTAATGATTCTAAGATATATTACTTCAAATAGTAAAAAAGATAGACGCGGATCAATTTCTATAATTATAATTGGTTTACTTCTATTAATTCCTAGATGGTTGTTTCTATTATCTGAAGGACTACACTTTGATATGGCTGTTAACGCATTTTTGAAAAATATTGTTAACAACGAATTCTATATGAATAACGTTACAACTTGTGGTTTTACTTTAATTGTTCTTGGAATCGTTTCATTAATCGTTTCTATACTATTTAACAACTTGCTTACTCGTTTCAAAAATATGTTGTCAGGTGCTATTGAAAGAAACGAAGTAAAACATGCCGAGATTGAAAAAGAAAACAACTTTAGAGTAAAGGAAATGGAGTATAAAGCTCAACATTCTCATGTTGTTACTTGTCCAAAATGTGGTGCAAACAATACAATCGTTGGTGATACTGGAGTTTGTGGATATTGTAGACAATCACTTAGCAGCAAATAATAAAAAAATAAAAGACGCTATCAAGCGTCTTTTTTGTTTCTCTATTATAATTCTGTTCTGCCTTCTAAAGCTTTTCCTAATGTGAATTCATCTGTATATTCTAGATCTCCACCAACTGGAATTCCGTGTGCTAATCTTGTTACTTTAACTCCCATTGGCTTAACTAATTTTGAAATATACATAGCTGTTGCTTCACCTTCTACTTTAGGATTGGTAGCCAAGATTACTTCTTTAACAGTTCCATCCATAAGTCTTGCTAAAAGTTCTTTAATTCTAATGTCGTCCGGTCCAATTCCATCCATCGGAGAAATTGTTCCATGAAGAACATGATATAAGCCTTTAAATTCGTGAATTTTTTCAATTGCAATTACATCTTTAACATCTTCTACTACACATATTTGTGATTGATCTCTCTTTGCATTTGAACAAATTTCACAAGGATCTGTATCAGATATGTTAAAACATTTCGAACAAAACTTTAAGTTCTTTCGTGCATCTTGAATACTTTTTACAAATTCATTTGCCTGCTCTTCACTTGTGTTTAACATATAGAATGCAAGTCTTATAGCAGTCTTGTTTCCTATACTTGGAAGCTTTTCAAAACTTTCTATTAACTTCTCAATTGATGGTGAAAATTCTGACATCTTCTCTCCTTAATTAGAATCCCATTCCTGGAATATTGTATTTACCCATCTCTGAAGCTGTAGCGTCGTCCACCTTTTTCATTGCTTCGTTGATAGCTGTCATAATTAAATCTTGTAACATTTCTACATCATCTGGATCAACAACATCTTTATCGATTTTGATTTCAATAACTTGCTTTGCTCCATTAACTCTTACATTAACTGCTCCGCCACCTGTTGATGCATCAAATTCCTTTGCTTGTATTTCTCTTTGTGATTCTTCCATATCAGCTTGCATTTTCTTTGCTTGCTTCATTAATTGGTTCATGTTAATTCCACCAAAGTTTCCGCCTGGAAATCCACCTCTACCCATTTTAAATTCCTCCTTATTTTTTAATCTATTACGTTTATATCTATTCCTAAATCTAATGTTGCACTGCCTTCATCTTTTTTCGCATTGTCCGATTTTGGTTGATCAACAAATTGGATTCTCATATCTTTCTTGCATTCGATTGATACTAATCTTTTTATAGCACTAAGGTTTTCTGGCTTTTCTATTATCATCTTCTTAAATGCATCTACTCCAGAAATTCCAAATGTTAAATCATCTACAACAAATCCATGTGTTCCAGTCAATGCTGATGCTACTGCTGGCATTTGCTCTTCTCTTAATTGTTTAATTATTTTGTTCCAAAATTGTGCTTCGCCTTTAACTGGCGCTGTAATTGTTTCTGGCTTTGGAACATTTTCAACTCTTGGTGTTGCAGGTTTTACAGCTGCTTTAGGTGTTGTTTCTACTGCTGGTTTAGCAAGAGGTCTAGCTTCAACTTTTTCATCTGCTACCTCAACTACTGTTTTATTTTTTTTTACTACAACTGTTTCTTCATCTGCTGAACTTAACTTTAATATTCCAACTTGGAATACTATGTTCTTTTGTGAAGAATATCTTAAATCATTTTCAAGTTTTGATAATTCAAAAACTATATTTAATAATCTTTCTTTATCAACTTTTTCTGACAATTCTGTGATTTTATTTATTTCATTTTCATTATAAACATTAGATGCTTGCTTTGTTGCTTTGAACAACATCAAGTTTCTAACATATTTAATCATTTCCCAAAGTAGATTAATTGTATTTTTTCCTTCATCAATAATCTTTTGAGTAATGTCTAATGATTTTGTTGGATCCTTATCAATGATTGCTTCTACTAATCCAGAAGTAATCTCTATTTCAGGAATTCCAACTAATTGTTTTATTTTATCTTCACTAATTTCATTCTCGCCATCTTGAACACATCTTTCAAGAATTGATAATGAATCTCTCATTGCGCCTTCACTTAATTCAGCGATAAGTTCTAATGATTTTCCACTATAATTTATTCCACACTCTTTGCAAATATGATCTAAATTTTCTACGATCTTTTCGCTTGATATCTTCTTGAAGTCAAATCTTTGACATCTTGAAAGTATTGTTGCTGGTAGTTTTTGAGGTTCTGTTGTACACAAAATAAATTTAACATGCGCTGGTGGTTCTTCTAATGTTTTTAATAATGCATTGA
>CAMKBC010000002.1 GCA_946410665.1 uncultured Clostridia bacterium | reverse complement strand
ATATATGAAAGAATTACTGCTAATACTTGAACTGTTTTTCCAAGTCCCATATCATCAGCAAGTATTCCACCAAGTTTGTATTCATCAAGTGTTTTTAACCAGTCAAAACCAACTTGTTGATACTCTCTGAATTTAGCTTTTAATCCTACTGGTAAAGCATATTTATCAGTGATTTGTCTGTTATAAACATCTTCAATCAAATCTTTATATTCTTGTGATTGCTTAACTGTAATTTCGCTTTGTTTTAAAATTTTATCTAAGTATAAACTACGATAAATTGGAACTTGCACTTTTCCTGAAGTTAATTGTTTAAAGTCAATATTTGTTCCTTCGTATAATTTTTCTAGTGCTTCTAATGTTGAATTGTTTTCTAAGTCAACAAATTGTCCATTCTTTAATCTATGGAATTTTTGTTTTAACTTGTACTCTTTCATTACAGCTTCAAGTTCATCTTTATCAAAGTTTAATTCTGAGAAGTCGATGCTTAATAAGTTGTTTTCAATCTTAACTCCAATAGATGACATCTTAGGAGAAATGATTTGTCTTGATTTAAAGCTTTCTGTTGCTAGAACTTCATATTTGTTAATTAATTGCTCAACACCAACTTTAATAAAATCATAAATACTCTCTTCTTCAGTTAGTATCAATTCTTTCTTATTCATATCTAACATGAAGCCGCAATTCTTTAATAAGTCTAATGCTTTAGATTCTGCAATTGCATTTCTTGAAACATCTGTTGGCTCTGCATCAAATGGATTAAATTCTGTTTCATCATATTTGAAAACAACGTTAGCCGTTACAAAATCACTCTTTGTATAATCTAAAAATATATTAACTTTTAATTCACTTGGTAAGTATTCTTTTAGATCTTCTTCAGAAACATTATCTAAAACAATTCTATCTTCCATCTCTGGAACTATAAGTGAATAAAGGTCTGCAAGTTCTCTCTTCTTAAATGGAATTTCAGAAGTTAAGTTTACTCTGAATGCAGATAATAATTTTAATGTTGTGTTTTCGAATCTGTTTGAGCATCTAAATAATTTATTATCTTTTAAGAAATACAAGTATTCTTTTCCTTTTAAAACAGTATAGTCATAAACATCTATATTTGTTATTAAAGCAAAATCTTCTTCGTTTAATTCTCTAACTTCAAATTTAATTGCTGGTTCATGATCAACAAACTCTAATTTGTCTTCACCATATTCGTCTAAATAAGCAGCTGTTTCATTCTTCATAACGTCAAAGAATTCATCAAGTGCTGACTTTGTTAATAATATATGTTCATCATTTAATACTGATGGATAATATGCACTATTATTTTCATTTGCATATTTTAAAATTTCTGCATACTTCAAAATGAAGTTTATCAATGGTTTTGACTCTTCATCAAAAGCATTTACCGAATGTATAAATTCTAATTTTTGTCCGTATTTATATTTTTCGCCATTTTGAACTCTGTCATAAAATTGAGGAATACTCTTAATTTTATACATTTGCTTGTTTCCAATTTTGAATTCAACTTTGATGTTTTTTTCAAACTTATCAAAGATAACTCTTGGCTCAACTTTCAAAGTTCCTGTACCAGCAAGTTTTACTTGTTGTTCTGTTTGTTCTTCTGAATAAAACTCACTAATCATTTGGCGATATATTCTATATTTTTCTTTATCATCTTCAACTATTTTTTTCTCTTTTTTACTGTCGTCAAATAACATACCAAATTCTTTACTTTGATTGAATTTGTATGCTAAAGCTAAAATATGTTTGCATGTTCCATATGAGTCTTTATAATAATTACATGTACATTTAACATCATTTAACTCACCATTAGAAATCTCTATATATGGCTCATATGAGGCATCTTCAATGTTTGCACTACCATATATTTTTATTTGCTTGTCATCATATTTAACTCTTGTTATTGCTAACTCGTTTGATGATCCTAGATTTTTTGCTTCACTAACAAGCTTATCTGATGCATAACGCTCTAATTCAGTTAAAACACTCTCATTTATGATCATTGCAATCTCCAATAAATAAATTTTTAGAATTAAAAAATAGTTGAAAATAAGTACTTCTAAACTAGTGTAATATTATATAATATTTTGACCGGTTTGGCAAATTTTTTACACAAAAAGAAAGAGAGGTTGCTATTGCAAACCTCCCCTGCTGGGAAATAACTCGGATTTACTTAATTTTTGCCTGTCGCCTTATGCTTTCCTAACGGAGACTTCACCTTCAGCTAAGAATACAGCTACTCTTTTTGCTGCAATCAATCTACTTAATTTGTAGACTGCGCTGGGTGAAGCTGTTTCTCCTGTGAGTTTCTTCATCAGGTCTGTAATATCGACCTGATAAACCTTCACACGAGGGCTTCTGTACTCAAACACTTCTACTACAACCCGTGCATTACGCACAAACATCATCCTGCCATTTCTTAAATCTTGGCCCTTAAGATGATGATATCCATCTGCCAATAACTTTTTTGCATAGTTATGGCTATTCGGCTGCAGTTTCCGACGTTCTGAGTAGAAGTATGTTATTCTTCCCTCAGTATAATCATTGCGATCCGTATTGGTCGCTTTGATCTCGATGACTTCTGGTTTCCTACTAGTTTTCATGGTACTGTATACCTCCTAATGTCTTATTTTTGAAAAAACTAGTCATGCATGATGCATGATTCCCAGCATATACATATAAATCCGTACCATTAATTATAGCGTAATTACCATAAAATGTCAATTTAGGCATAAAAAAAGAAGGAGGTTGCTATTGCAAACCTCCTTTGCTGGGAATAATACGGATTTTTCTTTTTATTAAAACTTGTTAGACAATAGATAAATTCTTCCCTCTAAGAGAATAGGCTTTATTTCCTTATCTTTATTAATCTTATGAGCTAATTTTTCTATTGCTACTGGAGAAATTCCTTCTCCTATGTAAGATTTAATCTTACTTGTTATATCGGCCATGTAGACTTTCTCTCCAAAAACAGTCGTCTCCGTAACTTCAATTATTATCTTAGCCTTTTTTAGAAAGATAATTTTGCCATTACGCAAATTACGTTTTTTGATGTGATAAAATCCATTCTGCGTAAGCTTCCGCTTTAATGCAGTATCTGCCGGATCAATCTTTCTCCTAGCAGAATAGTAGTATATAAGCCGGCCCCGAGTATTACCTGGATGGTCAAATACCATAGGTTTTAATTCTACAGTTATTGGGTTCCTAGTTTCTTTCATATGCTTTCCTCCTATTGAATATTCTTAAAACTAGTTCACACTGTGTGCGTCTTCCCAGCAATTGCTTAATCCGTACTAATAATTATAATATTTTTACCATAAAATGTCAATTTTCGGCATAAAAAAGAGGACAGAAACTATTCTGTCCCCCCTCGCAATCTTAAGCTGCTAATATAGTCTCTATACAGCAACTTCTTCCGCCTTGGGAAGTGAATGACGTTCAAAAGTTATCTCAGTCATTTCATCATCCCATGCGACTACTTCAAGTACACCGCTGTCTATCTCAGCCTGAACGATGGCTGCGAACTCTTCTGTTGCCTCTGCATTCTTAGGACCATACCAAGTCTTGAGTTTGAACACTACATTCTCAACCTCAGTAGTCTCATCGATACATACCTTGATAGCTGCTTTTCTGATAACTTTGGTGTATTCACCATAGTCTTCAGTCTCGTAGCCTTCATCCTGGTAGTAAGGCAACTGATGATACCGTTCCGGATAAATATCTTCTACATCTTCCGGAACAAAGTTAACGGTAATGGTTTCTGGTGAAATAATTCTTTTCATGTTAACCTCCTGTAAAACCATTTAAAAATACTTTAACCTATTGCGCCCTGTTATAAAAATAACATCTCCACCATTATAGCACGTTTCTGGGGCTTTTACAACACACGAATAAAAAACTCTAGCAACCATTACTTACAGTTACTAGAGTTTTATGTTTTTTAGTTATTTGCCTAACGTTTATTTTCTTTTAAATTAGGCTTCTTGAGACTTATTTGTCATTTCTTCTTTTGCAAGAAGTTCATTCCATCTCTTATCTACTTCTTTTTGGAATTCTTCAATCATCCACTCATTACCTGGTTTAAACATATGCTTAAATCTCTTTTGTTTCTTTAACCATTCGCTTACAGGTAATTTGTTTGCTGGTTTATAGTTTACGTGATATACGCCATCTACAACCTCATATAATGGCCAATAGCATGTTTCTACAGCAAGCTTGTTAATTTCCATTAAGTCTTCCGTTGAATATCCCCATCCTCTAGGACAAGGAGCTAATGCATTAATAAATGCTGGTCCATCTGTGTAAATAGCCTTCTCAGCTTTTTCATATAAATCTTGGAATACACCAATTGCAGCTGTTTGACATACATATGGAATATGGTGTTGTACCATAATCTCTGTTAAATCTTTTCTTGATTGCATCTTTCCAGGAATAACATTTCCTGCTGGTGATGTTGTTGTATCTGCAAAACGTGGTGTTGCTGATGATCTTTGGATACCTGTATTCATATAAGCACCATTATCATAGCAAACATAAGTTAAGTTATGTCCTCTTTCCATTGCTCCAGAAAGTGATTGGATACCGATATCATATGTTCCACCGTCTCCACCGAATACGATGAATTTTGTATCTTTATCTGCAGGTAATTTACCTTGTTTCTTCATTGATTTGTATGCTGCTTCAACTCCTGAAGCTGTTGCTGATGCACACTCAAAAGCTGTGTGAATATAAGAATCTGACCATGCTGTGTATGGATAAATACAAGTTGAAACTTCCATACATCCTGTTGCATTTGAAACAACAACATGATCTTCTGGCTTAACTGCTCTTAAAATCATTCTAGCTAAAGCTGGAGCACCACAACCTGCACACATTCTATGTCCTGCTGTAAATCTTGATGGCTTATTTGCTACTATTTCTTTAACATTATACATAGACTATTTACCCTCCTTTAATCCTAAAAATCTATAAGGAACGCTCATATCTGTTGTGTATTGTAAGTCGTGATAAACACTCTTAATTTGATCAGCTGTAACGTCTCTTCCACCTACACCATATGTGTAGTTGATTGTGTTTACATGAACACCTCTATTAAACATTGATGAAGTAATATCTTCATAAAGTGGTCCACCAACATTTGATACTAATGGAACTTTATCAAGTACTGCAACTGCTTTTGCATTTCTCAATGCGTCTGCAATTTCTTCACCTGGGAAAGGTCTAAATACTCTAATTTTTAATAATCCAGCTTTGATGCCTTGTTCTCTTAATTCATCTACAACTGTTTTTACTGTTCCTGCTGTAGAGTTCATACATACGATTACAAATTCAGCATCATCCATTTGATATCTTTCAAAGAATTCATAATGTCTTCCTGTCATATCTTCGAATTCTTTTGCTACATCTAGGATTACCTGTTTTGCATTTGCCATAGCAACTGCTTGTTGTTTCTTATGTTCAGTTAGGTATGGTTGTAAATCCATAGGACCTACTGCAATAGGATTATCTCTATCTAATAAGTAATGTTCTGGATGATATTCACCAACAAATGCTTTTACTTTTTCATCTTCTTCAAGTTGAATTGCTTCAATAGCATGTGATGTAATGAAACCGTCTTGGCATACCATTAATGGAAGCATAACATCTTTGTGCTCTGCAATTCTGTGAGCCATAAGCATGTTATCATATGCTTCTTGGTTGTTTTCACTAAATAACATTATCCATCCTGCGTCTCTAACACTCATTGCATCAGTATGATCACAATGGATATTTAATGGTCCTGAAATAGCTCTGTTTACAAGTCCCATAACTATAGGTAATCTTGAAGATGAAGCAATTTGAACCATCTCCCACATATATTCAAGTCCGTTTGCAGAAGTTGCTGTCATAGCTCTAGCTCCTGCTGCTTCAGCACCGATACATGCACTCATTGCACTATGCTCACTTTCAACTGCAACAAACTCTGTATCAACTTGTCCGTTTGCTACATATGTTGAGAAGTATTGTGGAATTTCTGTTGATGGAGTAATTGGGAAAGCAGCAACAACATCAGGATTAATTTGTTTCATGGCATAAGCTGTAGCTTCGTTACCACTTAAACGTTCTCTAATACTCATATTATTTGCCCTCCTCTCTCATCTCTATTGCTTTGAATGGGCAAGCCTTTGCGCAGATTCCGCAACCTTTGCAATATTCATAATTGAACTCGCCTCTACATAAATCTTTTCCTACAGGAATAGCATCATCTGGGCAAACTGGGTAACAAAGACCACATTGTTTGCACTTCTCAGGAATCCATACTGGTGTCATACTTCTCCAGTCACCAGTTTTGAATTCTCTAGCGTTTCCTGCTTCATATATTGTTCCGCCTGGGGTTAATTCTTCCCAAGTTGAATCTTTATTTATATCCATCTCTTCCTCCTTCTTATTGTAATTGCTTAACTTGTTCTAATGCTAAAGTTAACGCTTTCATGTTTCCTTCGATAACTTCTGGTTTCTTTGCAAATTTGTGTTTGAAAGATCCTTCCATATCTTTAATAAAATCTTCTTCAGACATAACTTCTGAAACTTTAACAATAGATGCAAGCATTGGAGTATTAGGAAAATACTTTCCTAGCGCTTCTTCAGAAACAGCTCTTGCATCAATTGCAAAAACTCTTCCTTCATAACCTTTTAATAAAGGTTTTAATTCATCAATTGTTTTTGTAGTATTAATAACAATTGCTCCTTCTTTCTTAAGTCCTGCTGTTACATCTACAGAGCTTAATAAAGTGTCATCTACAACTACAACAAAATCAGGTTCATAGATGTTACTATGAATTCTAATTGGGTTTACGCTTATACGATTATAAGCAGTAATTGGCGCACCCATTCTTTCAGGTCCATATTCAGGGAAACCTTGAATAAATTTACCTGTGTTGAATGCAGCATCAGCTAATAAAAGTGAAGCTGTTTTTGCACCTTGGCCACCTCTTCCATGCCATCTAATTTCAATTAAATCTTTCATGTGAGCCTCCATATAATAAAACACTATTTATATAGTATTTTTCACTAAAAATTATATATTTACGCATATATAAAGTCAATAAAAACCATTTTACAAGTGAGTTACAAAAAGAGACTTTTGGTAGGCTAAATGCCTTTCAAAAGTCTCTTAATTTATTCTATTTTAGAACTCAAAATCTTTTAATTGTTCTCTTAATCCTGGTAAGATAGCGTCACATAATTCTTCTTTGTTAACGTCTAACTTCCATTCAAATCCTTCTCTCTTTAATTTAAATGTAACTTCTGTAGAAACTCTTTCAATTTCATCACTTGTTAATAGTTGTTTTAAATATGAGTCAAGGTTTTCTTGAACTTGAGAAGATTCTTGTGTTGAGAAAGCAGTTCTTATTGATAATGCAAATGCTCTAACATAGTATTTTTTAATAATCTTTCCAATGTTTTTGTTAACAATTTTAACTTTTACATATCCATCAACAAAATCAGCTTTTTCTTCAACGATTTCGTATTCCATCTTCTTAAAGAAATCGATGTAATCTTTTTCGTCTTTCTTGCTTTGTTGAATAATTTCGTTTGTTAAACTTGTAGTTGTATCTGTATTTGTTTCATTATTTGTAATTAACAAATCAGAAACATTTTCTGTATTAGTTTCAGTAGGTACATCTAGTCCTAGTGTATTAGTTAAATCAATTAATTCAACTTCTGTAGCTTGATCACCTGCTTTTAACTTATCTAATGTATCAACAATCTTATTGTGTGCAGTAATCTTTGAGAAATACCATAATCCTAGGAATGCTGCAATTGCTAACACAATTACTATAACCATAGTAATTATGACTTTTCTTCCACCTTTTCTTGCTTTCTTTTCTTCTTGAGAAACAGTTGTAGTAAAAGGTTGTTCTTCTACTGGTTGTTGAACATAAGCTTTGCTTACTTCAGCACTAATTGTAGTTGTTCCAAATTCGTTTGTTGAAGTTGATTCAACAGGAACTTCAACAGGAGTTTCTACTACTGGCTCTGTGTTAAGTGTTGCTTCTTCCATTTCTAAATCTTGAATTAATTTTGCATCGTCAGCAACTACTTCTTCAACTTTCTTTGCTCTAGTAGTTTTCTTAGCTGGAGCTTTTTTTGTTGTAGTTTTCTTAGTTGTTTTAGCAGTAGTTTTCTTTGCTGCCGCTTTTGTTGTTGCTTTCTTTGTTGTAGTTTTTGTTGCTGTTTTTTTAGCAGCTGTCTTCTTAGCTGTTGTCTTTGTTGCAGCCTTTGTAGCTGTTTTCTTAGCAGCAGTTTTTGTTGCAGCTTTTGTAGCAGTCTTTGCAACTTTTGTTGCTGGTTTCTTTGCTGCTGTCTTAGTAGCTGTTTTATTTGCTGTTGCTTTTGTTGCAGTCTTCTTTGCTGTTGTTGCCTTCTTAGCTGGAGCTTTCTTTTCTTTCTTCTCTTCGCTCATTGTGTACCTCCTATATATTATTAGCTTTTACTAATTAATTGTCTCATTATTATTCAAGTATTCTTTAACTGCTAAATATGCTGTTATTGAAATTCCACCTCTAATATAACCTAATCTAATTAATTCTGCAAATTCTTCAATTGTGATTTCTAATGTTGAGATATACTCATCATCATCTAAGTCTTGTTCACTCTTTTTTTCACAACCTTCTGCCAAATAAATATAATTTATTGATTTACTAGATGCCTCATCTGGATAATAATCTACTAATTTGGTGAATTTTTCGCCAATGTAGCCTGTCTCTTCTACTAATTCTCTCTTGGCTACTTCTTCTGCATCTTCGCCTTCTTCTACAAGTCCGGCTGGTACTTCAACAGATACTCCACCTTTAACTGCAACTCTTGGTTCTACAATTATAACCACATTTCCTTCTTTAGTAATTGGGAATATTATTGTTCCGCTTCCATCTTTACCTTGCTTCTTTATGATTTGTCTACTGATTGTTTCACCATTGTTTAAGTCGTATTCCGCTTCATCAACTGTGATAAAACCACAATCATAAACTTTTTCGTCGTGCATATCTATAGTTTTATACTTTTCTTTTTCTCTTTCAATTATTTCTAAAACTTCTCTTCTCATTCGAATTCTCCCAGAATTAATTAAATCTCATCACCTGATGAATTCTTCTTTTCTGCTTTATCCATTGCTTCTAGTTTCTTTAATTCTTGCATCTCTTCCTTACTTGCAAAGTCTTGTGAAATGCTCTTTTTTGTATCTTTTAAAACTTTTACTTCATCAACTTTGTATTTTTTGAAGTAATTGTTTCCGTCTTCGTCTTTTAATTTTACTCTAACCACTTGTCTTAGAGCTTCAACACTTTCAACTGTTCCCTCTCCATCTTCTTCTGTTCTTACTAATGCGCCTGGATGAGGTAATGTTTTTAAAATATCTGTATAAACATCTTGTTCATATTTTAAACAACACATTAATCTTCCGCATGCTCCAGTAATCTTTGAAGCATCTAAAGATAAACTTTGCTCTTTAGCCATCTTGATAGAAACACCATCAAATTGCTTTAAGAATGAACAACAACATAATTCTCTACCGCACATTCCGTATCCGCCAATTTTCTTAACTTCGTCTCTTGTACTGATTTGTCTAAGTTCAATTCTTGTTCTAAATATACTAGCTAAATCTTTTACTAAATCTCTGAAGTCTATTCTATTATCTGCTGTAAAAGAGAATATCAATTTTGAATTATCAAACAAATACTTAGCATCTGTTAATGTCATATCTAGATTGTGTTCTTTAATCTTTTGCTTGCATGTTTCAAATGCTTCAGCATTTTTCTTTTCGTTCTCTGCTTGATGTTTTTTATCTTTTTCATCAGCAAGTTTTAATACTTTCTTTAATGGTTCGGCACCCTTTGTTTCATCAACTAGTTTTCCTAGAGAAACAACAGTACCAAATTCAGGTCCCATTCTTGTTTCAGTGATAACTTGATCACCTACTTTTAATTCTATGTCGTTTGGATTAAAGTAATAAATTCTACCATTCTCACTAAATCTAACGCCTGCTGCTTTAACCATTTAATTTCCTTTCTTATTATATATACTTATTTAATAGTTCTTGTCGCTATTAAACATTTTCTTTCGTAACCACTTCATTTTAATGTACTGATTTCCATGCGTTCATTAATAAATAATCAATACACATTTCATAATTATTATTCATCAATAATTTTTGTTTTGTTTTTTCAACATGTTCAACTGCATCAATCATGCCATTTTTAAAAAACAAAATATTCATATACTCTAGGAAAGAATTAATATTGTCTTTGCCATTGTATAAAACATCTGCATCTTTCAAAAATTCTTGTAATGGCTTACTTTTAATTTCTCCAATTAGAGTTTTTATTGCTTCGTAATCCACAATATTTGCAGAAATTGTGGAAACATTACTCATACTTCCATCTAAAATCTCAATTAATTCATCTGAGATTTCTGGATTAATCTTCTTTATATCTTCTTGTTTTAATTTGTTGAAGCTTACCTTAATACATCTTGATTTGATTGTAGGTAAGATAATATTTTCATTTTCTACTATTAATATTATAGTAACATATTCTGCTGGCTCTTCTAATGTTTTCAATAAGCTATTTTGGCTTTCTTGATTCATCTTGTCAGCATCATTTATAATGTAAACCTTTTTACTTGAAGTAACCGGTTTAACCGATATCTTTTCTAATAATGATCTGATTTGTGAAATCTTGATCATGTTGCCATCTGGCTCGAGTTCGTAAAAATCAGTATGTGTTCCTGCATCAAACTTGATACAAGAATCGCAAGTTCCATCGCAGTTTTTGTCTAAGCATAATAATTTCTTTGCAAATTCTCTAGCAAACAATCTCTTGCCAATGCCTGATTTTCCAACAAACATATAACTATGAGAAGCATTGTCTAACTCAATTGTTTTTTCTAAATATTTTTTTACTTCAGCATTTCCAACTAAATCGTTAAACAATTTTCTCCTCCATAAATATTATTAATCAACTCCGCCAAATTTATCAAATGGGAAGAATCTTAAAACAACTTTTCCTTCAATCTTGTCGATTGGAATACATCCAAACGCTCTGCAATCAAGTGATACAGATCTGTTATCACCTACTGCAAATACATATCCATCAGGAACAACAAAATCATTGTAATTCTCTGAAAATGTCTCTGTTCCTGCTGGTAAATAATCTTCTACTAATTGATGTCCATTTACAAATACTTTACCATCTTTTATTACTACGTGATCACCTGCTGTTGCTACAATTCTCTTAATAAAACTTGTTTTTCCAATTTCTAAAACATAATAAACAAATGATTCAAATGGATTTGTTGGTTCATTTTCGTATTTAGCTACTGGATTCTTTTGATCAATATTTGTTTGTTGTATTGAATCATTTGAAGGTGCTGTAAAAGTAATAATATCGCCTTTTTCGTATTCTTGATGGAATGTTCTGCATATTCTATTTAGAATTAATCTATCACCAGGTTTTAATGTTGGGTCCATTGATTCTTGTCTAACTACTGTAGGTGCACCAATGAAATATTTAATAACAATTGCAATTACTACTGCAATTATTATGCAATATACCCATTCAAGAACAGCTTTAAGCTTTGGATTCATTCTCTTTTTTGGTTCTGGTCTTTCTTCAGATTCTTCTTCAATGTTTCCAAACTTGTCGATTCTATTATCGTTATGATTGTCATGTTGTAATCTAGATGGATTAACCTCATCATAAATAGGATTATTAAATGGTGTGTTATCTTTGTTTAAATCTTCTTTAACTCCCGCCTTAACTTCTTCAGTTGAAACTTCTTTAGGTTGCTCAGCTGCTTGTTCTACTTTGGGTTCAACTTGAGCTGTTTCTTCTTTTTGATTAACTACTTCATTATTTTCTTCATCTAAATTACTTTTTCTCATGTTCTTCTTCCTTATTCTTTATCATTCTTAATTGGTACTTGAATGATTACTTCTGTACCTTTTCCTGGCTCACTCTTAATTTCAATATTTCCGCCATTTTGCTCAACAATTTGCTTAGCTATAGAAAGACCAAGTCCAGTTCCACCCATTTCTCTTGAACGAGCTTTGTCTACTCTATAGAATCTATCGAATACTCTGTCTAAGTCTTTTCTTGAAATTCCGATACCTGTGTCTTTAATCTTGATGTATGCTATATTTCTGAATGATCCAACATAAACATCAATTGAGCCACCTTCTGGAGTATATTTAACACTATTGCTAATAATGTTAATTATAACTCTTTCTAAGCCATCATAATCTCCCTCAATGTCAGGAATATTAGATGTTACATAACTATTAAGCTTTTGTCCTTTTCTTTGAACTTCAATTTCAAATTTTTCAACACAACTCTTAGTTAATTTTCCAAGATCAAATGTTGTGAATTTAATTTCAGTTTTTCTATCATATTTTGAAAGCGTTAATAAATCTTGAACTAATTTTTCCATACGTTCAGCATTTTCATAAATAACTTTAATAAAGTGATTTATTGTTTCTGCATCTTGAACGCCATCAAGTAAAGTTTCTGAAAATCCTTTAATTGATGTTAATGGGGTCTTTAATTCATGTGATACGTCAGCTACGAAACGTTTTCTCATTTCGTCATTCTTTACACTGTTTGTAATGTCATGAATTATTGTCATAAGACCTGTAGGTCTGTTTATTTCATCTTTGAATGGAACAAATGCTATATTCATTGTTCCAACATTGTTTGTTATTGTGTTATCAGATGAAGTTAAGTTATCTAGGTAAATAATCTTTTCCATATTGTAGTTGTCGTCTTCACTTCCACCAAATTTAGAAAAGATTTTTGTAAATGTATCATCAGTGTCCCTAAGTTCTAGTAAATACTTAGCTGTAGGGTTGATGTAATTTACTGTTCCGTCCATATCAAACGAAATAACTCCATCATTTAAATTGTTTAATATTGTACTAATCTCTGTTCTTTGTTTGTCTGTATCTCTTAGTCTGTACTGTAATTCGCTAACAAGTGCATTTAATTCTGACTCATTTTTAGGCATCTTATCAATTGGTGTTAAGTTTGCACTCTTTAACATTCTTGATGTTGGAACAATTACTTTCAATTGTGTGTAAATTGCTATAACTATAAATAAGAATGAACAAGCACATAATGCAATAAAAGCAATAATACCAATCTTGGTAATTATTGCTTCGTTGCCTGTTATATTACCTATTACAATTGATATAGTAAACCACATTACTAAAATTACTAAAGTACAAATTAGATCAGACAAAAGAATATATCTAAAATGATAATTTTTCATAATAATGCCTCTTAATCTAATTAATGGTTTTGTTTTATATTAACTATTTATTAGCAATATAATATCCTACTCCTCTTTTTGTAATTAAGATTTTAGGGTTTGCAGTATTCTTTTCAATTTTTTCTCTAATTCTTCTTACAGTAACATCAACTGTTCTGATGTCTCCATAGTATTCATATCCCCAAACCTTTTCAAGTAAGTCTTCTCTTGTAACTACTTGTCCTGGTTTTTGAGCTAAGTATTTTAATACTTCGAATTCTCTTCTTGTTAAGTCAGAGATAATTTCTCCTCTAACATTAACTTCAAATTTATCTAAATCTAATGTCATACTTCCGACATCGATTTTATTGTCTCTTCTTGAAGCCATGATATTTGCAGCTTGATCAGCTTTTCTAAGATTAGCTTTAATTCTTGCAGTTAATTCTCTTGTACTAAATGGCTTAGTCATGTAATCATCTGCACCAATTTCTAATCCTAAGATTTTATCAATTTCTTCACTTCTTGCAGAAAGCATAATAATAGGTGTGTTGATATTTTCTTGTCTTAGTCTTCTACAAACTGTTAAACCATCTTGTTTTGGTAACATTACATCAAGAATAATAACGTCTGGTTTTAACTCCATTGCCTTCTTAAATCCGTCTTCACCATTTGTTGCTGTTTCAACGCTATAACCTTCTTTTTCAATATTGAATTTTAATAAATCTAATATTGATTCTTCATCATCTACAGCAAGAATTAATTTTTTCTCTTCTTCATTTGTAACTTCATTTGGGACAATATTTTCGTTCTCCATTTTTACGCTTTCCTTTCGTTTATTTTATTTTGAAAAAAATGCTCTTAAATACTTCTTATTTATATCATATAGGTCCTCATTTATCAATAAAAAAAGACAAAAAAATTACAGTCTAATTATCTATATGTAAACTAGAAAACCAAACTGTAATTTTTGTAATTATTAAATTTGTTTTTATGTAAACAATGCGTTCTAAATATCCAAATCTAGCTCGATTGGGCAATGGTCACTTCCATAAATGTTTGAATGGATTTTTGCATCAATTACTTTATCTTTGATTCTATCTGAAACGATAAAATAATCTATTCTCCATCCTATATTCTTTTCTCTTACGTTTCTCATATAACTCCACCAAGTATATGCATCAGTTGTGTCTGGATATTTGTATCTGAAAGTATCGATGAAATCACTATCTAAAAGCTTTGTCATTTTTTCTCTTTCTTCATCAGTAAAACCCGCATTACCACGATTTGTTTTTGGATTCTTTAAGTCAATTTCTTCATGTGCAACATTTAAATCTCCACAATAAACAATTGGCTTTTTGCTATCTAAAAGTTTTAAGTAGTTTCTCATTCCATCTTCCCAAGTCATTCTATAATCAAGTCTTGTAAGTTCTCTTTGTGCATTTGGTACATAGCAATTAACCAAATAGAATTTTTCGTATTCAACTGTGATAATTCTTCCTTCGTTATCTTCCGCTAAAACTTTTACTTCTTTGTTGTTTTTAAACTCATCTACAATGCCTCTTGTAACTTTTATTGGTTCATTTTTAACAAACACAGCGGTTCCTGAATATCCTTTTTTCTCTGCACTATTGAAATACTGTGTACCTAAACTCATTATATCTATATCAATTTGTTCTTCTTGCATTTTTGTTTCTTGAATACAAAATGCATCTGCATCAATCTCTTCAAAAAAATTCTTAAATCCTTTTGTCATGCAAGCTCTTAAGCCATTAACATTCCATGAAATTAATTTCATTTTTATACCTCGTTTAAACTAAATCTATATATTTCTTCTATTATATATATAATAAAAAGTCAAGTTGTCACAAAAAATAGAGACTATAATTTCTTATAGTCTCTACTTACTTGCTTTTATTTACTTTCGGTTTGTTTTACATTCTCTACTTTTGCTTCTTCTTTTTTAGTTCTCTTGAATGCTTTTACACCTAAAGCTAGGTTAACTAATACTATGATTGGAATTGCAATTAATACCATTTGTTTTGTGTTTGTTTCATTTGTTTGAGGTAATAATCCATCTAGTTTCTTAGCATAGTAATATTTAACAACTATTTCTTCAGCTTTCATTCTTCCATGTGCTTCTTCAGGATCGTTTGTTAATTCGTATCCTTCGAATTCATCAGGACTTGTTGTGTATTCTTTTCCTTCATAGCCTCTAATTACAAGATCATCTGACATCTTTTCGTCTGTTATTAAGTTAATATATTGAACTCTTACTGTAGTATTTAGTGCTACATAGTAAACAATCTCAATCTTTGTTGTTGTGTATTTACCTTTAGCTGTTTGAACAATATCATTTCCGTCTTTATCTTTTGTCATTAATGTGAATCCAGGTATTGTTTTTGGAGTAATTGTGTACTCTTCACCAAACTCGCCTTTATGTACCACTTCTTCAATAACTTTTTGTGTATTGATATCAACATATCTTTCAATAACATCTGCTGGAATCAATTTATAGTAGAATGTAACAATTGTTGTGTCTTCTGTTCCATTTACTTTCATTGTTCCTTTTGTATTGCTTGGTAATCTCTTTTGATCTAACACATAACCTTTAATATCTTTTGCAGATACTTCGTAATTCTCATCTTCGTGTCCTTCTATTGTTTCTGTTTCCATTACTGTTTCATTTGTTAATGTGTCTCTGTATTCTACAATTACCTTAGCTTTTCTTCTATAGTAGTATGTAACTTCTTGTAAATCTTTTAGTAGTTCTATATCTTCGCTTTCTGGTAATAGACTTACCTCTTTACCATCTACAAGCTCTGATCTAGCTAAATCATACAATGGAATATCTTTAGAACTTATCTTAACAATAGAGTGTCTTTCACCATTATAAGTGTCAGTCTTTAACTCTGTTTTTGTCTTTAAGTCTTTATGATGTACAACTAATCCTGCACTAACTGTTGATTCATATTCATAAGTTACATGTGTAACTACATCAATTGAATCATCCTCGTTAACTTTAACCTTAGTTGTTCCTTTATGATTTTCTGGTGTTTCTACTAATTTGTAATTTGTGAATGTCTTAGCTTCTGTCTCATACTCATCACCTTCGTGATTTTCTATAATTACGTCTTCAGCTAGTTTTCCACCTTCTATATCGATATAGCTTGCAATAACTTTTGTTTTTCGTACATAATAGTAATTTACTGTTATTGATTCTTTCGCAAACTTACCATTCTTGTTTGTAGGTAATTTTGTTTCAACTAAATCAAATCCTTCGAATGTCTTACTTGCTGTTTCGTAATTATCGCCTTCAATACCTTCTAGAGTTTCTGTTTCTAGAATTGTATCGTGCTTATCATCAATATGATGTACTACTACACCTTTAGAGATTGCCTTGTAATAGTATTTAACAATTACTTCTGTGTTTGTTGGTTCAAAGTTTTCATCTCTTTCTACTTTATAAACTCCATTTGCGTTTGTTGGTGTTTTATCTTCATCAACTACAAATCCTGTTATAGCTTTTGGAGATGTTGTATAATTCTCACCTTCAACGCCATTTAATGTTGTATCTTCATCAATCTTTTCATCTGTAGCAGTATCATAGTATTCAACTTTTACAGTTGCTTGTTTTATATAGTAATAAATTACATCTTGTGCTTCTTCTAATAATTGTCCGTTTGCATTTGCAGGTAATTTACTTACTTGGTGAGTAATTGTCTCGCCATCAACTTCAATTTCTTCTTCAACTGTACTTACTAATGTATAGCCTTCGATTTCTTTTGGAGTTGTTTCGTAAGTTTGATATCTTTCGCCCCTAATTACATATGTAGTTGTTTCTCCATTAACCTTAATATCTTTGTTAGTCTTAATGTCTCTGAAGTGTACTGTTACACCTGCTGAACTTGTTGATTCATAGTAGTATGTAACTGTTGTAGTTATATCAATATTACCTTCATTTTCTGTGATTTCCATTACTCCTGAAGCATTATCTGGTAATCTATCTTCTTGTAATTTGTATCCTGCTATAGCTTTTCCTGAGGTTGTATAGTTATCTTTTCTGTGATTGTTAATTGTTATTCTTGAATTTGGTATTTCTGTATTTGTTTGAACATCAATATGTTTGATTATTAATTGAGTCTTTCTTGCATAATAATATTTAACCTCTATTGCTGATACTGACATATGGCCTTCTGCATTATCTGGTAAGCTTGTTTCTACTAGATCAAATCCTGCAAATGTCTTTGGATTAATCTTATAGTATTGTCCTTCGCTTCCTTCATGTACTGTTGGTTCTTCCATTAGTGTATCATCATAAATATCAATGTGTTTCTCTATTACACCTGCAGAAACTTTGTTATAGTAGAATGTTACTACAGTTGTAAATGATATAACATTTTTGTCTGCATCTCTTGTAACAACCATTGTTACGTTGTAGTCGTCTTTTTGACTTTCAGAATCTAATACATAATCATCGATATCTTTTGGTCTAACTTCTTTTACGTCGTTTTCATGACCTTCAATTATATCGTCATCCACAATCTTTGTATTTGCATTCTTGTCTACATATTCTACTCTTATGCTTGCTGCATGTTTGTAATAATATGTAACTGTTTTCTTGTCTTTTCCAAGTGTTCCTGATGCATTAGTTGGTAATCTACTTTCATCTAAATCATATAGCATAAATGTCTTAGCTTCTGATGTGTATTGATCTCCTTCATATCCAGTTATAGATGTCTTTTCAGCGATCTCTTTATCTGAATATGTATCTTTGTATAAGATATCTACACCTTCTGATTCTGATATATAATAATAGATTACTGTTGTTTCTGTTTGAACGTTTCCGTTTCCTCTATCAACAACTTCCATTGTTCCAGAAGCGTTTTGTGGTAAAGATGTTTCATCTAATTTATAACCATCAAATGTTTTTGCTTCTGTTGTATATTCATCTTTTTCATGACCTTCGATTACGATATCATCGCATAATTTTGCATTGTCGCCTGTTAAGTATTTATCTAAATGTTTAACCCTTACAGTTGTTTGTCTCTCATAGTAGTAATTTACTGTAATTGCGTCAATTGTCATTTTACCGTTTGCTATATTTGCATCTGGTAATCTTGATTCTACTAAGTCATATCCTTCGAATTCTTCACTTGAAGTTGTATAATCTTGATCTTCAATACCTGTTAGAGTTTCTGTTTTGATTACTCTATCTGTATTTACATCAATATGATTTACTACGACACCTGCTGAAATGTGTGCATAGTAGAATACTTTTTCTTGTGTATCCTTTGTAAATGTTCCTGTTGGTTCTTCTGGTTCTCTCATTAATCTATAGTTTTCAATTATCTTGCCGTATGATAAAGCATTGTATGGGTCTCCTTCAAATCCTTCGATTACTGTTGAATCAGAAATCTCTTGATTTGTTTTTTGATCTACATATTTAATATTTACTTTACCTTTCTTCATTAATGTGTAGAATGTATCTCCATCATTATCATCTTCTGATTTTGCTGGATAGTTTGCAGGAGTTGAGTCTAAGTCGCTATTTACTCCGTTTCCTTCTGTGAAATATGCTCCATATGTATTACCACTGCTATCTTTTGCAGCTGTAATTTCTCCATTTACTGTATGATATACTTTTTCTCTTGTTGGTGTTACATGTACTTTTAATACTAAATCTACACTTGGTACTGTTTCGATTTCGCCTCTTAGTAATTTCATTATGCTATCACCATCTAAATCAGCTAGCGCTGCAACATTAGCTAAGTTGTTTGTCTTAACTGCTGTTACTCTACCTGTTGTAGAATCTGTACTTGCAACTTCCCATCCATTTGCTATGTTTACTTCATTATCTGAAACAAACTCTAAGTTTTCTGGAATGAATTCGATAATTTCAGCTGCATATCCAGTTTCTGTTCCTTCATTATAAATGCTAATAGTATATGTTACTTCATCGTCGCCATCTTCTACATTTGCGTAAACTTCGTCTTCTGATCTTCCATATACACCATTTTGTGTTCTTAGTATTGCTTGTTCTGTTTCTTCTGTTATTACTGGTTTTCTATCTATTGCTGTATTTCCAACTTTGCTTACATATTGCTTTAAGCTTAAGTCCATACCTTGTTGTCTATCACCAATATTCATTATTACTCTATCTGTTGCATTCATTGTTACTTCGACATCTTGATTTGTCCAATAAGATGGAGTAACTGCGATTTCAGGACTTGATAATCTACTGATTACTCTTCCTTCATCGTCTATAGAAATTTGAGTATTATCACCCAATTTTCTTAGTGTTGATAATTCTTTAACATCTGCAGTTTGTACAGATTCATCTGCAACTGTAACGGTTTCATTTCCATTGTTATCTAATACAACACATCTACCATCGTAGAATGCGAATGTGCCAGAATTTCTTAGTGCTTCGCCCAAACCTACAACGCTTGGAGTTGTTGTATCGACTGTTCCGTCGTTTTCACCTAATGTTAATGTTCCTCTGTTGTCAATTGCTAAACCTCTGTCGTTTCTTACTGCACCATAGGTTGTTTCATGTATTCCCTCTTCATTCTCAAAGTAATCATAAATTCTTAGTATTCCGTTATTTATGATTGCTGGTTCTGTACTTGAATATGTAATACTGTTTCCTTGTAAGTTGATTACAATGTTTTTATCTTCTGGTATTACAAATGTATCTGTTAATCCAATCTCATTATTAATATATAAATAGATTTCTTGATTTGATGGAGCAACTTTAATTGCTGCATCTAATGTGTTGTAGTAAACGCCATTCATTGTAACTGCATTTTCAACTTGTGTTACATAGTCTAAGATTGCTACTGTATTATTTTGTAAGTAGCTTACTCTATAACTTACAGGTTTTGCTGTTACACTACCATTGATGGCTTTGTTACCACCTTGGATAATACCATCATAGAAATTGAATGTTCCTGTGTTTGTTACACCATATGTTGAACCTGTTATTGCTGGTTCTTCGATACTTACTTCTCCATCATCAGCACCTAATGTGAATATACCTGCATTGTTTACACATTCGCCTGATGTGTTGTTATAGTTACCACCATAAATATATAGTTTAGAATTTGCTCTATTTTCTATATATCTAAAGTTTCCTGAGTTTAAAGTAATTACATCGTTTAATGTATTACTATAAATCTTGTCGTATGTACCACCATTAATTGTTATTCTACAATTTTGGTGATTTGATGCACCATTTTCAATATAATCCTGAATTGTTACATCTTTTAATTCTAGGTTTGATCCATTATATGTTTTAAATCTGTAGAATCTTGAATTTTCAATAACGCCAGCGCCATCAGTGCCATATATGTGAGCTCCTTCACTAGTATTAGTTGAGAAATTAGAATTCTTAATGCTTCTTACTTTTCCATAGAAGTAAGTGTAATTCCAATCGTTATCTGTTCCTAAATTACAATCTTCTATTGTGAACCATGCATTTTGACAATTAATATATCTGTTTTGTCTTACGTTCTTTAATAATATTTCAGCTTCATAATTATTTGCATACATGTATCCATTTATGCTTGAATCATATATTTTTAATTCTTTCTTAATATTATTAAATGAAACTAGTTTTGAATCATGAATTTCAGTATCCATTTGTCCATTAGCATCATCTAATACAAAGTAATATGATGAACTTCCTAATGCATTGATTACTGAATTGTTAATATTATACTCTGTATGTTGCTCTGAATTGTTTGATGTGTTGTAAACAAAGTATTGTTGTGATTCACCTCGACGCCATACATATTCACCATAAAAATCAATTATTGAATCATTTAATTCAATTTTTCCTGTACTATAGTTATATACAACTCTGTGTTGTGGACTTCCATCTGGTAATGCTCTGTCATACATATAGAAATTATCAAAAGAAACATTTCCATCATTGTAATTCCTTATTGTGTTTGTCCAAGCTTGAGCTTTAAACATCATCTTTGATGAATCAAACTTCAAGTTACCATAGTTGTCTATATATCCTTGCGCATATCCATGAATCTTTCCACGTTTATTCTTTACTAATCGGTCACCATTTTCATCTTCTTCCGCTTCAACGCTGTCTGTGATTGTTAAATCACCATAGTTATGTAAGAACTCTCTTGAAAGTTCATCTCCACCCCAATCTCTTCCGATTGGTGCAATAATATGTCCATTTAAGTCAAGTGTAATCTTCTTAAGTTCTTGCTCTTCTTCACTTTCTTCATCAATGCCACTTGGTACTGTATATGTTTTTACTTCAATGTAATCTTTTAACATTTTGATTGTTTTTCCTGATGTTGTACATGCATCGATTGCCTCTTGTAAATCATCATATTTCACGCCATCTACTTCTGCTATTTCTTTTTGTTCTACTAATGTAATGTCGTACCAATCTTCATGTTCACTATTTACATTCTTTTCTGGTGTATATCCTTCTTCAAATTCATTTACTAATCCATAGAAACCGACTTCTGTACTTAAATAATCAGCTGAATTTGATACAGTAATTGTTCCATCATAGTAACATGTGTTTGAATAATAGTATGACCAGATATATCCTCTAATATGTGGTGAATTTGTTACTTCTCCGTCTTTAGTTCCAATAGTAATATTTGTTTTATAACTACCGGCATCTATTGACCACGAAGCAGCATCACAATTTAGATTTCCACCTAAAATATTGATAGTTGCATTATCTACTTGTGATTGTATTCTACAATTTACATTACCATTTCGTAATTCAAATGTACCATACATTCCACCTGTATTATTTAAGTAAATGTATTCACCATTTACTACTGCCGTTTCACCATCAACAACAAATTTACCAGCGTATATTCTCTTAACGTGGTTTACTACCGTACCACCATTAATTTGAATTAAACCATTTCCTGTTTGTCTAATTGTTTCAGGACTATAGCTATATCTTGTTTCAATAGAACCACCATTCATGATAAATTGTGCTGTTGTGTCGTTTGTAAATGCTCTATAATAACCGCTTATTAATGTTTCATCATTAATTGTGATTGTGCTAGTTCCAGCTCCACCTTCAGCTCTTATTCCATATGTTGTATAAGACTTTGATGTACCATTATATGTAATATTTCCTACGTTATGATTTACTATTTCCCATCCATTGTCTTGATATATATCGTTGAATGTCATGTTTCCTGTTTTCACGTTTTGGATATATGAAATATAACTCATTGTTGTTCCGTTAAATTCCATATCTCCTGTCGCATTGTTATAAATTCTTTCTCTATCTGTTTCTCCTAATGAAGATGTTCCTATAATCTTAGAATTTGTATCTTTAAAAGTACCTTCTCCTTCGTCATAGATCATATGAGTATAACTTCCACCTGAACTTGTGAAATTAATTGTGTCAAATTCTAGATCACCAATGTTGTTAAATATCTTTTTCCAATTACCACTATTTCCAGCTCCAAGGACTCTTACTATAGCATTTGATACTTTCATTTTTCCATTGTTTATGAAATATGATCCGTTTGAATTGTTATAGTATTCACCTGTTCCAACACTATCTATAAATGTCATATCTCCATTATTTGTTATTACATCTTTGTTAGCTGATGTAAATCTATATCCCTTGATATCAAAAGTTGCTTTTAATCCTTCCTTAAATGTAAGTCCTTCTTCTGAAGCATCCATAGAAATATTTTGTAATAAGTTGATTTTATACTCCCTTGTAATAGTTTCACCATCAACTTCTTCTGTTGTTTCTAATCCGTCTACTGCTGTTTGGAAATCTCTTAGATTTGTATATTCACCAACACCAACAATTTCAATGATTGGAAGTTGTGCTAATATACTATCTTCTTTTGCAATTTCATTTCCTGATTCACCTTCAGTATATTTAATTACTTTTACTTGGTATCCAGCCTCTTTTGCTGTAATATTTCCTGTTATTGATTTTCCATCATTTGCTTTTATTCTACCATCATAGAACTTGAATGTTGCTGTATTGTTTACACCATAATTTACACCTTGAATATATGGCTTATTAATATCAACAATTGGTTCATTTTCATCTTCACTATTAGCACCTTCTTGTCCTAATATGAATGTTCCACCTGTTACATTTGCACCATTTGTTGTGCTTGTAATTCTACTATTTCCATATACATGTAATGTTCCTCCGGTTTGATTTAATCCTGTTGTTGTAGATTCTACATTAACACCATCACAATTTACTGCTCCAGCACTAATATTAATACCTGTAACAGAGTTTAAGATGTTACAATTTTTTACATTTACTGTTCCGTTAGGATTGTTAATTCCAATCCAAATAGTATCTGATATGAAGTTTTCTACGTTAACAACCGCATTTGATGCGTTGTTATAGATAGCCGCATGGTTGTTCCAACTAGTAGTATGTGCATCTTGCCAGAATTTTGAATTCTTAATAGTTATCTCTGAATTTGTACCTTCATTTAAGAAATGTATTAAATCTGTGCTCGTATTTAATTCTCTAGCATATATCTCATAGTTTTCTATCGAACTATGTTTTGGACTAGCATTACGGATTACACGCGAGTAATTACAGTATGTTGATTGCCAATTTATCTTTCCTCCAGTAATATGGAACTCTGCACTATTTATATTATCAATACCATATCGTGTAGAATAGTTTGACGTTGCATAATAGTTAATAATTCCTCCAGAAATATTTAATGTACCATTTTCATAATTATAAAGTATTCTTGTCTCGCCATCCCATCTACCTTCACATGTAATAGTACCACCATAAATATTCATAGTACTATAACCACCATTTTGGTTCATTACATATCTACCATTTTTTCTAATAATACCATCGTATATATTAGCAGTTGAATTGTTTAGGTTGTTGAAAATGATAGAACTTTCTGATGTCGTTGCTTCTGTATTTCCATCATAGTAATTAATTGTACCTCTTCTATGATTATCAAATACAACTGTGTTCTCATATGAAGTTGAGTCATAATCCCAACCATAAATATTAACTATACCATCATTGTCGTTTCTAATAGTTTTTGTATTTCTTCCATCTACTATAAATTTATATGTATCGATATCTAAGGTTCCAGCATTTTTTATAACGTCTCTATTTTTTAAACCTCTTTCCTCTATGTATAAATTAGCACCTAATTTTGCATACATAGAATTATCTAAACTATCAGCATGATGTCTTCCTTCGAAATCTAATATTCTATCTTTTTCTACGTAGCCTGTGATATTTTCAATGTACTCTGCATCATCTCCATAATACAACGCTCTATCTTTTTGATAATTTTGCGCGATTTCTAAATCTGTTAATTTTCTACTATATCCTCTTGCTGAATATACTTTTCCATTTAGCCATTCTCCATCAGCACCGCTTCCTGCAGCATCTCCTCCTAGTACAACATAAGTTGAACTATCTGGCCAATGTTTGTATGTGTCATAATCTGTTGATTTCCATGTATTTACTACCATTCCATTTACATATAGATACATCATATGGCCATCATACATTATACCTGCTGTGTATTTGGTATTTACTTCAATTGGAATTTCTAATGGTATATTTCTATAATCTCCATTAATATAAGCTCTGGCATATAATTTCTTATCTGATCCATTTACAGATAATCCCCAACCACCAGAATGGTAGTTAGACATAACTGTATTCCATCCATTATGTATACTGCTCAATTCAAATGTTGATTCAAATGTGAACTGTCTATAATTCATTTGAGCAATTCTTACATAATCATTTCCATCAAATACTAATCCTCTGTTGTCATCATCCCATACTGGTCCTACTAACACACCATGTCTATTATTTCCACTCAAGTCTTTCCATGATTCTTCCTCTACCAATCTACCATTCTTTAATAGATTACAATTTCTACTAAAGATTTTTCCTTGTTGTATTGTTGTTACCTTAATGCTGTTAATAGTAAATGTTTCTAGTGCTTGACTATTGTGATAGAAACCATAATGTAAGTAATATATCTTGCCACCTTCTACTTCATAAGTATAGTCTGTTGCAGTTGTATCACCAGTAACATGAATAAATCTTCCTGTTGTATCACTTTCACCTCTTATCGAAGTGTCTGTTAATATTCTTGCATGCGCCCATGATGTACGTCCACTAATGTTAGATATTCTAGTTTCTGCATTTACTGTAATTAAGAATCTTCCCGCTTGATCTCTTAAGTCAATTTTTTGATATCCCCATGAGTTCGTCGTGTAGTTATTAACATTATGGCTTGCCAATGCAACTTTTTCCCAATCAATTGTTGAAGAATCTATATCTAATATAAGATTATCTGTTGTATAGTTATCTTCATCTTCTCCATCTACGTATTTTTCTTGTGCTGATTCATAATTTGTTGCGATTTGTTCTTCTGTTAAGTTTTCACTATATTGTCTTAATGCAAATACTGTTCCATGGAAGTTATCTTGATTTGGTCTTCTTCCAAAGAAAGCTCCATAACTATTACCATTTCCCCACCAGTTACCAGATCCTCTAGTTTCTAACTTTCTTCCGTTATAGTAAACTGTATATTGGTTGGTTTCACTGTTGTAGTTTATTACAATATCTTTCATTGTGCCATCATAGAAATCATCTGGTATCACAAAAGTTTGATTGTTGTTACTTTTGCATGATAGTAAGAAAGTATTGTTCCATACGCCAAATGCCATATGTTGTCCATTTGGTGACATGAAAATACACGTGTTTTCTCTAGTTGTTGTCTTTAATACAATTTCCATTGCTTTTTGTTCTGCATCTGTTATATTCCAATTTCTAATTACGCCTGTAGTATAAGTATTGCAAGCAATTCCGTTTGTATCAGCATCTTTTCCTGCGCATAACAACTCTAAATCATTATTTCTTCCGCTCTTATCTTTTATAATTCTATAGTCTGTGAAATTGTAATCTCTCTCTGGATATATGTGATTGCTTACTAATTCTGTGTTTTTTATTTCTCTACTATATAAATTATTTTGTGTATTTATAAATTCTACTTTTCCATAGTTATCAAATCCGTTGTTTCTATAATTCCATAAAATATATGCATCCTGATCGATAATTACATTTTGTCCTTTTTTAATCGTGTTAATTTCAAAATTAGAATAATCTTTTAATAATCTAATCTTTGTTACATTATCTCCTGCATCTGTACTGCATTGATCTAATGCTTTTTGAATTGTTGAATACTTTGTTCCAACTAAACTTTGATTGTCTGGACATTCATATATTTCTACATTCTCTTGTGAAGAATTATCTCCTAGCCAAACCTTTAATCCTCTTTCTCCGTAATCTTCTGAAACAACATTTGTGTTGTCTTCAATTTCTTCTAGATTACAATTTAAGAATGGATTCTTTTGTGCATACAACACACCATCATAGAATTTTACTGTTGCATTGTTATTTGTAACTAACGGATATGAAGTAGAAACTTTAATTTCTGGTTGCATTTCTACATTACCATCTTTAGTTCCAATTACAACACTGCATCCACCATCATGATTATCTGTATTTGTTAGTGGTCCAACATTTGATGTTATGTTTCCACCTAAAATCTTTAAGTCTAGATTGCCTCTGTTTTCATGGAATACTGTACTACCAGCATGTAACTCGCCACCATTAATTGTTACATGTGCTCCATAATAGAATTGGAATAATGTCCAATAGCTATTATTTGCTTCTGTTACGTTAGTGAAATAACCTCCATTAATTGTTAATTTACTGTAGCTGTTGTCATAATAATCACAGTAAAGAATATTACCAGTTCCTCTTGTAGCATAGAATTCACCATCATTAATTGTAACATCCATGAAGTTGTTTATTCTAAATATTCTATCTCCTGATGTTACAAATTTTCCTCCGTTAACAATGATCTTTGCACTGTAAGATGTTGCTATCATTTCACCTGAAGTTGATTGAAAATCTCCGCCATCAATAGTTATTTGGTTATACATCCATCTTTGTGAACCTCTCCAGTAATCATCATATGAATAAATAATGCCTCCAGCATGTCTGAATGTTCCACCTTTAATATAAAGTTGCTTTCCGTTATCTCTACTCATATAGATTTCCCAGTCGCCACCATTCATAAATTGAACATCTTCATCTGATTCAGGATTAATAATAACAGTTGAATCTTCGTAGTTTTGCCATACTTCATACGAAGATTTAGAATTAAATTTACCCTTCTTGATTTCGGCAATTGAGTGGCCAGCTCCCATATAATTTATATGAGTACAATTCATATTAACATTATTTATTTTTACTATTGGCGTCATTACTCCGTACTTTGAATTGTTGTACCATCCATTATAGATACCATGAATCATTCCATCAAACTGAGCATCTTGTATTGTTACAAAGCCATAGTTTCTAATACCGCATTTTCTACCATCGTCTCCTGTTTGAAGTGCTGTTGTAAATCTACCACCTTTTACAATAAGGTTACCTTCATTAAAGATACCACCTGTTCTTTCTTCATATGTACCTGTTTTTTGTGTGTCGATAATTCCTGATGTGATTGTCATTTGCGCCATGTTGAAATCATTAACCTCAACTAATTTAATGCTTTTTACTCTAAAATCAAATTCGTTATTGCAATATCTATTCTTATACATTGCTAAATGAATATAGTGTTTAGATCCACCAGTTACATATGCCTTATAAGTTTCATTAAGATCAAAATTTCCGCCATCTCTATAAAGAATTCTACCTTCTCTATCATATGCACCAAATTCATAAGCTGAGAAGTACATATCTAATCTTCTATTTCCAGTTGATTTTGCATGATAGTCAAATTGAATTAAATATGGTTTTACTTCTTTATCTGTTAAATCAATTTCAATGTATCCTGCTGACCAATCTTCACATGTTGTTTCATTTAATGCAATTGAATTGTCTTCATCTCTATATACACTTAAATCATCTGTCCATGTTCTTGAATGTCTATAAGCATTGTGTATACTTACTTTTTCATCTGTAATTAATTCTTCATAATCAACTGTATCAATTTTGCTGATGTCTGTTACTCTCTCATCAAAATTCCAGTTGTGAATTACGTGATTTGTTGTACTATAAATTCTTCCTGATCCTTTGTTGTTACTTACTTCGAAGTAGTCAATGATTGGTTGTTCTCCACCTTCTGCATTGTTAACAACTCTTAGTCTATGTGTTCCTGGATCTAGGTTATCTAATATAACATTTACTGTTGTGTACTCTGCACCATATGTTCTTTCTGCAAAGTTGTACATACTTGTATCGCTATCATCTAAATAGATATCTGATTCTCTACTCATGTAAATACCTGATATAGAGAACATGTATGTACCATATTCTTCAATGTCGAAATTGAAAGCTAATTCTTTGTATTTTTGTACACCTGTGAATCCATTTGTAGAAATATTGCTTCCACCATTTCTTGATACTCTTGATGTATCCTCAGCTTCAACTTTATAATCATAACTTCCTGTCATTACAGAACTATCAAATAATTCAAACTTACCTTTATTATCAACTACGTATCCATTTGTTACTGTTGTAAAATCATGTCCGTTTAAATCTAATTTGATATTTTGATTCTCTGCAATCTCGATTGTCATATCTTTAGCAATGTTCTTTAATAAAACAACTTCTACTTGTGAACCATCTGTTCCATATTTTGTTTGGCAATCAGCGATAGCATCTTCTAGTAATGTGTACATCTTTCTACCGATTCTTGCTTCAACGTTTGATATAACTTGTAATGTTGCTGTTTGTAATTCATCTGTTGTTGAATCTTCGATGAATGCATTGTATCCAATTGGTGTTGAACTTACATTTCCATAAATAGCTTTTTCAGCTGTGATGTTTCCATCATAGAAATTAAACACACCACCATTCTTTACATCGATACCTGTTGTCTTACCTGTAATCTTTGGTTGGCTTTGTACAACTCTCTTGTTATCTTCGCCCAATGTGAAGATGCTTCCGTCATTTATAACTATAGCTTCTGTGTTGTTACTAGAAACACCACCCCTACCTTTGTTGTTTATAACTGTTAAACTTGCATCTGAGTTTTCACTTCCGATTGTGAATGTTGGTTCTCTTCTGCTTCTGTTTCCAATTGTGTATCCGTTTAAATCTAGTGTTACTGTTTTGTTTCCATCAAGAACATTTGCTTCGTTGTAAATTCTATGAATTACTTGAACAGTTGCAGTAGCACCTTCTGGTATTGTTGCGAAACATGATTCTAATGTGTAGTACTCTGTATTAATTAAACTTGTGATTTCATTTCCATCTCTATCTACAATTGCTGTAATTTTTGCAACTGAGATATCTGGTAAATCAATTCTAAATTCATTTGAGATTGCAATGTTTCCTGCAACGTCTTTTACCCAAATTCTGAATGTACCTTCATCTTCAATATGCTCTACTGTTCCTGTAAAGTCTGTTGTCTTGTCCGCATCTAACCATTCTTCTGGTTCATCAACATCGTTTTCGCTGATTCCAAATTTAGAAACTCCTGAAGCACCATAATCTTCTGTGCTTGTATCTGTAACATGGAATTCAATTGAAGTTTCAATATCTAGTGTTTCTTCTTTGTCTGCAATTGTATCTATTGTTGGTGCAATCTTATCAATGTTATCTACAACTTTGATTGCTGTACCACTGTAATTTGTTCCGTCTGTACTTCTTGCATAAATTGTTTTATTTGTTTGTAGTTTGAATGATCCTGTGTATCTCTTCCATTCGCCATCTTCACCAATCTTGTATTCAACTCTTTGACCTGTTGCGATTCCATCTTTTGTAACTAAGCCATTTTGATCTTCGTCTCTTAAGAATGCATCTTTTTCGATTGAACCTGATAACTCTTGTGTCTCAACAGTTCCGTCTTCTTTAATTTTCTTTTCTACAACACTTGTAATGATAGCTTCAATTTCTTCATTTGCATTTATCTTAACTTTTAATTTTGTGCTATCAATTACTTTTACATATCCTTCTGCTGCAGATTCTTCTTCGATTAAAATTTCATTTTCAACATTCTTTTGTAATCTTGAAAGTCCGATTAATACACCTTCTTGTGGTGGAACAACATATCCATTTTCGTCTTTTTCTAATTCTGACATTGTTGCTTTATTATAAATTTTTAATCTAATATCACTGTCAGAAACATTGTTTGTAATCTTAATTTTTCCGCCACCAATATTTTTTTCGTTAGCTATACTGATTTTGTTTAACTCAATTTTTGCATCGTATGTTTTATTTACATATACATTTTCAAAATCGTCATCATCTTCTTTTCCAGCAATGTAGCTTTCTGCTGATGATTGTTCTGCTTCTGCTTTTTTGTATGTTTTAATATCTGCTTGTGTCATGTTGAAATTACGTGGTGTTGAGTCACTATCATTTTGACTCTCTTTCATAATCTCTGCTACAACAACTAATCTGTAACCATCGGCAATTGTTATATCTTCGTTTACTAATATTTCTAATTCAATGTCCTTGTATTGTATTCCTGCATTTTCTGAATACGCTGGTATACTTCTGTTTTCAATTACCTTAACACCATTCTTTTTAATTTCTTGGTTTGATAAATATTTTGTGATGAATACGTTTCCTTCATCTTGTGTCCATAAGTATTTTGAATTTACACTCTCGCTATCATCTAATCCGATTACCTTCATTTCTTCAGGTAAATAAATTCCAACCTTCTCTGCATTTGCTGCTTCTTTACCTTCGTTGTAAACTCTGATTTTGTATGTTATAACATCACCTTTTACAACATTAACTTTATTCTTTGAATGTTTGTAATTAAATTTTCCATCTACGATTTCCACATTTGGTTCTCTAGATGTTGATAATTCTTCACCATTTATTTTTGTTATGAATGTTCTTAAACTTAAATCTGCAATTCTTTCTTGTGTACGTTCGATTTTTCTACCTTCAAGATCCATTAATAATCCATCTTGAACATAGCCTTCGATGTTGTTTAATCTTCCACTTACACCATCTGCATATACACGTTCAACAATTTCTAAATTGTTTTCTATTTCATTATCACTTAAACTCTTACTATAAATCTTTGCTTCATGAATTGTTCCTTCTAAGTATTTATCTTCTACAGCATTTGTTCCGTCTGGATTTTCACCAAGCATCATGATTGTATTATTCTTTGGATATGTTAATGTCGTACCTGTTACAGTTCCAATTAACTCACCATCTAGATACAAAGATAGATTTGTTCCATCAAAAGTAAGATGAGCAACATACATGATATTTTCTTCTAAAACATCACTAACTGTTCCTTCACCATCTTCTGTTGAAATAGTTTTCCATTCTCCGTCTAAATATGCTTGACCTATTAATCTTTTATCTCTGATTAATAAACCATATCCACCTTCTTGGAAGTTTGCTAATAAAGTTTGTTCTCCTTCTTTTGATAAGTTAGAAGCTCTAAATGCAACTTCTAAAGTGAACTGCTCTAAGTTAACTTCTTTGATTTGGGCATATGAGCTCGTGCCATTAAACACCATACCTGTACTAGCATCGTTCCAGCCAGTATTGTATGCTGTTGCATCATAGCCATTTCCAGTTAAATCACCCCATGTGATTTTTGTTTGATTGTTGTTATCAAGATATTTTTGTTTTGTAATCTCTGATAGTTCAACTCTCTTAGTTTCTCCAACTATTATTAGAGCAATTGCTAATAAAAACATTGTAACTATTGTTATTACTTTTTTAAGTTTAAGTGTTTTCATTGTTTTCTCCTTTTTTCTTTTGCTTGATATGAATATTTTCACATCATAGTATTCTCCTTTGAAAATACTTTCGATGCCTATAATATACAGGTTTATTACTGTTTTTTTGAGAAATTTTCTGTTACATCTCTAATACATTGTTATAATTAACTACCAAAATCAGCTTTAAACCTTTAATCCCGTAAAGATTTCGTGCTTTAAGGTTTTGCAAACATAAAAAAGAGGAGATAGATTATCTCTATCTCCCTCCTTTTTATTTAGTTATTCTTATTTGTTCATATCTTCTTTTTTGTTCTTCTTAAATGCTATTGTTGCTAATCCTAAGTTAATTAGTACTACAAAAGGTATTGCTATTAAAATTGCTTGTTTTGAGTTTGTTTCACTTGTTTGTGGTAATTTACCTTCTAGTTTTTCGGCATAATAGTATTTAACTACTAATTCTGTTACTTTATTTCCATCTTCATCTAAAGTAACTTGCATTCTTCCTTTTGCATTTTCAGGAGTACCTGTTAATTCATATCCCTCGAATGTCATTGGTTCTGTTTCGTACTCTTTACCTTCATAACCTTCAATTACAACATCTTTTGCCATCTTTTCACTTGTTATTAAGTTAATATGTTGAACTCTTACAGTTGCATTCATTGCTACATAGTAGATTACTTCTACTTTAGTTGTTGAATACTTTCCTTTTGTATTTGTTGGAAGAATATCATTTCCATCTTTATCTTTTGTTATTAATGTATATCCTTCGATTGTCTTTGGAGTAATTTCATATTCTTCATCAATTTCACCTTTGTGTGTTATTTCTTCAACAGGTTCATTTGTGTTGATATCAACATATTTCTCTACAACATCAGCTGGTATTAATTTCTTGTATTTGTAGATTACTACAGTTTCTGTATTGTCATTTCCGTTTGAATCTTTTGTAACTAACATTACACCTTCTGCATTCTTTGGTGTTTCAACAAGTTCATAACCTTTGATTGTCTTCTCTTCTGTTGTATATTCGTCTCCTTCATGTCCTTCAATAATTACTTTATCTAACTCAGTTTCGTTTTCATCTTGATATATAACCTTAACTGTTGTGTTTCTTGTATAGTAATAAATTACTGTATCAATAACATCTTTTGCATATGTTCCTTCTGCATTTGTTGGTAGAACACTCTTACCATTTATATCTTTCTCAAGTAATGTATAACCATCAATTTTTCTTGATTTGATATTGTATGCAGTTCCAATAGAACCTTTATGTATCTCTGTGTATAGAAGTGTGTTGTGTCCTGCATCAATATGTTTTTCAACTACTTTACCAAATGTAGAAATGTAATAAATCTTAACTACATATTCATCTACGTCGTTAACAATCATTAATGGTATATTCTCTGCTCTTTCAAATTCATAAACATCTTTCTTATGCCCATCAATCTTAGCTTTAATATCTTCCATTGTTACTGTTGTTTTTGTTTTTCCAACAATTCTTTCAGCAAGTTCTACATCTTCTGTATTGTCATAGAAATATCTGATTGTATATGTTGTTTCTGGATTTGCTTTGTAATTGTAGTATACATCAATTTGTTCTTCTGCAATTTCACCTGTTGTATTTAATGAAGTTGAATATAATGTATATCCTTCAATTTCAATTTCTTCTGTTGTGTATCTTGAACCAACTTTTCCTCTAATTTCTACGGTCTTGTACTCTACGTCTTCTTTACCTTCTTCAGTTATAATATGATGAACTTTTACAATTGATCCTACACCTTCAAATTCAACAGTAATTGTTTTGTCTTCAACTACATTGTTAAATTTGTTAAATGTAACAACGCCATTTTCGACTGTGTATAAATCATTCGTTGTATGATCCGCATCATAAACAACATTATCATTTAATTTGATTTCTTTGATCTTGTAGCCTTTGTCTGGTGTTACTATGATGTCTTTTGTACTATTTGCATTGCTTGCTAATTCTTCATAGTATTCAAGATCATAACCAGAAATTGTTCCACCTTTTACTGAAATAGTTTTAGTCTTTGGTGTTGTTTCTGTATTAGTTGTTGTTGTGTTTTCAGTTGTGTTAGTTGTTTCATTTGTTGTATTCTCATCTGTTGTTTCGTTTGTTGTAGTATTTTCGATTTCATTAGATGTTGTGTTTGTCATTGGATTTGTTTCCTCTGATTCTTCATCATCTTCTTCCTCATCTGGTACTACTTCTTCGTGTTCTATAACTCTTGTTACAATTCTATACTTCTTAGTGCTGTAATTATAAATTAGTTCGGCATTCGAACTATATTCTAATGTGTCTCTAATTTCTAATCCCGCATGTACTGATGAGTATAAACTTGTTAAGTTATATGTGCTTGCTGTTAATTCTTGATATTTAGCATTGTCGGCTACTTTATATGTACCAGTTGCTGATACTTTATATGAACCGTCTTGCTTAAATTCAACAACAGCATCTTTCTCAATTACTTCATCTTCTGCTACTTTTGTTTGTGTTCCTTCTTGATAATGATGAATTGTCAATTTGATATTGTCTGCCTCATAGTAGAAGTTAACATCTGTTACTCCTAAAGTGTATTTTCCTTTGTAATTAGATGGAATTATTAACTCGCCATTATCATCTTTAGCTAGTGATAATCCTACTAACTTATCTTTAGGATTGAAGTAATAATCTTCATCAAGATTGCCTTCGTATTCTTCATCTGCAGCAACTTTCTTTGTTGTCTCTTGTCCGTTTTCCATCAAGTAATGATGTACTCTTACTATTGGTTTATGTGTGTCTTGAATTGTTACTTTATTCTCCTTGTTTATATCTACATAATATTCTGTAGATTCGGTATTTAGTAAATAATGTTCTGGTGCATTTGTTTCTGTAATCCTATATTTACCTACTGGAAGTTGGACTTTTATTTGACCTTCAACACTTGTAGTTCTTGTTACTTTAGTTAATTTAGATTCATCTAGTTCAATTGAAACTCCTGTTATTTGAAGTTTTCCAGCGTTTCCAGCTAGATTCTTATATCGAAATTCTAAATTATATTTTGTACCACCCGGAACACTAATTGTATCTGTTTGTTCATTTGCTTGTGCATAAACTGTTTTTTCATACACTTTCGCATCTGTGATGCTATTTTTAACTATTATATCGAATTCTATCTCCCTGTTAGAATTTTCTACACTCTTATGCTTAACTGATATAGTATGTTCTTCTGGATGATTTGTTAAATCAATTTCCACATTTCCTGCTGATATTGCCCATGGAACATTTGCATTTGTTGTTTCATAGTATCCTTCATCTGTTGTTGTCATATTATAAGCTTTATCTGTCACTGGATAAACGTGGAAGTTATCTAACCTTCTACTAAAAGTACTTCCTGATTGATCTCTATAAAGTTGTATATAATACGATTTTCCACCTGTTAAAAGATATGTGTAACTATATTGACTACCTTCAACAGCACGACTTTCCATATATCCAACACTTTCGCCATTTGAATTATTAATTGACGCACTATCCCAATATTCACTTTCAAATCTAACAATATAATTACCTGTTTTATCGCTCAAATTAATTGGAATTCGTCCATTTATCGCGTACCAATATCTGCCTGATTGATATCTATAGTATGCTGAATTTAAAGTATAAACACCATTGTTTTTTGAATAGCTTCCTGTTGACATCGTTGGATTTCCTATTGTTTCATCGACAAGATTTTCAACATCAGCTGCATTTTCATTTTGTACATTTGATTCTTTAAGTTCACTTATTTCATCTGTTATAGGACTATTCTCAATTTGTTGTATATCAAATGTTGCATTCGATAGTGTTTCATCTGTATCTTTATCTACTTTTTCAATTAATAAGATTTGATCTTGTTTTAAGAATTCTACATATATTAACTTATCATCTTTTATGTTTTGTAATTCTCCAACATCAATCTTGTATGAACCATCTGCATTTAAAGTAATCTCTTGTTGCTCACCATTTATTGTAACTCTTCCAATTTCATATCCTTCATTTGGAATCATTTCAATTGCTTTTGTGTTGCTTGCTCCATGTCTTACTTCTTCTAAAACATCTTGTCCATATCCTGTAATTGATCCGCCTTCTGAATTATTTAACATTGTAGAAATATTATAAATCTTATGATCATTTATAATATTTAATTCTGTAGTTTCTGGAATTGTTTCTCCTGCACTAATCATTAGTTTTGGATATTGATCATCTATATAAGTCCATGCATTATGCGTATTTAAAGTGTTGTAAAACTCTTCCGACTTCATGTAATTATCTTCTTGTTTTATTCCATCTTGATTTTGAACGCCTCCAATTACAGTTATCTTATCACTATAATGTGCATTCTCTATGACATCTTGTGATTCAATGTTTCCATTGTAATCTATTCCGTCACTGCTTTCACCCACAATAGGACCAATTTTTACATTCTCGTTTTTAGCTGTTACATTTCCTACATTGTATACATTAGATAATACATATTCATTTTTTCCTGCTATACCGCCTACCATCTTCTTATAAGACGTTATTTTTCCTTCATTATAACAATCTACTACGGTTCCTTTGTTATATCCTACGATACCTCCTGTAAATATCATCGAAACGATTTTTCCTGAATTATAACATCTATTTACTATTGCTCCTTCGTCGTTAGTTCCGACGATTCCACCTAATCCACGTTCGTCAGGATAATCACTTTCTGCATATCTGCCACCCAACAATGTTATATTCCCTGTATTATATGCATTTTGTATATTTGCATTCTGATTACTTCCACCTATGATTCCTCCAACGCTATAATAATCAACTCCATTAGAAAATATTTCGATTTCTCCTTGGTTTATAACATTCATTACACTTATTTGTCCTTGATTTCCTAGTATTCCTCCTATATTGGAAGATGTTGAATTTTCATACTTGCTATTAATATGTATATTTCCTTTATTTATTACATTATTAACCAATCCAGATGAAGCACTAGAAGATCCTATTCCTCCAATAGCATATGCATATCCATATTCTTGCCCAGTGTAATCAATATTAATATCTCCGGCGTTATAGCTGTTTTGAATTACACCTGAACCATACCATCCAACTAATCCACCTGTCTCGTATACCATTCTTTTATTCAAAATATTGATATTTCCTTCGTTATAACTATTGTTAATATATAAAGAGGCGTTGTTACTACCACCTTGATAACCAATCAAACCACCAATATAATAACACTCGCTTTGATTTTCACCAACAACATTAATAGTTCCTTTGTTGAACGAACTTTCAATTTGCGTGCTGCCATAACTAGTTCCTAATAGTCCTCCTGCATATTCATATAGCCTATCTCCGCTTATTTCGCCCATGTTTTCACAGTTTAGTAACTCAATTCTATTTCCAGACTGACGACCAACAATTCCTCCTACGTAGTAATATCCTGTTACCTTTCCGTAATTTTTTGCGTTTTTAATATTAACATATGATCCACTGCTGTATCCTATTATTCCACCTTGTCCATCTCCATAACTTGCATTATTGATTATATCTCCATAATTATGTACATTTTCTATAAAAAGAGCTCCAGTGCTCGATGATAAATCTCCTACTATTCCACCATTATCATATGTTCCATATATTGTTCCATAATTAACTGCATTTTTAATTGATGCATATGAAGGGCATAAATATCCTACTATTCCTCCATTGTAACTCGAACTTGAATTTTCTCTTTCTGTTATGTCCGCATAGTTTTTTACATTTTCAATAATTAGCTGATTTTTTGGTGAATATACATAACCAGCGATTCCTGCAGATTGATCACTACTTTGTATCTTTCCTTGCGCTATGGCATTTGAAATCGACAAATTATAGTTATATACTTCGCCAACTATTCCACCAGCCATATAACTTCTTTTTAAGTCTACCTTACCTTTTCCATTTTTTATACTTACAATTCCTATTGAATATTGATCCGATGAATTGGCCGTATAAGCTAAATATCCTATTACACCTCCAACTTGACATGAACTGCCATTTTCTTTTGTCTGAGTAATTTCAACATCGAAATTTTCGATTAATATTCCACTGCTTTCCCCTGGATACCCCATTCCTATGGCTCCTGAAAGATAATAAGCTTCGCCAAAATCAACTTTTGCCTTCATATTATTAATCTTATACTCTGATATGTTTTTATTTCCAATATAACCAATTGCGGCGCCAATTTCGTAACTCCAAGTTTTATCAGTAATAATATTACTATTTATCGAATATATTCCGCATGTATCATTTACATAATTTGTACGATCTGTAGTTGCTTCAGTAAATCCTATTGTTCCTATATATGATACTGACTTACCACTTGAATTTTCTTCGCTTATATCGTTAGTTATATCATTAGTTACATTATTTATTTCTGTAGTCTCTACAATAGAAGGGTCATGTGCACTAGCAGCTTTCATGTATCCTATTACTCCCAAATAAGAATAAGACCCTGCACCTCTTTCACCTTCATCTTCGCTAATACAAATCGCGTTTTTTACATCTTGAATATTAATGTTTGTATTTTCTCTATCATAATAATTTATTCTTTGATCTATACTACCAATTATACCAGCATAAGAATAATTACCCGTTAAACTATTCTCAACATTAAATACATTTATTGATCCGTATGCATTTCCAATCAAACCCGCACCTTTTGCCATGTTGAAATTGTTGTATTCATTACCTCTGTTTTCAGAAATATGTGCACTAAATTTCAAATTCATAATACTTGCATTATGTGTCCAGCCAAATAAAGCTGCACTATGATAATCTGAATATTCGTTACCATTAGAAGCTGTAAATTTGTATTCATCATCTCTATATGCCTCATCTGTATAGTTAGCATACATATTACTTATCGAATTATTGTTTCCATCAAAGGTTCCTGCAAAGTATTTTAATTTGCTATATTCAAATTGATTATGTTTTATATTATTTCCATCTAACACATAATCACCATTTGCAGTTTCAGCAATTTGTGTGCTTCTTACACCAATAGATTTCCATCCCTTGCCTGAAGTAACTTCCTTCTTAATGCCTTCTGTTGTACCGTCTTCATTATAGTCGCCATATGTGGTTCCTTCGGCATCTCTATATGAATCCGCATCATTGAAATCTAAACTCCTATTTAAAACAACCTTTGTGTCTTCATAATTGTTACCATTATCTACTGCTCTTTGTAATTCAATTAAATCTTCAATGTAATTAATTTCTAGTGTTTGTGTCTTTGGTGTTGCATAATAAACATCTATTACTAAATCATCACAACTAATTTTATAAGGCAACTTAGTTACGTATTGGAATTCATATCCATCCTCTACCTTATCTTCATATGTTGTAACTTCTGTATCTTTGTCTACCTCATATGTTTCTGTCTTTGTATCATCGCGTTGTCCGTTATAGTAGTATTGAACTGCATATGTATATTTTTCTTCTGTTGTTTCAGTTCCTTCTCCACTTCCTGTTCCTGCTTCGCCTGTTGTCTCTTCGCTCTTTACTTTAAATCTTCTTCCTGTTGTGCTGTACTCATATTGTTCTGGAGCTTCAACCTCGAATAGCATATAATCGCCATCTCTTAATGGAATCGTTATCTCTCCATTTGCATCTGTTCTTACTTCATATGCTCCTCTTGCATTTTGCGTTCCAACATATTCGCCATTCGCATCTTTTGCATAATCAAGAAGTTTGCCTTCTGCATCGAGTTCATAAATTACAAATGCTACATTTGGAATTAATGCTTGATCGTCATCTGTCTTAGTCAATTTAAATAATGTTTTATCTTGAATATAAATTGTTACATTATTTCCATCAATTACTGTATCTTTGATAGAAGTTAGACCTTCTTCATCTTTATAGTCAATCTTTAGTGTGTCATTTTCTTTTGAAACAACAAACTCGATATATTCTTTATTTAAAACATATCCACGTGGTGCTGTTATTTCTTGTAAACCATATTTACCAGTGATATCAAAGCCTTCTTTGTATTGGTACATATTTTGTACAGTTACTGTACCATTTTCATCTGTAGTAATTTTTTCCTTTTCGCTATCATCGTATTTTGTAATTTCAAATTCTGCTCCAGCTAATCTAGTAGCTTCCGCTCCTTCTTTTACTTTAACAACATTTAATGTGTATGTTGGAACTGAGTCATTGTATAATACTAATTCTACTCTTGCTAAATCTTGTTCTTCACCACCATTTGTTGCACTAGCTGAAGTTATAAATTCATTATTTCCAATTGCTACTGAATAGTTGTATTGAGCATTCTTTACTAATTTAACTGTGCTGTCTTGTAGGTAATATCCTTTAGCTGTAACTTCTTCTAAAACGTAAGTCGCATCTTCAAAGAATTTACTCATCACTAATTTTCCAGTGTCATCTGTTTTTCCAGAAGCAGTTGTATTGGCATCATAGCATAAGAAGTTTACTCCGCTAATTGGTTCATCTGTCGCTCTATCCAATTTCTTAAGTATGATTTCATATTTTGGTGTTTCCCATATCGAAACATTTAATATATCTTTATTTGTTTCACTGTCCTTTGTAAAGTTTGGGGTGTTGTTAAACAATTCAGAATTTTCATTTGCATATGAGAACACCAAATTCCCTTCAGCATTTTCGTCCGCTCTGAAATATCTAACATTTTCATCTTTTTCATAATTAATATTTGCTTCTAATTGACGGATTCTATAATTCTTCTCCGCATATAGATTTTTAATTACAAATTTTCCATTTGCATTAGATTTACCGATTTTTGACTTTTCAATATTTCCTTCATCATCTAATTCTTCAACAATGTAAGTTTCATTTGGCACCACTCTACTTGTTGTCTCTTTGTATAAAGTTGTATCAAGATTGTATTTTCTAACAATTCTTATACCTGTCTTTTGTGATTCTGTTCCCCTATTATAAAGTATTCCTGAATTTGTTTGTAAGTTGTATTTAGATGCTACTGTAGAGTATGAAGCATCATTATATGATAATCCATTTGGAACTGTAACATTGTATTTAAATACCTGATTGGCGTCTCCAGATCTAATTGTTATATTACTTAAATCGATTAAGAAAGATCTTACTTTATTCCAATCAGTAATTTCTTCTTTTAACTTCCATCCATTCGATGCATCATCTATGTTAAAGTTAACCGAATCATTTTCTGAATAGTAAACTGTTACATTTCTTAAGTTTTCTGGAACAATAATACCTTCTGATGTCATATGTGCTGTGAATTTTGATTTCAAATCTGTTGTGGTTTTTACTTTTGTGTTTCCTTCGTATGGAATCTTTCCTACTAAATAACAATCTATAACTGGACTTGCATTATTATTCTTTACACCAATTTGAATTGTTGCATGATTTGTTTCTTTGTCTACTTCAGCAACATTAGGTGCTGTAACAAATGATTCTTTTTCATCGAAATTTGTTACCATTTGCTTAACAATAAATGTTGCAGGTGACGTTACTGTTACATATGTTGATGCATAACCAATTCCTTCTGTTGTATCCTCATTTAAATCAACATCATATTTATCACTTACTTTTCCATTATAGTAATCTGCGCAACTTTCGTTCTTGTAATAAAGTCTTATTGCTTTATTTCCGTTTGAAGCTAATGGATCTATTACTACACGTCCTTTAATTGTAATTATGATGTTATAGTTTGTTTCTGCAAAAACTCTTATTAATTTCTTTCCATTTTCTTCAAAGTATTCATATCCATTAATTGTACATGTACTTGATTCAACACTATTTAAATTAAAGTAATTGAATTCATCTGGCAACTCTACTACAAATTCACCTTTACCCCAATAAGCTCTGTCTTGTTCATGTTTTGAAGATACTGTAAGAGTTATATCTTCTCCTGGTTGTTCAGCATCTTCATCAATTTCTCCATTATTTCCAAAAGCTGCTGGATATGCTCTTATCATAGCTTCAGTTTTATTATATTTTAATTTCGAAGAATCACTTGCTGAAGTTGTATATTCCAATGTACCTGAATCTTTTTGATATAGTTTATCTGCTATCTTTGAATAATAGTTAGATAAACTCTTTAGTGTAGAATATTCAAAATCATTAATTATAGCATTAATGTCTAATGCTTTATGTACATATATATCAGCTAGATTTCCTGCATATATGCGGTTTCCTCTAATTGTTGTTCCTTCACATTTTTTGAAGTTTGTCAATTCAATTCTAACTCTTGCTACATTTTCAGGAACAGTTATTGATGAATTTTTTCTTATGACATCCATACCGATTTCTTTTATTAATTCATCAGTCTCTGCATTGTATACTAAAATCTTTCCGTCGTCCTCTAATATCTCGCTGATTCCATAGTAACTTATGCTTGTGTCTTTTAGATATTTACTTACATCATTTTGTCCAAATTTAACGTATTCCTCATCAATTTTCAAAAGTCCAAAGTCTCTAATTGCTCCTCTTTGAACTGTTATATGTGTATCAAAATATGAACTTAGTGTTCCTGCATCAAAACCTTCTTCTTTTACCTTGTCGTAGTTTTCTAATACTCTCTGTATTGAAATTTCACTATCCTCATGTTCATAAGTTACAACAACTGTTGTTCCTAATGGTGCTGGTGGTGCAGAAGGTGGAGTAAATTTAATTGTTGGATATACAATGTTTTCCGAAGTAACAATATTCTCGAATTCTACCCCAGGATTATTATATGCATGAGTTGTAACTGTTGTTTTTAGGCTAAGTTGCTCTTTTCCATTAAATATATCATCAGCCCCAACTAGTGTTGTATATTGATATGCTTCTTCTGGATAAGTTATATACACTGTGTATGATGTTTTGTTAGCTATCGAACTTATTAAATTTCCACTCTCATCAAATCTAGATTCTTTAGTTAAAGTAAGTGTTTTTGTTTCAGGATCATATGTTGCATTTCCGTCACTTAATCTAGCAGTTACCGGTTCCCATTGTCTTAAATTAGGAATTTTAATTTCTATTGTTCTATCTTTCAAAAGTAAAGTTTCATCTTTTTTAGTTTCATCTACATATTCTTTAATCTCAAATAAAGTATTTACAGTATTACCCTCAATGTCATCAGGACTATATGCTCTATTTTGTGAAAACACTACTGTATTTAAATCTCCATACCAATCAACAGTTATTGGTACTTGTTTTTCAACTTGAGCTGTTTCTCCTGTATAAATATCATGATAGTCAGCAGTAAAAGTAACAACTGCTGTCTTTGAATAGTCATTGTAATTACTTAAAGGAGTAAACTGTATGTTTCCATAGATTTGCTCTTCTGAACCACCGTCAATTTTATTGAATTCAATTAAACTATAAACACCTTGGTAATTGTATTTTAGGTAGTCATCTTTCAAATAATTGAATTCCGCTTTAAAGTTTGCGTTTGTAATTCTGATTTTCGCGTTGTCGATATATGAATCGCCGCTTACTTGAATGTCAAAATACAAATCATCTGAACTGCCTATTCTCTTACATGTTCCATCAAGCATATGTGCTACATTGTTGCCTTCCATGTCACGTAAAAAATAAGCACCAAATTTAACATTAGGTACATTAGTCTCCTTATCATCGTTTGTTAACTCGTTGTAATTCTTTGCTACTCTGTTCTCGAATAGTTGCTCTTCTGTTAAAGAGCTTTTAAAAGTTGTGTTGTTTAAGCAGATAGCAACTATTGTTGTTATCAATACAATCATAAGACTTGCAACTTTTAAAATTGTTTTTGTCGACTTTCTTAGATTTACTTTCATAAAACTTCTCCTTTGAAAATATTTCTTAATATTTTTGATGCTTCTAATATATAGATATATTAGGGCTTTTTTGAGAATTTTTATGTTACAGTTATTAACCTTTTTGTTTTTTATCAACAAAAACAATGCTCTACGCCTTATTTTCGTAGTGTTTGCGCTCATTACATCTATTTGTTTTAGTACATAAAAAAAGAGAAATTACTTACGTAATTTCCCTTGATAATTCTTATTTACTTCTGATTTACATTGGGCTGAAATAATAGTTTCCGCCGATGTTTACTGAGCCATTTGTGTAATAACCTCTGAATGATAAGTAGTTGTGGTTACGTTTTCCGTTTAAAGCATCTTTAACTGCTCTCTTTACGTGTTCTGGAACATTTCCACCTAAGTATTTAACCCAGTGTCTGTCTATTGAATAACAGAATTGGTTCTTTGCACAATATTGGCTTAATGGGTCTGATCCATTTCTTCTCCATCTAGCACTCTCTGCTCTATTGCAAGCACATGTAATAACTGCTAATGAAGCTTCATAACTTGAACCAGCTTCTTGTCTTGTTATTGCATATAATAAGTTCATATCTTCTTCACTATAAGACCAAGTTCCTGCACCTGTTCTAACAACAGATCCTCTTGAAGTTATCATTGTTCTAACTTCAACAACTTTATCAACTTTTTCTCTTATAATTGTTTCTGATAAAACTGTTTTCTCTATTTCAGTACCGTTTTGATATTTAATTTTATATGTTACTTCTTTTAGTCCATTAACTCCTGCAGTAACGACTCTGTCTGTAGTTGTAGATGATCCGCCTGAAACATCTTTTGTGATTGTTTCAAATGGAATTTCTTCTTCAACTTTAACAATTTTTTCAACTATTTGAGAGTAACTCTTAAGAATATCTTCCTCTGAGAAATAATCCTCAGGTTTAGTTTCTTGTTTCTCCTCATTTTTTTCTTTAGTAATAGTGATTTGACGATTTTTGTCGTCGATGTCAGAATTTAAATCAGGAGTAACTGTTTCACCATCTAATATAGTAACATTGTTTTCCTTAAGTATTTTTGAAACCCTTGTTGATGTAGTCATTACTTTCATTTCGTATCCACTAGATAATGTGATTTTAACGCTCTTTACTTGATCATTTGATGCTAAAACACCCATCATACCCATCATCATCATGAATATTATTGTAATGGCTAACACTTTCTTAAAGGAAAAACTTGCTCTAGGCTTAGCGGCTTCAGCTACGTGTATCCTCATAAAACCTCCTTGCAAGCATTCTCATGCTTTAAGCGTAACAAAAATATTATAGCATTATTACAATTAAATGTCAATTTTGTAAAGATTTATAGTGTTGTTGTATGAAAGCCTTGCGATTTCTTCTTTTGAAAGACCCTTAAACTCAGAAAGCTTGTCTACTATGTATTGTAGGTTTCGAGAGTCGTTTCTCTTGCCTCTATTAGGCACTGGAGAAAGGTAAGGACTATCAGTCTCAATAGTAAATTTGTCATTTGGAACCATTTTTGCGATTTCTTCCGCATTTGAGTTCTTAAATGTGCAAACTCCAGAAAATGATATGTAAAACCCTAGTTTTAGTGCTTCTTTTACTAGCTCGCGATTAAATGGACAGCAGTGGAACACTCCTTTTTGATTTACGGGATGATCCTTTAGTATTTGAATTGTATCCATTACTGCATCTCTTGTGTGAATTGTAATCGGTAAATTATACTTGTTTGCAAGCTCAATTTGTTTTATAAAAGCCTGCTTTTGTATTTCTTTATCTGTATCATAATGATAATCGAGTCCTATTTCGCCTACAGCTAAAACCTTAGGCTTGTCTAGTAACTCTTCAATTTTATTAATGTTCTCCTCCCATTTTTCATCTAAATCATTAGGTGAAATTCCAGCAGTTGAATAAATAAAATCATATTTTTTTGTTAATTCATATGCATCAAATGATCCTTTTAAACTATATCCATTACATACAATTCTGGTAACTCCAAAATCGTGCATTGCTTTAATCAGTTCGTCTCTGTCTTCATCAAATTGTTCATCATCATAATGTGCATGTGCATCAAAATATTCCATCTTTGCTCCTACTTTACTACTACAGTTGCTGTAGCTATAGCGTATGATTCAAGATGTGATAGACTTACATCTATAACCATATTTTCTTCTTTTATTTTTTCTACAATAGCTGTTAGCTTTCCTTCAGCATCAGCTATTATTGAAACAACAGGTCTTCCGTCTTCTGATCTTTGAATCTCAATGTTCTTCCAACCTATATCATATTTTTTTGTTAATTCAGGTGAAATTGCTTTGAATATTGCCTCTTTACCAGCAAATCTTGCAGCATAGTGTTCATACTTTCTGTCACCAAATTTTTCGCAATATTCAATCTCAGCATTTGTAAAAACTCTTTTTCTAAAGTTTTCATCTTGCATTGCTTTTTGAATTCTATTAACTTCAATGATGTCGGTACCTGTAAAAACTCTCATTGTTCACCTTTCATTTTTTGATTTAGTTTATATGAAGTGCTAATAAAACAATTGAAACAATAAGAAGTACTACACTTGCTCCAATTAAAAGATTTTGCTTTGCTTTATAATCGTTGATTCTGCTGTTTTTGTAAATTAAATCAAATTGATTATCTGCTTTTAAATATTTATCTTCGATTTCAAAATCATCAGCCCATCTTTTTAGTTTATTCTCTGCTTCTTTGTCATCAGTAATTTTTACATCGTAAAACTTTGTTGTGAATTCAACGAATGAATTTCTTGCTTTGTCTAACATGCTTTCTTTCTTCATGTAATGTAATAATTTATTTAAATAAATCATTTTATGCAATTGAATGATATACATGTATTTATCAATATCATTATCTAAAATCGGATATGAATCTGTGTCTCTAATATTGATGTCTGCCATGTCTTGACGCGCCTCATATGTTTTTAATTTTTCTAAAACATGTGGATCTTCAGTTAACGCAAGACATACACCGGTTCTAAAACATATAACTTCGTCTTCACCTTTAACAAATATATTGCAATCATAATCGCTACAAACAGGTGCTTTTAAATCATTTTGCATTTGATTGAACCCTTTTATATCTGTTAAATTAAAAGTCCAAAACATGTAATTGTTTACGGTTGGTAAAAAGAAATCATATAATTTTTTATCTTTCTTTTTATCAAAAATTTTTAATTCAAACCCTTCATCAAAAAGTAATTCGTAATAACCCGCCATACTTTTTGATTTAATTAAATATGGATAAATTCTCTTTTCCATATAGTTTTCCTCCGTGTGTTTTCAAATCTTTTGTGCTTGATGTTTATTCTTCAACATCTGTGTAATAGTATGCATTTAAGTCAGGTGCTAAGTGATAGTTTCCAATAAAATCAATTACTGTGTTGTTTTCTAATGTGTATTTGAAATCAACAACCATCTTTCCTGTTGAATCAATTACACCCCATTTGCCATTTTTCTTTACAGCTGAATATCCGAAATCGTTTTGTTCTTTTGCATCTTCAAATTGAATTTCAACTGCTACTTTGCCGTTTTTATTAACGTATCCATACTTTCCATTTTCTTTCTTTAAGAATAGTGTGTTTGCTGGAAGTACTTCTTGAATTGTTTTTTCTTCTAACTTAAAGTTGTAGTATTTGTATGTATCATCTTTTCTAACTTTAATATAACTCTTCTTTGTGTTGATTTCAGAAACAAGTCCATTAACTTTAACTTCAAAATCTGTTCCAATTAAATCTGCTGTTCCATCTTCTTTTTCTGCTTTGATAAAACCTTCATCACTGAAGTATGTAACTGATTTGTATCCACTTAATTTTGTTTTATCATTTGCATCTATAATACTTGTTTTTCCATCAAGTGTTGCTGAATAATTTCCTTCAAATAAATAAGTCATTGCATTATATTTTGCATCAACTTTTTTATCTCCGTTAACAGTGATGACCCCAAGCTTTCCGCCTTTTTCAATAATTGCATTTCCACTATTTATTGATTGTACTGCATCAAAATCACGTGTTGTAACTTTTCCATTTGCATCAATGATTGCTAATCCATCATTGTCTTTTACTACATAGTATCCTGAACCTGTTACGTGCTTAATTTCATTGTATTTGCATTCCAAAATCATCTTTTTGCTATAGTTCACAACACCATACTTTTCAGAATCATCTTTTAAAATGTATCCATCTTCGTATTTGTTTGTTAAAGCAGAAATTTCTTTATACTTGTTTTCTACTATTGTGTTTCCACTTTGATCAACCAATCCCAACTTTCCATCTTTTACTGTGATGAAACTGTTTTTGATTCTGCTAACAGGTCTTACATCTTCATATTCGCAAGGTAATAAGACTTTTCCTTCGAAATTAATCATTCCATATTTTCCGTCTTTCATTACCTTAATTGCTGATGAATCGAAATAAATTGATCCATCTGCATTTTTGTTTTGAAACAATTCAACTTTTGAATATTCTGTGAATTGTTGTTCGCTCTTTTCATTAATTGCCTTTGCTTCAAATGTTTCTTTTTCTTGATCAACATTTGTTTGAACAAAGAATAAAGGCTTTGTATAATCAGGAACAATTACCATTGAATCGTAAATCGGATCAATGACTTTGTTTCCTTTAGAGTTTATTACACCCCATTTATTTCCTGTAAAAACAGTAAAATATCCATTAGTTACTGCTTTTTCATCTACCTTGTTTTGACTGTTTGAAACAATCCCTTTAATAATTGTAACCAAAATAGTAATTATGATGGCTAGTGCTAAAACTAATGCTGCTACTTTTTTAATATTTAGTTGTTGTCCTTCGTAATTATATCTTTTTCCTCTACTCATTAAAAACCTTAATATATCAACAAAAAACTGATATATTATGCTCCTTTCTGTTGTTACAAAAATTCACATTAAATATATCAGTTTTGGCTTTATTTTTCAATAGAAAAACGTGCTATTTAATAATAAAAACATATATGTAATTATTGATTATTTTAATTAAATTATTAGTTGATTCTTATTACAATTACCCTTAAATTACTATCAACAATTCCTTGTGTGTTTTCAATTGATTCTTTCATGATAATATTAGCTACACTCTCTGGAATATCTGAGTTTAAGTTTTCTAATAATTCTTGAACCCAGTAAGTAATATCAACATATTCAAGGTTTGATTCAAGTACTCCAATATTAGGCATTACAATTAAATCACCCGGTTTAAATTTAATATCAATAAATTTTGTATTGTCTGTACTTAAGTCAGATATTGCATTTTCAGGTTTTATAATTGAAACTTTTCTACCTCTTTTTAAATATGTTGGCGTCGCGTTAAACTTAATAAATCTTCCTGAGCAGTCATACATATTAAGTATTAATGAATCCAAATTATTATTTATCTCGTCATCACCAAGTGCATATTTTTCAAATTCGCTAATTGTTTTCTTTAAGAATATGTTTTGCTTTTCCGAATCATAATCATCATATAACAAATTATTTTGAGCTTGCTTACTAATTATGTCTTCGAACAATTTAATTGTACGCTTGCTCATCTTTTGAGCTTTTGCACCTGCAGTATCTCTGCCGCTAGCAGTTATTACATAATTTCCGTTATCTAGTCTTATTGTTTCCACAGTTTCACTACTAATTGTGGATCCATATATTTTTTGAGAATTATATGAGATGTCAAAATTGTGTTTATCTTTTGATATAAATATTAATTCACAATCAGGTCTGTCTTCTCTAATTCCACACTTTTGAACTTGTAGGGCAAATGTTTCATTAAACATCTTGAACAATTCTTGTGCAATACCTTTTATTGGGCAATATGTTCCGTTTGCATCTCCACATTTATTGAAAACAACTCTTATAACTTTGCGTCCGCTTCTAAGTTGATTAATCTCTGCTTTTTTTACAACTACTCCAGTAAAGCTCAAGTTTTCAATCAACTTAAATTCTTGGTCAGTGAAGTCTTTTGTTTTTACTGGTTTTGTTTCAACTTTTTCTTCTTTCTTCTTGTTTGTTTTTTCAAATGACTTATTAATAACATTAAGCATTGCTTCAAGTTGTTTGTCGTTTTCTTTATCAATTTCGTCATCACCTGTATGTATTAGATAAATATTATTGCTCTCGAAGATACTTGTCATTTCTGGTTTTGTAAGTTTTTTGTTTACAACTAATTTTGCAAACAACCCATCAATTAACTTCTCATCACCTACTTTTACGTATGAATATAGAAGATTATCTTGAATTGTATCTACTTCTTTACTTAAAGATTTCTTGAACTTTTCTTTCTTCTTTTCTAGTTCTGCAGGATCTTCTTTATCTGTTTCAACACTAATATTTACTGGTGCAAATCCAGAATCATATTCTTCGATAACACCTGTTCTTTCTGGTAATAGAGGTGTTACTTTCAACACTTCTTCACCCTTAAATCTAAATGATCTGATTAATCCAATTAAGATTATGATTGGACTTAATATCATCAATGTTGTTATTAATTCATCACTCATCGGTGTTAAGCAGCAGATCAATAAAGATACTACCAGTGATGTAATAAATGCTGGATATAGTCCATTCTTCCATGCAAGTACAGCTAATACAACAAAATCAAATACTATACTTAATGGTACTGGTCCAAACGTTACAAAATCAAATGATTGGAAAGCAATTGTAAATAGTATTGCTATACTAACAATTTCTTCGTTAGTACAGATCAGTTTTTGTAGTAATGAATCGATTGCTACTATTGCATTTGCAAATATCAAATAAAGAACATACCCTAAGAAAACCGTGCAAGCTGTTGCATATACGCTTTCCCATGAAAAGCCATTTGCAATGCCCATTATTATGAATTGCGCTAATATTGCAAATATAAATTGTTTTCCTACTTTTAATTTGTCATATTCATCACGCTTTGGTTTTATGAATAATACAGTTATAAAAAATACTGCATGAATTATTGCTTGCGATAATGTTTCGCCCCATCCAAACTTAATTGTTGTTCCTATCAATGATGCTAAAAGCACAAAAATAATTGGAATACCATTGCTCATAGATGCAGCAACAACGGCTATTCCAAAAGGCGCAATAAAATTGCCTCTTTTTATAGATATCATTGATATCAAAAAAGCGACAACATATATAATAATATTCTTCAATGAGAATAATCTTTTAATTAAACTTCTATCTTCGGTAGATTTTGAAACCTCTTCAAAATCTAATTTATCATTAGTACTGTTATCGAATCTTTTCATCCATCTACCCCTAAAAATAATCTATAACAGTCTATTATCGTGCCCCTATTCTATCAAATTTTTACCCTAAACACAACCAAAATAATAAAAAACAGCAAAAGATTTACATAAAATCGTTTTGCTGTTTTAATTTTTATTGATTTAATAAGTCTTGAAGTTGTTTAAATAGGTCACTTTCTACCGAATTTGCTGTGTTTTCAGCGTTTACACTATTTATTACGTTACTAGTGCTGTTTGCATCAACTCCATTTACTATATTTTCTGTTGTATTCGTTATATTAGTCTCGTTTGTATCTGGTATTGTTATTGGTGTTAGTGGTGCTTCTCTTGATAGCATCTCCTTAACATATTTTCCTGTCTCTGTTAGGAAGTTATTGATGTCATAATTTGTTTCAATCCATACTTCTTGAGGCTCTGCCGCATTATCTTCAGTGCTATTTTCTTCTGTATTTGCAGGTACTCCGAACACTTTCTTTCTAACTTCGTATTCTTTTGTTAGAATAGATGAACTTTCTTCCTTGTTACTAAATTGCCAGAATATCCAGCTAATACTGTGTGAATTTAGGTAATCTACCCATTTTGCAAATTCTTCTTTGTATATATCTCCATTTCCTGTTAGGTCAGTTATTCCACACTCTGAAACAACTATTGGAAGATTAGCTTCTAAGCACTTATCTACAGCTCTTCTATAATCATCTGCCATTGATCCGGCATAAAAATGGAATGTATATGCTATGTTTTCAACTTCTATAGGGCTTTCTTTTGCATCTCCGATGCTTTTACCCCATCCTGGTACGCCTACCCAAATCATTGCTTTGGGCGAATTCTTTCTAATTGTTTTTATCACTTCTTCTGCATATGGTTTTACATTTTCTCCCCATGCGCAATTATTGGGTTCGTTGCAAATTTCATATATTAAGAAAGGATTCTCTTTGTACTTTTCTGATATTTCATTAAAGAACTCGATTGCTTCTGTTTGATATGTTTGAGGATTTCCATCATTTAATGTATGCCAATCCATAACAGCATATATTCCAAGTTGTTCGCACATGTCAATTATCTTGATTGCGTTTTCCTTGTTCTTGTCTTTTGTTAAAACATATCCATTAACATTTGGATCTGTATACATTGCGATTCTAAAACAGTTTATGCCCCAGCCTTCTTTAAGTTTCTTAAGATTTTCATATGTTACTACTTCTGAAAAATCTATAACAGAATGGCTACTTAAACCTTTTAATTGAACTACATTGCCTTTGTAGTCTTCAATTTTTGAACCATTAACTCTAAGCCAGTTAGTATTGTTCTCTGTTGGTTGCTCGATTGTATTTGTTTCGTTTGTTTCATTTACATTTGCTTGCTTATTGTTGTCATTATTCATTTTTATTGCTACTGCTGTAACTAATGTAATGATGAATGCAACAATTACAAGTGCCAAAATCTTGTTTCTTATTTTAATCACTCCCTTTTTATTTAGTTTCTTTTGCTTCTTTTTTATCTCTTCTAAAAATATTTATAAAGATAAATGGTATAGAAGATCTTTTGTATTTTTCTAATTTGTTAGGAACAAAGTCTTCTGGTATCTTTGTTCTATTACTTAAATCAAATATTACAGCACATGTTAAGTAGAATATATTTGATGCTAACCAAATCAATGATAAGTTGAACGTCATGCTATTGAAGTATGAATCAAAGTAGAATGCACCTTGTCCACGAATTATACTGTATACCAAAGCTGCAATACTGATTGCTAATAAAATAAAATGTGAAACAAATAATTTCTTATGTGTTCTTGTCATCTTTTTATTTACTGAATACTTTGGTGTAACTTCGAATTTTGTGCTTCCGAAGCCTAATAGTTCTTTTAATACTTCCTTGCAAAGTACTGGTGTTAATATTGTTTCGTAAATTTTGTTCCATGTAGATGAACGATGATGTCCTTCTGTTAAGTCAATTAAGAATCTCTTTATTAAATATGCTGGAAGCCATACTGCTAAGAATATTCTTAAATCACAGTCGATGATAATTACTCCGAATACTGTGAATAGTAATGGTGCCAACATATAAAGCATTCTTCTAATTCCGTAAAACCAATATGAAATACATGATTTGTATTCCAACTTTTGTCTAAATGATAATCCTCTTTGCTTTGAAATCTTATAGTTCTTTGCAACTTGGATACATCCTCTTGCCCATCTTGAACGTTGTTTAATGAATGATGTTACATCGTTAACATTGTTTCCATGAGCTCCAACTTCGTCAATTGCAATACCTGTATATCCTGCATTTTCCATTAACATACCAGTTGCAATATCTTCTGTTATTGTATTTCTTGCGAAACCATCAATGCTATTTAATGCTTCTCTTGAAAGAACTAAGTTAGTTCCGCAATTTATTGCTGTGTTAATATCATTTTTTGATAATTGAATTTGACGATAAAAATAATCTTGCTCGAAAGGAATTTTATCAGCCAATTTGAAACGTAATTGGAAGATATCTGGATTTTTGAAACTCTGTGGAAGTTGTACAAATCCAACCTTTTTATCTTCTCCTAAGAAATAAGGAATTGTTTTCATTAAGAAGTCTTCAGTAGGAATCATGTCTGCATCAAATGTTGCAATATATGGTGACTTGGTCTTTTTTAATGCGTTATTGTAGTTTCCTGCTTTTGCATCTTTGTTTGATAATCTAGTAATATAATTTACTTCTAATTTTTCTGTAAGTTCTTTGATGTTCTTTCTGTTTCCATCATCACAAATATAAATATGAACTTTCTTTTTATCTGGATATTTCATATTTTTGCAAGCTTCAATTGTTGTTGCTAAAACTTTTTCGTTCTCGTTAATTGTTGCTACAAAAACATCTACATCTGGATAGTCTTCGTCTTTAATCTTAGGTAGGGCTTTGTTTTTGCGATCTACTCCTAAGATATTCATATAATATACTGTAAAATCAATTGCATCCCAAATTTCCAAGAGTAGTACTATTACTGAAAATATAACTGCTACTGGACCAATTGTTACTGGTAGTGTGAAGCCAATTCTAAACACTATGTAAGCAATTGTAAGTATTATTGTAAATGAGTATAACAATTCTTTTAAAAATTTCATTTTTTCCTCTATTCTTTTGCGTTTTTTATATTTCTTTAGCTTTAATTACTAATCTGTATTTATTATTGTTTTGACAGGTTATTAATGTAATCTCGCTCTTTCCACCCGTGTCACGGTTGTAAAAAGATGTATCAGATTCTTCTGTTTGATAAATGCTGTAAATACTGTATGTCTTTTTTACACCTGTTGCATAGTTTGTAATGTGAATTTGATCTCCGTTTTTCATGTTCTTGTTGCTTCCAAAGAACAATCCATTTTTATAATTGTGACCTATGATGACTGTGTTTCCTACAGTATTTAATGGTACTCCATATTGAATACATACTGAAACCTCAAGTGCATTTGCATTAGTCATTGTATCTAATACTGGGTATCTTAAATTTACTGAAGGCATTTCAATCTTTCCCGCTACTGTATAGCCTTTGTATACTCTACTTTCTGAGGCTATTCCTCGTGGAGATTCCTTTTCTTCAACAATCTCATTTGCCTCCGCAGAAGCGTTTATTTCGAGAGTATTAATACTATTATTATCTTCATCATCTAAACTTACGTTCAATCTTTCTAGTTCTTCTAGATAATCTGAGGCTTCTTTATTTAGTCCCACTATATTCATATTATCACCTATAAAAATCGCCGCTACGACTATTGTCGTGAGTAATAAGATGATGAATATAAACGATATAAATCTCTTAGATTTTTTATTTTTTTCTCGCTTTGTTTTCATCATGTGCTTATTATAATATAACGACTTTTAATTTTAAACATTTTATTGATAAAAAATCGCATCACAAAAATAAAGCGGAGATTTTACTCTCCGCTTCATTTATTATATTAAACGTCTAATTATTCATTTCCTTTAGTAGCACTTTCTTCTGTTTTGTCTGTTGAATCTGTCTTATCTTCTGTTTTGTCATCTTCTTTTGTGCTTGTTGTTTCTTCTTTATCAGATTCACTCTCACCTTTTGTTTGAGTGTCTTCTGTTTTAGATTCAGATTCTTTTTCAATTTCTGTTTCTTTATTTGATTCAGTTTCTGTTTTATCCTCTTTTGTGCCACTAGTTGTTTCAGTATTAGTTGTTTTATCAGAATCATCTACTTGATCTTCACTTGATTTTGGTTGTGCATTTAATGACATTGTTTTAGGTGAAGCTTGTGTATTTGATGATGTTGGCGCCATTGAATTTAATGGTGCTCCAGATGTGTTATTTGTATCTGGATTAGTTGTTGTTTCACCTGCTACTAATTGATCATTAAGTGCTTTAGGTGCTCCGATATATTTTCCTACTACTGTTCCTGTTGCTCCTGTTAATGTGTTATTTTCAACAGTTGATGTTGCTAGGTCTGGTTTTAGTTCACCAGTTGTTGAATCTGTATCTCCAGCTCCAACTAATCCACCTAGACATGTAGGAAGTATGTTAGATACTGATTCAAATGTTCCACTTAAAGTAATAATTGTTGAATCTTTTACTTTTGATCCTGTTACAGGGAATACTGTACAAGCAGCAATACCACCTGCATGTAGTGCTTCAGATTTAATTGTTGACCCCTCTACTTTTGCATTATTAATTTCAGCATTTGAAGTACCTACAATACCACCAACTAATTGATTGCCTGTAATTGTTGAACCTTTTACGGTTGCATCTTTAATTAATACATATGATGTTCCAGCAACGCCGCCTGCATGTGATACTGTTGACTTAATTGTTGTACCATTAATTTCTACAGATTCAATATTTGAATAACTTGTTCCGGTAATACCACCTGCTAAAGCATTTGCTTTAATATTTGAATTCTTTACAATTGCATTTGATACTTTTGTAGTTGTGCAAGCTATAACACCACCTGCATGCGATGCTTGAGAAGTAACTTTTACATTATTTATCTCAACTTCATCAATTGTTGATCCATTATTTGTTGCTGCAATACCACCTGTCATATCTTTACCTTTTACTTCAGAATTTAATATTTTTGCATCTGAAATATTTGAATTTGATACAGCTGCAATACCACCTGCTAAAGCATTTGCTGATGTTGTGTTTACATCATTTAATTCTACATCTGAAATGCTACCAACATTTTCTTGAACAGCTACAACACCTGCTGCAAGAGCTCCTGTTGTAATATCTACATTTGTCATTGTAACATCTTCAATTGTTCCTGCGTAAGTTCCTGCAATACCACCTACATGGTTTGAATATGCATTGCTTACTGTTGGTGCACTGATATTTGTGTTTTTAATTTCTACTCCATTAATTGTTGATGGTCTAAATACGCCTTGTGAATCTCTTTCATTTCCAATAGCTAGAACACCAGCTGCTAACGCACCATTTTCACTTAATGTTTCGATATTAGTATTTAATACTTTTGAATCGTTAACTGTTATAACACCTAATCCAACTAGACCAGCTGTATGCCAGTTACCTTTTACTTTACTGTTTTGTTTTACTGCTGAATCTTTGATTGTTAAGCCAAAGCCCATTCCTACAAGTCCACCAGTACATGAGCTAGCTGATAAGTTTTCAATTTCTGTATTGATTACATTTACATTATCTAATGTTGAATTGCCATGTCCTAAAATACCACCTACTTGTAGAGGAATTCCAGATGGATTTTCTGCTTTCAATGTACTATTCTTAACTGTTATATTCTTAAATTCACAATTTGAACTTGTTTGAGATACGAATCCACCCATTGATGGTGCACTTGCAGTATATCCCTGTTCTACAAAATGGCTCATATTCTTATGAATAAGCTCTACATTATCAACTTCACAATCACTTAAAGTTAGATTTCCATATGGACTTAATGTACCTATCATTCCGCCTAATAAGTGTGTAGTTGTAACAATTTTTGAATCACTAATCTTGTTGTTGTTAAATTCTTTTAAATAGCAACCATCTGCTATTATTCCACCTACAGCTCCATTTGATCCTGAAATATTTCTTTCACTATATATATCTGCATTTTTAACAGTACAATTCGTTATTGAAGCATTACTAGCATATCCTGCTATCGCACCTATATGAGCATATTTTCCATAGCATTTAAATCCATCTACTGAAACATTGTCTATTTCAATACCGTTTCCTACAGATATAACTCCACCAAATGGTCTGTAATGTTGATATCCATTTCCAACAGGTACTTCACCTTGTGGATTTTCCCATGTATCAACTAATTCGATATTTTTGATTGTACAATTCTTTACTGTTGTATTTCCGTGGTTACATGAAATCATTCCTGATGCTCCAACGCAGCCAGACGAAATCTTACAGTTTTCAACGTTGCAGTTTTCATATGATGCTGAATAAATTTGTTCTCCTATTAAACCTGCTGCATGTCCATATGTACTAACTCCATCATCTAGATTTAAGTTAGTTGTAATATATGAATCTTTTATATTTATGTTTTTGATTACATTGTTGCTACCAAACATTGTAGATGTAATACCACCAGCATTAAATACTTTGTTTCCTCTTACATCGCAATTATCTAATGTGAATCCATCAATTGAATGTGTGGTACACATCATAAGTCCAGCGAAACCACCAATTTGTGCAGCATCTAGATCAGGAAAACCATGTTCGCCTACTGTGTTTACTATGTCAATATTTTTTACAGTAATATTTTCTGCTTCGAATTTTGGAGTAATCATTACACAACCAAGAACGGCACCTATATTAGCACCATCAGAATAAATTGTTGTTCTTCCTTCTGATCCTTTTGGTAAATCTTTTCCTATAATATTTATATTTTTGAATCGTATAGCATCGGCATCCATAATGAAACCTACTACATATCCGACATCGTTATAAACTGTTCTGTAGTCACCCAAAATTTCTCTACTAATATTAGTCTCTATTGCTTCACAGTCTTCTACTATAACTGTTCCATTAACGTCTTCGACACCGCCGATAAATCCACCAACATTTTGTCCATATTCTCTAATTGTTGAATTTATTAAATTACATCCTCTTATAACAAGATCTCCATACATGCTATAACATGTTCCAAAGATTCCGCCAGGGCTACCTGATGTAGAATCTAGAGCATTATCATATATATATGAATCTTTGAAATCGCAATTTTCAATCTTGATTCCTTTTATGCGGTTTCCTCTACCGAAGATACCACCAATTGTTGATTGTCCAGGACCAGGACCTCCGCCAGGATTGCTCTTGATGATTCTAGTATTATCAACAAGACAGTAGTTAATCTCTACTTTACCATTTCCATATCCACCACCTGCGAAAATACCACCAGAAATGTTATATGTACTATTTTGATAGTTATAATTTAGTATTTCTGTGTCTTTTACTAAACAATTGTTAATTGATGTTAAACAATTTGTATCATATACGTTAGTAGTAGCAACGATACCACCACACTCTTTATTTCTATCTATTATTGAACAATTTCTTACAATATTGTTATTAACAATAATTGATTCAATTGATGTGTTTTCTCCGCTCTTTGGAGTTAATCCTGCTACATTTGAATTATAGTCAACATTTGCTAAAATTCCAGCACATGAATCATAAGTATCGTAGCCTGCAAAACTCAATACTTCAATTTTACAATTCTCTACTATGTTATTTTTAATATTCGTATATTTACATCCTTCAAGTGCAAGTACACCAGCACAAGCGCCATCTTGAGTCATACTTATATTTAATTTATTTTCTTCTGTTCCTTTAACTTCACAGTCTGTGATTGTTACTTCGTTTCCTGAAGCTTCACTTAAAATTCCAGATGTTGCACCAGAAGACATTACATTAGCATAGTTCTTACATTTACTAATTCTAATATAATTATTTTTGAATGGTGTTTTTTCGCAATAATCAGAAACGCATCTAAGTTGTCCCATAATACCACCAGCAAGATTATCTACATCAGATTCGCTCGATACTGCTATTATTTCGCCTTTATTTACAGATTCCTTTATTTCAATTCCACCAGAAGCTTGTCCTAGAATACCACCAACTTGTCTTTTTCCACTTGATGTTATTTTTCCGTTGTTAGTTGCTTTCTCAATAATCGCATAGCCTCTTATCTCTGAAACCAATCCACCAGCGTTTCCTAAATCTTGCCAACTTTGACCTATAGTGTAAATTTCACCATTGTTTGTACATTCTGTGAATTTTGAATTTGCAGTAGTATCTTGAGTATTGTACTGCACATCGTCCCAGCCATCTCTTCCATTAACAGTTCTTAATTCTGCAATCATACCAGCTGCTTTTGTGTTAGATACTATTGTTCCATTGTTTGTATTGTTTTCAAATTCTACTAATCCGTATGATGTTCCAAGTATACCTGCTGCATTCATATAATTTGATTGTACTAATCCATTGTTTGTATTGTTTATAAAATCAGCTTTCTTACCATACCAGTTTGCATTTACTATATTTGCATCTGTGAATACTGAACCTCTGTCAAATTCTTGACCTTTTACATCAGCATTGTTTGTTTCTCTTTGCTCTGCAAACTCTTCGTATTCTTTATGTGAAACGATTGTTGCTTCCGCTCTTACTTTGTACTCTTGAGCAGTAGTATCCCAATATCTTTCGATAACTACTTTAATAATGCCATTTAATCTGCTATAACCCTCGATTGTTTCATCTTCTGTTAAGAAGTAAACATCTCTACCTGTATACTCGATTACTTTATCAAATAATTTTAATGATCCAGTATCAAGTAATTGTGTCATAACCATATCTTCTACTTTATCGATTTCGTATGTTGCTCCACCGATTAAAGCTTGTGTTTTTCTGTCTCTTATTTCAAGAGTTAAGTTGTATTGACCTTCTGCAGCTTCATTTTCTACTAATAAATCAATACGTTTATTATCTTCATCATAACCTGCTGATAATAACATTTCTCTATAATCTGATGGGTTTACAAAACCTACTAATCCACCGGCATTATATTCTTTTGCTATTAAATGTCCGTTATTTACTGAGTCTTGAACGCTAATTGAGCCTAGTGCACATCCAATTAATCCACCAACATTTTTATTCTTTAAAAGTTCTCCAGCTATCTCTTCTTCTTGTCCGATAATTTCAATATTGTTTTCGCAATCAATTACTGTAACTAATCCATCAGGAGTAGTATGTCCTACCATACCTCCTAAGTTATCTGCTACTGCAGTAATGCTTGCTGATGTACCTTCTGTTACTGTTGTCTTACAATTATAGATTCCACCTTGTCTCATTACACCTGCAAAACATCCAACTCCTGTATATCCAGAATTAGAAACTGCATTCTCAGCAAATGTTCTAATGTGAATATTAGGATCTTCGAAAGTTAAGTTTTCTACAATTCCAGAGAATGTAGAAATCAATCCAACCTCTGAATATGTTAATATATCATCTGAAGTAATTGTTAGATTCTTAATTTTATGTCCATTACCATCAAACACACCTTTAATTTCATTCTTGATTGGTGTCCAATTAATTCCTGATAAATCAATATCATCGATTAATTTATAATTTGTATCTATATTATATTCGTAATCTACTCCATCAACATTTACTACTTCACCACTACCGATTTTAGCTAATTGTTCAGCTGTCTTTACTGGTGTGAAATTATATGTTGATGTGTCAATTGCATAGTCTGTAGAACCACAGAATACTTTTACTCCGTATGTTCCTTTTTCTTTATCAATGATAATTTTTTCTACTCTTACTTTCATCTTTTTACCGATGTTTGTTAAGTAGCCTGATGGAGCATCAATTTCTTCAATTAAGTATTCGTTTTCACCCTCACCATATGATACAAGGCCACCGAAATCTACAGCTCCATTCTCATCTGAAGTTGCAGTTGCAATTGTCTCGCCATCATTGTATCTCTTTAATACTCTTGTATTGTTCTCTGTAATTTCTAATTCATTTGTTCCAAATGAAGTTAGTTTAAATTTTGCACCTTTTAAAACTTCATCTGTCTTCGAATCAATTTTATTAATTCTAATTGCATATTCAACTCTAAACTTAGCATTTAATACCACTGTATCAAAGTCGTCATCATCTTCTTGTGAAACAATAGCAGAATTTGCATTCGAACTTAAAATTTCATTAATCATGTAATTTTGAGAAACAGTGACATTTCCTGGTGTAGAATCAGTATCTGTTGCACTTTCTCTTGTTATTTCTGCAAATACTGTTTTGTATAAATCTTCTTCAGAAGTTGAATCTGTAACCTTTAATAATAACTCTAAATCTCTATAAGAAATTATTCCATTTCCATAATATCCTGGAATTAAATTTTCTGCTAACTTCGTTGATTTAACAACTCCCTCACTTGATAGAGTCCAACCATTTTTTTGGTTAATTATGTTTTCTTCATCAAATGACATTCCTTCTGGAATATATACTGTTATTTCATCTGCTGAAACTTTTGATAATGATTCGTTATATACTCTTACCTTGAATGTAACGTCATCATTGTTTTCAACTCTTACTGGATTTTTTGTGTGTACATATTTGAATTCACCTTTAGTCAATTCTGCCATAGGAATTCTTGGTTTAGAAATTGTTGTGTAGTTTACATCTGTTACAAATGTTCTTAATGATAAATCGTTTCCTTCTTTAATTGATTCAATATAAATTCTTCTGTCTCTTAATAATGTAGAAAATTCATATTCTTGTCCTTCTACATAGTTATAACTTACTGCATTATCAATTTCTCCATTATTAATTTCAACTATTTTCAAATCAGGATAATTATAACCTGGTTCAATTACTACTTTATATCTGAATGATGTTTCACATTCGTAATTTCCGCTTACTACTTCTAGTCCTGTTTCTGCATTTACTACTTTAATTCCTTCAGAAGTACCTATTGTAACTCTATGTGTTCCATTTAAATAATGTGGGAATGGTTTACTGTTTGATCCACCGAAATTACTTTCAAAATAAACTTCTCCTTCAAATCTATTAATCCAGAAATCTTTTAAATTGCTGAAAGCGTTGTCTTTAATTCTTTCAACTCCAGATCCAATCGTAATTCTCTTAAAATTCTCTGAACCATAAAAAGCATAGTTTTCTATAGTTGTTAATCCGTTGCCTATTATTAAATTACCATTAAATCCTGAGCAACTTCTGAACGCATATGCACCCATTGTCGTTACAGAATCAGGAATCACTAAATCTCCTGTAAGTCTTGAGCAGTTATAAAAGGCTTCTCTTCCTATATTAGTAAGATTTTCTGGTAGTTTTAATTCTCCCGTTAATGCACTACTAATAAACGCATCGTTTCCAATCGAAACTAATGAATCTGGTAAATCTATAGTGTTTAAATTACTACAATAACCAAAAGCGTAATTTCCTATTGTTTTGATGTTATCGTTCAAAACAACAGTACTTATATTTCTATTATTATAGAAAGCATAGTCTCCTATGTCTGTAACTTCTTCTCCAACTGTGTATGTTGCTTCTGTGTATTGAGGTCTTATCAAACATAAAGTTTTGCCATCTACACTATATAATTCTCCGTCTACTTCAACATATTTTTCGCTATCTTCTCTTACTCCCCACGCTGTTACGTATGGTGTGTATGAAACAACACTACTTAAGTAGCTTAGATTTAGTTTGTCATTAATATAAATTTTTCTTATTGTATTATTTTTATTACCATTATAACCAGCAAATGTAGTAGAATTTAAGTATGTTATATTTTTAGGTAATACAACCTCTGATACTGATGTGTTTGCGAATATGTAATATCCAAGAGATGTTACTCCATCTCCGAATACGATATTTGTCAAATTAGGTACGTTATAAAAAGCATAATTTTTAACTTCTGTAACTGTATCTGGTATAACTACTTCTTTAATTCTATTTCTATTAGCTGATGATGCATTATAGAATATTGATCTATAAGTAGAAGTTGTATTTCCTAAAGATCTTACTGTGTATTCAACTCCATTTAAATTTAATTTAGATGGTATAACAACTTTTCCATCAGCAGGAATAGTTCCTGAATTATATGTTAAGTTAATTAAATTTCCTCCACTTACTGTGAAGTTCCATGTTATTGAATTTTCATCTGTTGCTACATCCGCTTCAACTTTATTAGGCACTAAGAACATAGCTCCTAATGCTGCAACCAATATGAAAATTATTGAACTTAAAATAAAAACTTTTCTTTTCATTTTTTATCATCCGTTTCTCTCAATTTTTTTCTTTGTGCTTTACATGTTGCATTTTTATCTTTCGTACTTACTCATTTGAGTTTGTGTTTCTCTTTTTAACCACATAAACTAATAATGTAGCTGCTCCAATCATCATTAAAGCTGCTAGTGGAATTAATGCATCATGTCCAGTTTTAACTGTAATTAATAATGGCTCTTCTGTATTGTTATCTGGAGTTTTATCTTTAATTCCTTCATCATTGTAATATGTGCTAATGTTTGCTTTATTTATTTTTGTTCCTACATCGTCATTTGTTAAATTAATTTTAACTACGATTTCTTGACTTACACTATCTCCTGGATTTAATAAAGTTGATGCAAATTTTGTTGAGATTGCATGTGCATCATTTTGAGTCCAATCAACATTGTTTTCTGTTAAGTTCATTCTTGCTGGTAGGTCATCAATTACTGATGTTGCATATCCTGCAAGTTCTCCTACATTCTTAACAACTATTTCATAAGTAACTGTTAGCTCTGTTTCTGCTAATTTACTTTTTGGTAAATCAATTTTTACTAATTCATCTTTATTGTTTTTTGTTATTGTTTTTTCTTCTGCTGAGTTTTTAATTTTTACTGTCTTTATATTTTTATCAATTGTTAAATCAAAAATCTTTTCTCCTGTTTCTGGAGGATTTGGCGCAGGAACTAATTTCTTAACAACTGTGATAACTACTTCTTTGTTTTGATGATCAACATTTAAAGAAACATTTTCCTTTTCTTCAATTGATGCATCAAGTTTATAAGCATCACCATCTTGTGTTTTGTTAACTGTTAAATTAATTGATCCATTTAAAGCAATGTAACCTTCAACACATTTTAATTCTGTTGTTGTGTATTTTTCTGTTCCAACACCATCTAGTGTGATACAGCCAACAACATAATTTCCTGTGTAGTCAGTTGTGCTTCTTACAACAGCATTGTTTGCATTTACAGTTTTATATCCTGTTCCTGGTAGTGCATTTCCTTCTTCATCGATTGTTTTGATAACTAACTTATAATCATCAACTTTTGCATCCTTGTTTTTATAAATAGTAACTACGACATTTTGTCCATCAGAATTTTCATCAACTGTTGTTGTGTCTTTCTCATAAACAAAATCTACATTTTGTGTAGCCACATCAAAATTACCTTTTCTGTTAAAAGGGTTTGTGCGTAAAATATAACTTTCGATTTTCTTCGCTTCAACGCTGTATTCTTCTCCAACTTTTCCACTAACTTCTGTTGAATCAGAAATTTCATTTCCAAATGTGTCTAAGTAATTAACTGTAACTTTTCCTGTTTTCTCTGTGTTAGATTCTAAATAACTTTTAGATACTAACGAGAATGATGCTGTTGAATTACTTCTTATCATGCTAACAATCATTACTAAAGATGTAACAATAATCATTGTCGCAATTGATATAACCGCAATATCTCTTTTTGTTTTTGTCTTTTGATTTAACATTTTCTTTTCCTTCTTTTGTTTAAAATTTAGATTTTTTTAAGAAATCTATAAAACTTTTCTCACGCGTATATAATAAATAATATATATGGTAATTTTTAGTATTATTACATTACATTTTATTTTTCTTCACTAAAAACTTGCATCAAAAATATCCTTCAACCCCTTGAGTTCGTAATGCTGCGTCATGTAAAACAATTACCAATTTTATATGTTAAAAAATGTAAAAAAAAGGAAATAGATTTTTCTATTTCCTTTTTAATTTATTATTTTACACAATCATGTAGTATTATTCTCCGGCTACAAGTTGCTCATTAATTTCTGTAGGAGCTCCTATGTATTTTCCTATTAATGTTCCTGTTGCTCCTGTTAATGTGTTGTTTTCAACTGTTGAATTAATTATTGATGGGCTATCACCTGATCCTGCTCCAACTAATCCTCCTAAGCATGTTGGGTTTGGATTACTTGTGCCGAATGATCCTTTTAATGTTTTGATTGTTGAATTTTTAGTTGTGCAGTTATCTATTGTTGCTCTAGTACAAGCTACAATACCACCAACGTGCATTTCTTCTGATGTAATTGTACTTCCATCTACAGTTGCATTCTTAATTTCAGTTTCCATAGTTCCTGCAATACCACCTGCTAATTTTTTACATACAATTGTTGATTCGGTTACTTCTGCACCGTTTATGCTTCCACTCGTTACTCCTACGACGCCTCCTGCGTCTTCTACTGCATATACACTTGTGTTGTTCACCTCAACTCCGCTAATTGATGATATTCCAAATCCTGCAACACCACCTGCCATTAAATTTCCTTTTACTGTTGAATCTTTTACACTAGCATTTGTTACTGTTCCATTTGTACATGATACAACGCCACCTGCACTTTGAATTACTGTGCTTATATCTACATTGTCAATTTCTGCTTCTGTTATTGATGACATTGTTGTTGCTGCAATACCTCCCGCATGCCATTGTGCTTTTATGTTTGAGTCTTTAACTTTTGCATTCGATACTGCACCATACAAACATGCACCAATACCGCCTGCACTTGAGCTAGATGATGCAACATTTGATGTGATATCTGTTCCTTCAACTATTACATCACTTATTGTGTTGTTTGAAGTACCAACAATACCACCAGCCATGTTTGTTCCTTTTGTTTCAATTTCCGAACTATAAACTTTTGCATTTACAATTTTTCCAGGTGTAACTGCTACTACACCTGCTGCAATATTTCCTTTTGATGTTACTGTTACATTTGTTACTGTTACATCGCTAATTTCAGATGGTTGTCCTGATGTTGGATTTTGAGAAATTGCAACAACACCTGCGGCACATTGATTTGCAACTAATGTTGAATCTGTTACTGTTGAATTTTTCAACGTTCCACTAAATTGTGCTGCTATTCCACCTACGTTAGTAGGTACTATCTCTCCATCAGGTACAGTTAAATCTTTTATTGTTACATTTGATATTGTACTTGCACCAGTTGTAGTTAATGCTACTGCGCCACCAACGTATCCCATTTGTATAGGTCTAACTATTAGATTTAAAACTTTGTCATTGTTCAATTGAACTTTTGCAAATCCTACTAAACCACCAATTTGATTGTTTGCATCAATAGAACTGTTTTGCTCAATTGAAGAATTTGTTATTGTCGTTGTTCTCTCTTGTTCTGGTTGAGTCATTAGTTTTGTATTTAATCCTACTAATCCACCCGTGATTGAGAAATTAGTATTATTTATTATTGATGTATTTATAACTTTAGAATTATCAATATTAATGTTTGATCCTGATAATGCAATAATACCACCTACATGTGTGTATCCTGATGAACCACCATTCTTAACATTCATTGTGCTATTCTTAACTGTCGCATTGTTTATTGTAACATCATTTTCTGTTATAGCAACTACTCCTGCTACTAGTGGGTTGTAGTTAATTAATATATTTGGATTATTTTCATCATGATCAACATTGTATTCTAAGTCTTCATTTTCATGAGTTAATGTCACATTCTCAACTGTTGAATCATTAATCGTTATAGTATCTGCGCTACTATCTTTTATATATCCAAACATTCCTGCGTTAATATGATAATCTGTTGTGATTTCAATATTTGAAACTTTATTGTTTGTTGGTACACAGTTCATAGATTCAGTTACTGCTCCAATACCTGCACATGAACCTTTAACTCCACTTATTGATTTTTTTGAAGTAAACTTACAATTTTCAACTACACAATCTTTTAATTGTCTAACTCTCTTTGCGCTTCCATAGATACCACCTATGCTTGCATATTTAGCATCTATATCAACGTTTGAAATTTTAACACTGTCAAATTTTATGCTTGGTGTTGTGTTTTGTACACCTATAAATCCAGCAAAAATTCTTTCGTTATGCATTGCATCGGCTACTTCTTCTAATGATTCTGGTTCTTGCCATTCATCGCTAATTGCTACATTTTTTATCTCACAATTAATTACTGTATTATCCATTCCATTAGATATTGCAATTCCACCCGCTGCTATATGTCCTCTTGTAGTAATGGCCATATCTTCAACTTTACAATTAATCAATTCAGTTTCCGCATTATTAGTTGAAATTAATCCTCCGACATTGCCATATTTTTCATCACCTTGTACATCATATTTATTCGAAATATCAGTATTTTTAATATTAATATTTTTTAATGTTGCTGTTGTACTATCTTGTAAATACGCTACAAATCCAGCAGCGTTAATTGCATGATTTGCTTTTACTTTTACATTGTCTATTGTTATATTTGTGTATTCTTCAGGAAATTTTTGATAATTATTTATTGTAGCTATTGTACCAGCAATTTCTGATTGCATTTCTTTATCTCTATATATATCGACATCGTTGATAACATCATAATTCTTTACTTCTATATCAGACATGTAAGTAGTATTATTTCTCATCATTCCAACTAAACCACCTACATTTCCAAATTTAGAATGTATATAGTTTCTTTCATTAGCATTTTCAGCATTCTTATCAATATCTTTTCCTATAATTTTAATGTTTTTAATTATTAAATTTGGAACATCTTGTATACTTCCAGCTAAACCTCCAGCACAGCAATCATTTGTTGGAGTAACATTTTGACTTTCTTCTTCAAGTCTAGAAATATTAGTTTCTATTACATTACAATTTTCAATCGTTAGAGTTGAGTCATTGTAAGCCTGCATAAATCCGCCCATTATTCCACCCGGATTTGTATTGTAATCAGTAATCTCGCAGTTGCTTACATTACAACCTTTGATAGTTAAATCATCGTAACCTGCATATGATATACCGAAAATTCCACCAGTATTTCCAGCTGTTCCAGCTTTTGCTTTATTATACAAAGTAGAATTCTTTAAAGTACAACCTTCTATATTGCATGCTGTTCTTGTGTACTCTCCTCTACCAAAGATACCACCAACAGTTGTTGTAGGAGCAGCATATTGATTATCTGTAAGTCCTTTTGCTTCAAGTCTAGTATTTTCCACATTACAATATTTAATATCAAACCCTTTGCACTCGTATCCACCAGCATAAATACCTGCAGAAACAATTCCGCCTCCAGATCCACCAGCGTTTTCACTATATACTCCAACAAAAGAATCTTTTACATTGCAATCTTGTATATATGCAACGTAATCATTTTTTATACTTCCATATGCGCCATTCGTAATACCCATAATTCCAGCAACTTCTTTGCCGAAACCTGTAATTGAGCAATTTTCAACTATACAATTTGAAATATGTGTACTTACTCTATCTGCTTCATTGTAGTTTTTATTTGGAATATATCCTCTATCGTTATTGGCTAATATTCCTCCTACATTACAGTCAGTAGAAACATTTGTAAAACTATTCAAATGTTTAGTTTCAACATTTTTAACTTTACAATCTTTTATTGTTACATATTTGCAACTTGTAAAAGCAATAATTCCTGCTAGGTTAGCTTTTCCACTTGAATGAATTTTTAATTTATTTTCTGGACTTTCTCCTGCTACTTCGCAATCTGTAATTGTTAAACTTTTTCCTGCTGCAAGTCCTATTATACCTGCTAATCCATGAGTACCATTACTTTCTAGTTCACCATAGTTTTTGCAATTCTTAACTACGCTAGTAATTTGGTCATATACATTCTTCTCAATTTGATTTTCATCGAACCAAACTGATCCTATTATACCAGCTGCATCTACATAATTTCCGCCTTCTGGATTTTGTACAATTTTTCCATTGTTAATTGAATCTTCTACTATAATTGCGCCAAATGTATGACCTACTATTCCACCAGCTTGTTGTCGTAAAGCACGTATTTCTCCATTATTTGCGCAATTCATTACTTTAGTAGATCCTGCTATTTCTGCTGCTATACCACCTATGGCACCTTCGCTACTTATTGCATCCATAGTAGAAATCTTACCGTTGTTTGTGCAATTATTAAATGTATTATAATCTAGTGAATTTTGTGATTCAATTTCTCCATTATATCTCCATGTATCAATCGCTCTTATTTCACCAGTCATTCCACCAGCTTTTTTATTACTCTTTATTTCTCCATTATTTGTGCAATTATCAATTTTAACTACACCATATGATGTTCCAATCATACCAGCAGCATTACTCTTTGTTGCTGAGATTTCACCATCATTTACGCAATTTAAAATTTCTATTTTAGATCCATTCCAATTTGCTTTTTCAATATTTACATCTGTAAATACAACGCCTCTGTCAAATATGTTGCCTGTTCTAGCTTCATCTTCTTTTGTTTCTCTGCTTTCAACAAAATCTAAGTAATCTTTCTGTGTTACTATTGTTGCTTCTGCTCTTACTCTATATTCGTTAGCATCGTTATCCCAGTATCTATTAATATCTACTCTTATAATACCATTTAATAAGTCGTAACCTGGAACTGTTTCTTCTTCTGTCATGAAGTAAACATCTTTTCCTGAGTATTCAATCTCTTTATCAAATAATTTCAATGTACCTGTTTCTAATAAAGCTGTCTTAATATTATCTTCAACTTTATCAACTTCGTAGATTGCTCCACCAATTAATCTGTCTGTTTTTCTATCACGTATTTCTAGTGTTAAATTGTATTGTCCTTTTGCTGCTTCGTTTTCTACTAATAAATCAATACGTTTGTTATCTTCGTCATAGCCTGCGGTTATTGATAATTCTTCATAATCTGAAGGTTTTACAAATCCTACTAGACCACCTGCACCATATAAACCACTATTGATTTTTCCTGTATTTTTACTATTTTGAATATTTATTGATCCTAAAGAGCATCCTATTAAACCACCTGCATTATTTACAGGTTCTACTGGTGTTACACCAGGCTCGTCAAGTCCTTCTGCTCCTATGACATCAACATTGTTTTCTGAATTAATAATTGTAACTAATCCATCTGGTGCTGTATGTCCTATAAATCCACCAACATTATCTACTCCTGATGTAATACTTGCTGTTGCACCTTCTGTTACTGTTGTCTTACAGTTGTAGATGTAACCTTGTTTCATAAATCCTACAAAACCACCAACACCATAATAATCTGTGTTATCTTCTACACCTTCTGCAAATGTTGTCATATGAATATTTGGATTTTCTAATGTTAAATTTTCAATTATTCCTGTAAATTCACCTATTAAACCTATTTTAGCAATTTCACTTCTGTCTCCTGTTTCTATAGTTAAATTACTAATCTTGTGTCCATCACCATCAATGATACCAATTAAACCTTTATCTATTGGTGTCCAATTAATTCCTGATAAATCAATATCATTAATTAGTTTATAATTTGAACCTACATTATATTCGTAGTTTACTCCATTTACATTTACTATTTCCCCAGAGCCCATCTTTGCTAATTGCTCTGCAGTGCTTACTGGTGTGAATTCATAGTGTGAAGTATCTACTGCATAATCTGTTGACTCACAGTATACTTTTACTGAATATGTTCCTAAGTCTTCATCTAATATTGTCTTTACAACTTTAACTTTCATCTTCTTTCCGATGTTAGTTAAATATCCTGAAGGAGCATCAATTTCTTTTATCCAGAAAATATTTTCTCCTTCTCCATATGTTGTTATTGCTCCAAAATCTACAACACCATTTTCATCAGATGTTGCATTTGCAATAATTTCTTCATCTTCAAATGTTTTAAGTTCATTATTAATTACAAGTTCATTGTACCCTGCAGACATTAATTCAAACTTAGCACCTGCTAACAATTCGTCTGTATCTTTATCAACTTTTTCAATTCTTAAATTGTAATCTACTCTTATTTTTGAGTTTAGTACTATTGTGTCAAAATCATCATCATCTTCTTGATCGAATATAAATGATGAACTATTAGAATTTGTTATCTCCTCAATTCTATAATTTTGTGCTATGTTTACATTTCCAGGAGTAGAATCAGAATCTGTTCCTGTTGCACCTGTTATTTCAGCAAATACTGTTTTATACACTTCAGATTCTAATGAGTCGTCACTCACAGTTAAACATATCTCTACTTCTTTGTAACTAACATTACCGTTTCCAAAATATGAATGTATATCATCAAATGCTAATTGTGATGTCTTAATTTCATTTTCTTCTTGAATCCATCCATTGTTTTTATTTGTCATGTTTTCTGCATCGAATGTCATTCCTTCTGGAATATGCACTGTGATTTCTGTTGCTCTAGCAATTTGAATTGCCTCATTATATACTCTTACTTTATATGTTACTAAATCACCTTTTTTAACTTTTACAGGTTCTTTGGTATGTTTGTATTCGAATGATTCACCTACAACTACATCTGGAACTCTTGATTTTGTTAAATTTGTTCTATTTATTTCTGTGATAAATGTTCTTAAAGAAAGATCTACACTATCATTTAGATTTTGTACATATATAGTTCTTTCTCTTAACAATGAAGGGAATTCATATTCTTGTCCTTCTACTACAGTTTCGTTTTTATAATTTTCATATTTATTATCATCAAATAAAATTAATTTTAAATTATCATAGCTATGTCCATTTTCAACTTCTACTCTATATCTAAAAGTTGTTTCATCTAAATAATCACCTGTCTCTACTTCAGCTCCAGTTTCTGCATTAACTAGTTTTACACCAGGTGCTGCATTAACAATTACATGTTTAACTGAGTTTAAGAAGTGAACAACTGGTTCTGGGCTACAATATCCATTAGTAAATTGAACTGAACCAATTACATTGTTTACAAATAAATCTGTTAATCCACTGAAAGTACCTGATGCAACTCTTGTTATTCCTGATCCTAATGTAACTCTATCAAATCCTTTAGCTCCAATAAATGCATTTGAACCAATAGTAAGTACTGAATCTGGGATTCTTAATTCTCCTGTTAATTCACCTTGATTAGCAAAAGCCGAATTTCCAATTGATTGTAATCCTTCTGGTAATGTTAATGTTCCTGTCATTGTTCCAGCGTAACCAAACGCATTAGGTTCAATGCTTGTTACAGAACTTGGAACAACAAAGTTTTTATACTTTTGTTGCTTGCTAGCAAGATATAATCTCTTTCCATCTATGCTATATAAAACACCATCTTCAATTTTGTAAACTGTTGAATCTTCATATATATCAAAACTTTCAAAACCTGCATTTCCAGCCATTGCTACAAGAACTGAAGCTGGAACTGCATCTGAAATCTTTGCTGTTTTAATTTTAGTACATCCACTAAAAGGTGTTGTACCAACACTTGTTAATCCTTTAGGAAATACAATATCTCCTGTAAGTTTTGAACAACTGGTAAATGCATATGAACCTATTGTTTTTAACCCCTCTGGGAATTCTATACCTTTTAATTCAGTACAGTAATAAAAAGCATAATTTCCGATAGTCTCTACAGATTCTGGTAATGCTATGTTTTCTAATTTGCTACAGTTATAGAAAGCATATGTTCCTATCGTTTTTACTCCACTACCTATTGTTATACTTTCCATAGAGTATTGAGAATAGAATGCATAAGGCGCAATTTCTCTTACTGTATCTGGAATAGTTACATGTTTTAATGTTTTAGGAAACGAACTACTATAACTACTAGATCCACTTCCTATACTTCTTACTGTAAACTCTCTTGCGTTATATACTAAAGTTGATGGAATCACCAAATTCTCTGCTTGTTGATCAGTTAATGTTGGTGCATACAAATTAGTAATTTCATTTGTTGTTGTATTAATATTAAAAACCCATCCTATGCCATTGCTGTCATATGCCCCTACAGCATTAACTGCATTTCGGTTATTAATTATTACTGTTGCAATAACTAATGTGGCTAAAAATGTAATTAATAAAGCAATTTTAAGTATGGTAGATTTACTATAAACTTTCTTCTCCATATTTTCTCCTTTGTTTTATTTCGTTACCTAACTATTTTTTGTATTCTTTCTTTTGATAACATATACTATTGTTGTTGCAGACATTAGAGCTATTACTACTGAAATTGCAATAATTTGTTCTTCTCCTGTCTTTACTGTTATTAACAATGGTTCTTTCGCTGTATTATCTGGAGTATTATCTTTTACTCCTTCGTCATTGTAGTATGTTGTAATTTCTGCACTATTTATTTTTGTTCCTACATCGTCGTTTGTTAATTTTATTTTCAATGTAATATCTTCTTCAAAACTCTCACCTGGTTGTAGTTTTGTATTCGAATATTTATTTAAAATAGCTACTCCGTTTTGTAGTTTCCAATCATCTTGTCCTTCTACTAATTGCATTCTTTCTGGAAGTTCATCTGCTATTCCTGTTGCATAACCTGCTAGTTCTCCTACGTTTGTAACTTTGATTGCGTATGTAACTGTTAGTGTTGTCTTTTCAATCTTTGATTTTGGTAAATCTACTTTTACTAATTCATCTGCATTTTTCTTTGTTATTCTAGAAACTTTTCCCTCGGTATTTACCTCAACATTTTTGATTTGTTTTTCAATTTTTAAATCAAAAATCTTCTCTCCAGTTTCAGGTAAATCTGGCATATCAGGTTCATCTGGTTCGTCAGGTTTTTCTGGAGGTGGTAACTCTTTCAATTTCTTAATTGATGTAATAACAATCTCTTTCGCGTTTTCATCAATTTGCATTAAAACATTTTCTTTTTCAGCTAATGTGAATGCTGCAGAATATTGATCTGTTGCTTCGTCATAACTTTTATCTATTGTTAAATCAATTGTTCCTTCTAGAGGAATGTATTCAGAAGCAACTTTTACTTCTTTAATTTTTAAAACATCATCGCTGACATTGTTGATTGGATAACTTCCGATTACAAAGTTTCCTGTGTAATCGATTGCATTTCTTTCAACCATGTTATTGATGTTTGTAACTTGATATGAAGTTCCTGTTACTGGATTACCTTTTTCATCAACAGTCTTTAATACAATTTTATATTCTTTTGCTGCATCTTCATTCTTGTTTTTAAAAACTGTTACAACTACATTCTTTCCGTCAGAATTTTCATCAACACTAGTTGTATCAAGTTCATAAACAAATGCAACTGTTTGATCGTTGATATCAAAGTTGCCTTTTCTGTTTAGTGGACTTTTTTGCAAGATATAACGTTCGATTCTTTTTGCATCGATGCTATATTCATCTCCCACTTTTCCACTAACTTCTGTTGCCTCATCAATTTCAGCACCATATGTGTCATAGTATTTAACTACAACTTTGCCAATTTGTTCTTCATTTGACTCCAAGTATTTCTTAGATACTAATGAAACTGTTGCTGAATTGTTGAATACTGTGCTTGTTAGCATAGCAATAGAAACAACAAGTGCTATAACTGCTGTTATAAATATTGCTATTTCTCTTTTTGAATCCTTCATTTGATTTAACATTTTTCTTTCCTCTTTTGATCGATTTAGGTTTTTACGAAACCCATAAAACGCTTTTTCCTCACGCGTATATAATAATTAATTAATAGAGTATTTATTAGAATATTAGCGTTACATTTCAATTTGCATGTATTATATTAGTAACAAAAACCGCTTCAAGCCCTGTATTTCGTAGAACTACAGCATATTTTATTTTTCTCTTAAATCTCGTTGGGAAATGTTGTTTCAGCACAGTCTTTCCCCACTTTTTGCACAAAAAAAGAGAGGATTTTGTCAGTCCTCTCTTTTTCTATAATGAAGTTCATCAATTCATTGTAATAATCTATTTTCGTGGTGACATTGTGTCACTTTGTTTTAGAATATTGTCTTGTTATTGAATGTCTTCTTAATTCCTAATGCACCTGCTCCGATGATTCCTAAAGCTATTACTGCTATTAAGATAACTAGTGTGTAGTTTCTATTATCACCAGTTGGTGGCATTATTACGATTTTTTGTGCTGCATCAGCATCAATTTCTTTTACTTGTACTCTGTCAGTTTGGTCTAAATCTTCTGTTGCTTCAGAAGTATTCTTAGCCATCTTTTCATTTCCTACAATTGAGAAGTTCATTCTTCTACCTTGTTCATTTGATGTTTCGATTAATTCTGCCATGTTGTTATATACAGAATTTGCCTTAGTATTTGAAGTTAATTGTGTTGATAATCTTAAAGTTGTAGCCTTTGTGTTATTTGTGTTATTAACCATTGTAGGTAATAAATCACCTTCAAGATCTTTTGATGTTAATAGTGTATTGTATGAAGATATTCTTGTGAAGTATTCTCTGTTTACTAAGTCGTTTTCTATATTTCCGCCCTTATTAGAGTTTGTTAAATCTTCTGATGTAACAACTGTCCAATGTGCGTCTTCTGATTGATTTGCTGCAACATATGAAATTTCGTTTGATACATAGTCAACAATTTGTTTTGCATTTGTCTTTGAAACATTTTCTGTTGAGCTATTTGCTGTATTACCTGTGTAGTAGAATTGTAAATCTTTGTAATCAATTTCACCGATGTTTTCTACAGAAATTCTGTAGTCTGCAACTAGTGTTGATCCTTCTAAGATTTCATCATCGATTTGTGCTTGAATTATTTCAGGTGTTTTTCCTGGTGCATCATATCCTAGTTTGTATCCTGTTAATAATCTTCCACTTGCAACATCTTTGTAAACTCCGATGTGTGGGTTGTGTTTATCGTATGTTAATCCGCTTACACCTTGGTTTGTATTGAATAATACTTGACCATCTGATAATTGAATCTTTAAGTTTGCTACTTCCTTAGTTACCTTTAATTGTGCAACTGGTCTTTGTTCTAATCCTAAGTCTATATCATCTAAAGTATAATGCTTTTGATTTATATCTGTTGGATTAACAACTGTTCTTGTTGTGTTCTTTTCAACTTCTGTATTGATAATACCAGTTTGAGCAACTCCTTGAGTATTCTTCTCTAATTCATTTACCATTGCTCTTTGTAATGTTTCAATTTTTCCATCTAATTGATATGTTGCTAATTTATAGAATGAACCTAAAACTTCTGCTCTGTTGTTTAATAATGTTTTTCCATTAGCACCTTTTGAGTAGTTGTTTGATCTTGTTCTATAGTATGCAACATCTTTTGCATCTGAAACACCTCTTTGTGCTTCACTTCTTGCAATATCATAATAGTACATTGATGGTTTGTTTGTTGAGTTGTTTAATGTTCCATCTGCTAATGTAAAGTTTCTTGTGTTATATGCATCTGATGTAAATCCATAAACATGTTTATATGAAATACCGTTTTGATCAACGCCTGTTTGATATGTTGTTGATTTGTAGTCTTGACCATTATATGAAATTTCATTCATGCCTTTTGTTTTTAATACTTGGTTTACTTCATTATCTGCATTTACTAATACAGTTCTATCTGTATCACCATAGATGAATCTGATATAGAAATCACCTGCTGGTACAGATTCAAATCCGTAGTAGCCTTTTGCGTTATCATATTTTAATAATTGTTCTACGTGTAAGATACCATCGTTGCTTCCTTGTAAGATAATCTTTGAAGATCCAATACCTGTGTAATATGATTTGTCTTCTGGATTTTGTTGAGCTTCTGAAACATCAATCATTTCTCCATTTGTGAAACCATATACTACTGATCCCCAAACTTTTTCACCTAGATATCTTCCTGTTGATGTACCATATTGATCTACTTCTTGAATTGCTTCAACTAATTCAACTGTTACACCATCAATCTTTGTTTCGTTTTCATCGATACCATTTCCAACAACAGCTTTTTGACTCTCTCTGTTTCTTGCATCTTCATATGCATATCCAGATAATGTTCTGTTATCTTCTGTTCTTTGGTCGATAATTAATTTAATATTTGGTGCTTGGCTAGCATCCTTTTGTGTTCTATCATTGATTGGATCGATTGTGTCTCCACCAGCTTGTCTTATCATTCCGTTTGAATCTAAATCGTATTGTGATAAGTTGCCTGGGTTTGAGATTGAATCTACTTTACCAGCTTTTGTTGATAGTGGTTCTGTAACTTCTGTATGTGTGCCTGTTCCATCAGCATTTAAGTTTTCTGGAATCTTAGCACCTTTTGCATAATATGTTTCGTATTGATTAATTTCTGCAATGTTACGTTTACCAATTGTTTCAACGCCAGTCTTTAATGATTGGTCTAACCAAACTTTTTGTGTTTCAGGATTATTGTTTACCTTGAATGTTACGAATACATTTACGAATTGTCCTGGTTTTAAGTAATCTACAAATTCACCATTATTCTTAGCTTTAATTCCTGTTAAGTATAATTCATTGTATTCATTGCTTATTCTTGTGTTTCTTCCTGTTATTGATGTTGTTTTAACTTTAATATCATGTTGATTTTTTACATTACCATTGAAGTCTACTGAAGATGCTGCAAATGTGTTGTGATGTGAGCCAATCTTCTTTCCATCTCCATCATACTCATCATACTCAACTGGTGTATATGTGTCTCCTGATAATGTTCCATCAAATGAATACATCTTTGCATCATAATGATCAACTACTTCGTCAATCTTAACGTTGTATGATCCGCTGTTTTGTAATTTAATTTTGTATGTTACATATACTTGTAAATCTTTCTTTGAATCAGTTCCATATGCATCACTCTCATCGAATAAGTATTCTGATTTTCTTATGTCTCTAGCATATGTGTAATCATTTTTGTATGCACTTCTATTTAATGCGTAGTCAGCAGCTCTTAATGAAACATTGAATGAATCATTATCACCGATAACTATTAGTTTTCCATCATCTCCTGGTGTCTTATCAATGTAGTATGTCTTACCATCCTTAGTAACCATATATGTGTTATCCATTTCTGTTACTGCGTATCCTGATAAGTATCTTGATAATTCTACTGCATTGTTTCCACCTTGGTAGTTATTTAATAATGCTTGTAATTCTGTTGCACCATTGTCTCTACCTTGATAGAAATAATCTTGTTCTTTACCATTTACTTTAACTGTTGCTTTGAATATATCTTTGATTAATGAAATTGAATTTTCGTCTCTTTCATATAAACCAAAGTCTACATTTCTAGCTTGGTCACAAGTCTTGTTGTATAAGTATGTATAGTCTACTCCACCAAAGTTAAATACTTTTGGTTGATCTGCTTGATATTCTGCACTGTCTTTGTTAATGTTCTTGATTACGAATTGATCATAGAATGGTAATACTGTTTTATCAACATATGTTGTTGCAATATTTTGGATGTCTTTAATGTATTGTAAAACTGATTTTGCTTCTGTTTCACTTACACCTTTGTTGATCATCCAAGCATATATTTGTGTATATGCTGCATCGTAATTCTTTGATCTCTTCCATGTTGCTTTATTGTCTTCGTTCTTTGGTTCGCCTCTTGATGAACCATCATCAAAGCATGCAAACTCTAAGAATTGATTCCAAACATCAATGAATGTTAATGCACCTTTGTATGGATTTGTCTCGTCTTTTCCTTCATTGTATGCAATGTATTCATGATTTGCTTTTTCTAATCTTTGATATTTTGCATAAGCTATTCTTGATTGACCGTCTTTCTTGTAGTTCTCATTATATGAGCTAATGATGTCTAACATGTCATTGAATGATGCTCTGTCTATATCTTTAGCATTAGAGTATCCGCCTGATAAATCTTTCTTGTAATATGTATATTGATACATTTCTCCATTGTAGAAGAATCTTACAAAGTAATCTTTCATTGCATTAACAAGTGGTTTTCCATCACCTGTGATACCATAGAATCTATATCTACCGTCAGCATCTGTTGTTGTTTCTGCTTTAAGTTTAGCATTTGCTCCGTTGCCTTCTAGTTCAAATAATTGAACTAAAATACCTTTGAATGGTGACTCGCCGTTATCAAATCTACCGTTGAATCTCATTCCGTTTGCATCTGCTCCTTTGATTACTTGTTGTTCAATCCATACTAAACCACCAATTTGCATATTGATTCTTGCTGTTGCTAATTTAATATCTATGTGATCTACATGATAGAAATCTTTTTCTCTTGGAATAATTTCAACAATTGGTTGAAGCCATGCAACTTCTTTTTCTTTAAATTCAACATCTGTTGTTATAGAGTCTGTTCTTGTATGATTCATGTCTGTTACATGCCATGGTGTTTCTGTATGGTTCCATGATGAGTCGTATACATAGTAATCTA
>CAMKBC010000001.1 GCA_946410665.1 uncultured Clostridia bacterium | reverse complement strand
ATATTCATTTCATGAGTCTTTGATATCCCTGCAATCAGTTCATCTACATTTGCCCAACCATGCTCGTCCAGCTCTATCCCTATAGTTTCAGGCTTGTGCCTAAGTATAAGACTTATATATTTACTTGTTTCTTTAAGATTCATTTTACTTGATAATATATCAGAAGTTTATGATTCTGAAAATGCTAAAAGTGGAAAAGGCTGTTTTGCACAAGCTTGGAGCATATCAGAGGTGTTTAGAATTATCTTTGGAAAATAAGAAAAGGAGGTTAAAATGGTTTATTTAATTTATGGCACAGACAATTTTTTAAAAGATCAATACTTAAGAAAATTAAAGAAATCATTTGGAGACCTTCAATTAGGAATTAATTTTATCCAAGTTGATGACAGCAACGTCGATAAGATTATTTCTGATATTGAGACACCAGCATTCGGTTTTGAGAAGAAAATAATTTTTGCCAAGAACTGTGGATTATTTACTAAAAAGAATTATGTAGCTGATTCAATTTCAGAATACATAAATGAACATGATATTAGCGACGTTGAATTGGTGTTTATAGAAGATAGCGCTGATAAAAATAAACTATATACAACGATAGAAAAAGTTGGGGAGATTAAAGAATTTAAAGAACTTAGTCCAATGCAATTAGTAAAAGAAATTGTAAGAATTGGAAAAGGATATAATGTAACTGTTCCAGAAAATGTTGCACAATATATTGTTGAGTGTTGTGGAACAAACATGCAAGATATTATCAATGAAATTCGTAAACTCATTGAATATGCTGGACCTAACGGAACAGTAAAAAAAGAAGATGTTGATGCTTTGGTTATTAAGAAAAGTGAGAGTGCAATATTTGATTTAACTGATCAACTAGGTAAAAAAGATATTGGTCAAGCAATTGAAACATTGCATAATCTACAATACTATAGAGAACCAACACAAATGATTTTGATAATGCTTTATAGACATTTTAAAAAGTTGTATCTATATAAATTGTGCAATGGAAATAATGTTGCTGAAACTTTAAAATTAAAACCTAATCAAACATTCTTAATTAGAAAGTATGGTCAGCAAGCAAGTTACTTTAAAGTGGAAGAATTAGAAAAGATAATAGAACAATTAATAAACTTAGATGAAAATTCTAAAAATGGAAATATAGATTTAGATATTGGATTAGAATCAATACTATGCAGATATTGCTAAAAAAAGAAGTGGAAAGAGTTCTCTTTCCACTTTTATTTTATTGTTGGTTTGTAAGAAGAGACGAAGTTTCAACTTTTGTATATGTATAAATAACTAAACCATATTCGCCACCTGCACTAATCGTTAGAGTTTTTCCGTTGTCTGTTATTTGATATGAATAATATGTATCTGAAGTAGTTGAACTATCAATAAATTGTATATATTTTTCGCTCATACCAACTGGAATATTTAAAGAAACTTGATTATTAGCTTGATCAACTTTTGAAGCAATTATACTACCATTTTGTAATTCAAAGGTTAAAGTTTCATCAACATGATTATCTTTCCAAGTTCCAAGTATTGCTTTGTTAATATACTCACCAGTAATTGGAGAATCTTTAATTTCTTCAGAAGAATCTTTTATTGAGTATCCCATAATTTGTGCATAGTATTTTTTTGATTGTTTGCTTAATTGATAATAATTTGATGGAACAAAGTTATGCACAATATTATCATAAGACAAAATTAAATAATTTCCTTGAATTTTGTAACTATATGTTTTGTTGTTACAATTAATTTTAGTAGAATCGATTGTGCAAGGAGAAGCAGTTACACCAGAAGCACCAGTTAAACTAAAGTTGGTAGTAGTATTTCCTGAACTATCTGTAGTATCTGAAATTGATAGAAATAGATCTCCGGTTGTAGCAATCCAATAACCTTTAACAGAATTGATTAAATCACGTTGAGCAGTTTCGTTTATAGTGTTTGTAGTGTTTTCAACAAGTGTATTTGAAATTAATGTATTTGAATCAACAGCAACGTTTCCTTTAGCTACAGGGAATATTGTTTCTTTAAAAGCAAATAAAACTGAAAGAATAACAATAACTATTAATAAGAATATTATTGTTATGATATATCCAGCTTTTCCTGATTTTTTAGTGTTGTTTTCCATAGTTTTCTCCTTTCTAATATCCGAATTCATCTAATAATTTGTTAACAGAATCTTTATGGTTATCATCAACGTTTAAGAATATAACAGTATTAGCAACTCGTGAAACAACCTTATATTTACCGCCAGATGATAATGTGTATTTTGAATAATTTTTTCCATTTAAATTTAGTGAAGAAGTAACAATGCCACTTTTAGAATCTTCAAATATAGCTTTGTTGTTTTCGTAAAAAGCTTTTGCGTATTCTTCATTAGTAAGTTCATAAAATTCTACTTTATAAGATAGATCTTGTGGAGCACTAATATAAGATTTTTCTACATAATCATATGCTGCAAATTGTTGCTTTGAGCTTTGAACTATATAGCCTTTTTGAGTCATAGTGCTAGCAAATCCTTCTGCAGACATTGGAACCTTTTCTTTGTTTAAATTAATAAATAATATAGCAATACCTACGCCAATAAGTAATGCTGCTATTGACAAAGAAACAATTAGTATTATTACTGATTTTTTCATTTGTTAATCCGCCTTTCATAAAATATTAATAAACTCTATTTCCTAAGTATTCACTATTAGCTCTTAACTTTATAGATGTGATTTTAGGATTAGATTCATTTCCATCATAATTACGTGAATCTGCATTAAGTTTTATTGTATAGTCACCATTAGTAAGTGTAGCAACAAAATTATTATTTCTATTTTCATTATCTAATTTAAATCCGTATTTAGAAATTTTAGAAATTGCTGAATTCATGTCATCACCAATAGTAACTCCAAGAATATTGAATTTGTTGTCTAATAGTTCAACTTCACCTAAGTAGTAATCAGACTCGTCATTTGGGTATCCATAGTAACTAAAAGAAATAGATGAATTCTTATAATCAACAGACATAAAGTTGTTTAAGCGTTCATAACCACTTAAATTTAAGTTTGCTCCATCGCGTGCGCTCATATATTTAACAGGTAAGTTGCTGTTATCGTTTATAGCTTTAACAACAGGTGAATCAATGATTTTGTTTGAATTTAAATTGATAACAACTACCGTTGCTACTATAGCAGCAATTAAAACGCCAACGATGACTATAATAATTATAGCTTTATTTTTCATTTGTACCTCCTATAAAAAATAGTTAAAATAACCAACCATAATTATATAGTTATGAAATTTCTATATCAACGACAAACCTATTACAATAAAATGACAACAAAAAAACTAGTCTTGCGACTAGTTTTAAATTTGGAGCAGGTAACGGGAATCGAACCCGTATGTTCAGCTTGGAGGGCTGACATTCTACCATTGAACTACACCTGCATTTGCGATGACAATGGTTATTCTACACTTTTTTTTCGACGTTGTCAAGTAATGTACCCATTTTATTTACAGATTTTTAAAATAATTGTATAATCTAGGCTATAAGAGGTATTTATGAAAAAATTATTAGTTGAGTATGAAGACTCAGGAAAAAAATTAACCACATTTTTAACTTCAAAGTATCCAAAGTTGAATGTTAATTCTGTTTATAAGGCATTAAGAAAAAAGGATGTTAAATTAAACGGCAAACGTATTAATGATAATGTAGAATTAACATATGGGGATGAGCTTGAGGTTTATATTGTTGACAGCGAATTTGAAGGCACAAAAAAGGAAATTAATATACCAAAAGTATATGAGGATGAGAATATTTTGGTTGTTAACAAACCACAAGATATCGAAGTAGAGGGCGAAAACTCTATTACATCATATTTAAAGAAACAATATTCTTATATTGAGCCTTGCCATAGAATAGATAGAAATACAACAGGTTTGGTAATATTTGCTAAAAATGAAGACGCTTTGAACCAAATAATTGAAATGTTTAAAAGTCAATCAATTGAAAAACATTATATTGCTTGTTGCTATGGTATACCAAAATCAAATGCGACAATTAATGGATATTTATTTAAAGACAGAAAGAAATCTTTAGTTTTTATTTCTAAAGAGCCTAAAAAGGGGTACACAAAAATTACTACATCATATAAGTTGATAAAAGAAAATAAAGAAAAGAATATTTCTTTATTAGATGTTACTTTACATACAGGAAAGACACATCAAATCAGAGCTCACTTAGCATTTGCTGGTCTACCACTATTAGGTGATGGAAAGTATGGTTCTTACGAGATTAATAAGAGATTTAAGATATACAAGCAAGCGTTATGCAGCTATAGTTTAACTTTCAACGTTGAAGAAGGAAATTTAGCATATCTTAATGGAACAACAATTGCATTAAAGAAAATACCATTTGAAGATATTATTGATTAATGGAGAAAAACAGTGTCGAGTTTTTTACTTAAATTAGTAGGTATAATTTGTATGACATTTGATCATGCAAGGATGCTAGTTTTTAATACTAGCGAATTTGTTTGGATGGAGTCAATCGGGAGAATAGCTTTTCCAATCTTTGCATTTCAAATTGTCATGGGATATAGAAAAACACATGATTTAAAAAAATACATTTTAAGACTATTATTATTTGCTGTAATTTCTGAAATACCATACAAATGGATGTTATGGCTAGGATCTAAAGATTTACAATTAACTTTTAGTTATTGGAATGTTTATTGGACATTTATTTTAGGATTAATAGTTTTACAATTATTAAAGAAAGACAAGATTAAAGCTATATACAAAGCTTTAATTATAGTAACAATATGTGTTTTGTTTTCAATAGTTTATGTTGATTATTCTATATATGGAATAGGACTTATGATTGCATATTATTATTTGTTTCCATTCAAAGATGTTGAAACAAAAGATAGAAGAGAAAAAAGCATATATCTAACTGTTATACTTGCTTGCATAGCGATGATATTTATCGCTTTTATAAATATAAGATCAAATGCATTTGCACCAATAGATATTTTGGCAAATTATGGAATATTTACTTTTATCGGAAGTATGATTCCGTTCTTATCAAATGGTAAGAAAGGCATATCTAATAAATTTGTAAAATGGATGTTTTATATATACTATCCATTGCATATAACAATCTTATGTTTAATTAATTTTTTTAGATAGGAATAAGAAATGGAGTTTTTAGAAAATTTTTTACAAGTAAAAGTAATACTAATCTATTTGTTAGTAATGAATGTTGTAAGTTTTTTGATGATGTGGTACGATAAACATGAAGCGCAAACAAACCAATGGAGAGTAAGTGAAAAAGCACTATTTGCATTTGTACTTTTTGGAGGTAGCATTGGTGGAATTGCCGGAATGCAAATATTCAGACACAAAACAAAAAAATGGTACTTTAAATTCGGATTCCCAATAATTTTAGTAATTCAATTAGGATTAATTATTTGGGCCGGAGTTAACGGATATATTAAATAAAGGAAGAGATATGAATAGATTTAATAGATTATTAACTGTAATATTAATAATTGTAGTTGTTGGAGCAATAGTTGCTTTTGGCTTCTGGATTTTCGATATTATAAAAGATAAACAAGAAGAAGATGCTATAGCAGATTTAGAAAAGCAATTTCAAAATATGATTGCAGAAGAAAATACTGTAGCTAATACAATTGAGGTTCCTTTAACTAATAGAGTTGAAAATCAAGTTACACCAAATCCTAATCCACAACCGGGTGAAAACAACACACAACCAGGCGGAGGAAATGGTGGAAACAGTGGCGGAAATAGTGGTCACAGTGGAAATAGCAACAACAATGCAATTCCATTAAAGTATAAAGGATATGATGTAATTGGTTGGATTAATATTCCAAAAACAAATGTTAGCTACCCAATTTTAAGTAAATCATCTTTATCATCAATGGATGTCGCACCAGGATGGGTATACGGACCAACTGAAACACCAGCAGTAAATGTTATTGGAAATACAGTTATTTATGGACATAACTATCATAATAGTAGATTCTTTTCTAATAATAAAAAATTGAATAATGGTGATTATATTTATATAACAGGTAGAAATGGCGAAAAAGTCAGATATGTTATTTACAATAAATATGAAACATCATCAGTAGATTTTGATTATGCTATTAGAAAGACAGAAAATAGAAGAGAAATATCTCTAGCAACATGTACAGACGACGGAGTATCAAGATTAATTATATGGGCAAAAGAAGGATAGAAACGGAGACTTTAAATGCGTAAACCAGATGCACAATTTGATAAAGTAACAGATATTAGTCCACAGTTTTTTAAAGATAATAATTTAACTGGAGTAATTCTAGATGTAGATAATACTCTAATTGGATTAGATGGAAAAAATTTAGAAAATGTTTTTGAATGGATTAAATCATTACAAGAATCAAATATAAAATTATGTATTGCTTCAAATAGTAAGAATAGAGAAAAGATTTCTAAGTTTGCAAATGAAGCAAATATGCCATTCTTCTTATTATCATGCAAACCATTAAAAAGAGGATTAAAAAAGGCATTGAAAGAATTAAATATGGCACCTGAAAATGTTGCTGAAATTGGAGATCAATTATTCACAGATGTTTGGGGTGCAAAGAGAATGAAAATGTTCTCAATATTAACAAAACCATTCACACCAGAAAAACATGCTATTAGTAAATTCAAAAGAAAAATAGAACAACGTCGTTTAGATAAAATCAACAAACAAGTCTAAATGACAGAGGAGAAAATATGTATATAAATGATATAAGCATATTATATTATTTTTTGGTGGGCGTCGCAGGAATGCTCATCGGCCAATTTTTAGATTGGTCAATAATTAGATTAAGAGATAATAAAAGAATTGTTTGCCGTGCATTCTTTAATAATTATCTTCCTAATATGCAATTGAATAACAAATTAGTGTATTCAATGGCAATTATCAATATAATTCTTTTATACTTTGGTGGGCTAAATTTACAAACATTAGAGTTTTTATTGTTAGCTCCAATCTTAGTTTTAATATTTGTTATCGATTATAAAGATAGTAGTATTCCTAATAGATTAGCGCTAACTGTTTTTGAAATAGGAATTATCTTTACAATTATATTTGGATATATAGATTTTAATATTGTTGTTAATAACTTCGTTGGTTTTGTAGTTGGAGGAGCAATCTTCGGAATAATCACATTGATAGGAAGATTGATTACTAACAAAGAAGCAATGGGATTTGGTGATGTGAAATTAATGGCTGCACTTGGTTTAGTTATGGGATTTCCTAAAATACTAATGATTGCAGTAACATCATTTTTAATTGGTGCATTCATCAGCATTGTACTGCTAATCTTTAAAAAGAAGAAGGCAAAAGATAATATACCATTTGGACCATTCATTGTAATATCAACGATCATAGTTATGTTTATACCAACAAATATTTTACTACTTGCATTATTAAATATTTTTACATTAGGAATTTATCACGCATAATTCCTAAAGGGGGAAACATGAGTAATAGAATTGGAGAACTTAAAGCAAAGTTAAATCAATCTAATATTGATGGAATGATAGTAACTAACCCAGTTAGTGTACGTTATTTAACAGGCCTAACTGCGGAAGGAACACTATTAATTACTAAGCAAGAGAATGTTTTTATTACTGATGGAAGATATATTGAAGAGGTTAACAGTAGATTAACTATTAATGACGGAATTATTTGTTATGACTACAATGATTTAAATGAAGAAGATGATTTAAACTTTTTTGCAGATTGTGAAAAAGTTGGATTTGAAGAAAAATATGTTACTTATGTGGATTACTCAAAATTTTTAGTTAAATATAGAATAAAAGAACTAGTAGAAGCTAGTAAGTTCATTGAAAAACAAAGAATGGTAAAAGATGAAGATGAGATAGCATGTATTGAAAAAGCATGCAACATCACAGACAGTTGTTTCTTACACTTACTAGATTTTATAAAAGTTGGAATGACAGAAAAAGAAATAGTTGCAGAGATTGTTTATTTCTTTTTAAAGAATGGAGCAGATGGAGAAGCTTTTGACACAATAGTTGCAACTGGACCAAATTCTTCAAAGCCACATGCAATACCAACTGATAGAAAAATATTACCAGGAGATCCAATTTTAATAGATTTTGGCGCAAAGTATAGAGGATATTGTGCAGATATGACAAGAACTATCTTTGCGGGACAACCAAGCGAGGAAGATGCAAAACTTTATGAGTTTTTATTAGCAGTTCAAGAAAGAGCCAGAATGAAAATAAAAGATGGTGCTTCAGGAATGGAAATTGCTAAAGGTGTTGAAACAGAATTACAAGCTAGAGGATATGATTTGATTCATGGACTTGGACATGGTGTAGGAATTGAAGTTCACGAAAAGCCAATACTAAGTCATAAGGTAAATTGGGATTTACAAGAAAATAATGTAGTTACATGTGAACCAGGTATTTATATTCCTGGCAGAATTGGAATTAGAATAGAAGATACAGTATTGGTTAAAAAGTTAGAATCAAGATCATTAACAAAATCTAATAAGAATTTATTAACAATATAGCCAAAATGGAATAATATGGTTAAATATAACGTTAAAAGTAAACCAAAAGACGCTAAATTGAGCGTCTTTTTTATTTGTTGAAACCTTTATGTTTCACCAATATTTCAACTATTTTTCAAAAACCTTTCATTTTGCCGTGAAAGGCTTATTTTAATTGAAAAGCTTAACTTTTATTGGTATGATTATAAGTGTGAATATGATAAAAACGATACTTGTTTTTATATGGAAAGGATACTACATTAATGATCGAATTTAGAAATGTTTCAAAAACATATGACAAGGCAGAAAACGAAACTATTCATAATGCAAGTTTTAAAATTGAAAAAGGTGAATTTGTATTCCTAGTTGGAAGTTCAGGCTCAGGTAAATCAACATTAATCAAGTTGATTGAGAAAGAAGAAGATCCAACATCAGGACAAATTATTATAAACGGAAAGGATACTACTAACTTAAAACAAAGTAGAATTCCTTATTTAAGAAGAAGTATGGGAGTTGTTTTCCAAGACTTTAGACTTCTTCCAGATAGAACAGTATATGAAAATGTTGCTTTCGCAATGAATGTTGTTAAAGCAGCACCAAAACATATTAGAAGACAAGTTCCACTTGTATTAGCACAAGTTGGACTAAGCAAGGAAGCAAATAAATATCCAGATGAATTATCTGGTGGTCAACAACAAAGAGTTGCACTTGCAAGAGCAATGGTTAATAATCCATCAATGCTTATTGCAGACGAGCCTACAGGAAACTTAGATCCAAACACTGCATGGGACATTATGGGTATTCTTAACGACATCAATTTAAGAGGAACAACAGTAGTTATTGCAACTCATGCTAAAGACATAGTTGATGCAATGAACAAAAGAGTTATCAGAATTGATCAAGGTACTATAGTTTCAGATAAAAAAGGTGGTTACGATGAGATTAAATAGTTTAAGTTATATGCTTAGAGAAGCATTTAAAAGTGTATTTAAGCAAAGAAAAATGAGTAGTGCATCAATTGCAATTATGATTGCAACAATGTTTATATTCGGTATTTTCTTTGTACTTGGTGAAAACATCAACTTCGTTATGGAACAAGTTGAAAATAAGCAAGGCATGAGAGTTGTAATCAAGGATGATGTTGAAGAATACATTCTTGAAGGATTAAAATCAAAAATCCAAAATATCGAAATTGATGGAAAGAAAGTTGTTAACACAGTTACATTTATTTCAAAAGAAGAAGCAATGAAATCTATCAAAGAAAGACTTGGAGACAAGCAGGATGTTCTTGAAGGATTAGACGAAGAAAACTTCTTGCCAGCTTCATACTTCGTTACATTAACTGATTTAAGTAAGAACCAACAAGTTCAAGACGAGATAATGAAGTTTGATGGTATTGAGGAAATCAGTACAGACAATGATACAATTGCTAAATTAAATAATATTGCAAGAGGAATTAGAATGGGAACATTAATTATTCTAGTAATCCTTGTTGTAATATCTATAGCAATCATTGCATATACAGTTAAGATTACAGTATATGCAAGAAGAAAAGAAATTGAAATTATGAAATATGTTGGTGCTACAAATAGTTTTGTTAGAGGCCCATTCATAATTGAAGGTTTAATTATTGGAATTATTTCAGCAGCAATAAGCGTAATAATTATGATGCTTGTTTACAACGGAATATTAAATAGTATTCTTGAATCAAATGTAATTCAATCATTAAGTGTTTCATTCTACACATTTAGTGAATTGTTCTTAAGAGTATTAGGAGTATATTTGTTATTAGGTATGGGAATTGGTGTATTAGGTTCATCAATTTCAATGAAGAAATATTTAAATGCATAATTGCAAACGAAAAATCTTATTTGAGAAAAACGTTAGAAACAATTTGGAGGAAAACCAATGAAAACCAAAATTTTAAGTATTCTACTTACTTTTGTTTTGATGTTTATTTTAACTGCATCATCTGTTTTTGCTGCTACTGAAGCAGAACTTCAACAACAAAGAAATGAAGAACAACAAAAACTTAATAATGCTAAGAGCCATCTTTCTGAAGTGCAAGGTGAAAAGTCAGAAGCAAAGAAAGCTGCAGAAACAGCTTCTGCTGCTGTGTCTGATATTGAAGGACAAATCTCACTTTTACAAGCTCAGATTGATGATTTAAATGCTGATATTACAGAAAAGCAAGAAGAGATTGAAGTAAAAGAAAAACAACTTAAAGAAAGAATGAAACAACTTAAGAAAAGATTAACCGCTATGTATATTCAAGGTGATATTTCTTATCTTGATTTCTTATTAGGTTCTTCAAACTATATTGATATGCTTGCTAATTATGATGCTGTTCAACAAATTACTGCAGCTGATGGTAAAATGATTGATTCTATCAAAACAGAAAAAGAAGAAATTGAAGCAGCTAAAAAGCAAATAGAAGAAAACAAAACTAAAGTTGAAGAAAATAAATCAGCAAAAGAAACAAAGAGAACAGAGTTAAAGAAAGCAGAAGCTGAGAAACAAAAAGCTCTTTCTAAATTAACAGACGAAGAGAAGAAGACACAAGCAGAAATTGATCAGTACAACGCTGCAATTGCAAGAGTTGACTCTGCATTAGCAGAAGCATGGAGAAAAGCACAAAAACAAACTAGTGGCGGATCAGGATCAGCAGGATTGAAATTTGATGGATCATTTATATGGCCATGCAATAATAAATATGTCACATCTAGAATGAAACAAAGATGGGGCAGATGGCATAAAGGTATTGATATTGGAGCAAGATATGAAAATGTTTATGCCGCAGCATCAGGATATGCATACAACGAATATGATAGAAATGGATATGGATATTATATAATGGTATTCCATGGAGATGGATATGTTACACTATATGGACACTTATCATCAAGTCATGTAAGCAATGGACAATATGTAAGACAAGGTCAAGTTATTGCAACATCAGGAAATACAGGTTCAAGTACTGGACCACACTTACACTTTGAAATAAGAAAAGCAAATAGTTTTGCAAGTTTCTTTAGTGCAGCATTCTATAATCCACTTGATTATTTACCTGGTGGTTACACTATATTAGATTAATTATAAATACTAAGAAAGGAGAGAATAGCATGAAAAAGTTTTTAAACACAGTTGTATGTAGTTTAACAATAGTAGTGCTATTCTCTTTTAATTTTGCCTACGCTGCAGAAAATGCTATAGAGAACAATACGACAGAGACAAATCAAACAGCGAACGCGACAAACGAAACAGTTAGAACACTAACTTTACAAGAACAACAAAAACAAGTTACTAACAACTTGGATACAGCTAATCAGCAATTAGGTTATGTAGAAACAGAATTGACAGCAAAAGAATTACAAATTCAAAAGCTGCAAGATCAGATTGATGATTTTCAAAGAAAGTTAGATGTTTCAGAAAAAAATTATAAAATTGCTCAAGACGAATACTTCACATCAGAAAAAGAGTTAGAAAAACTAAAAAAAGATTATGAAAAAGAAAAGAAAGTATTAAAGAAAAGATTAAGAGCTATTTATGCAAAAGGAGAGATTTCATATTTAGAAGTTTTACTTAATTCAAAAGATATAATTGAGTTCTTATCTAATTATATTGTTCTTGATGAGATTGCAGATTACGATAATAAAAAGATTTCGGAAATAAAGAGCGAAATGCAAGCAATTAATGAAAAGAACGAAAAGCTAATTGCAAAAAAAGATGAATTAAAAAAGATTAAAGCAGAGAATGAAAAACAAAGTGTTTTACTTACAAATACAAAAACTATTTTAGAAAATGAAAAGAAAAGTTTGAACGACAGTGAATTAACACTGATGGCTCAAATTGATAGTTACAAAAAACAACAATCTGAAATTGAAGGATTAATTAATAGATCAATTTATTCTTCAACTTATGAATTGTTTTATACAGGTGGCGTAATGATTTGGCCAACCTACACAACATCTTATATTACTTCACCATTTGGAAGCAGATTACATCCAATTCAAGGTATTACTAAAAATCATAATGGAATTGATATTGGTGGAAGAACTAACGATCCAGTTTATGCTGCAGCAGATGGTGTAATCATTTATTATGGATGGATGAGCGGTTATGGAAATTGTGTAATGGTTGATCATGGAATGGATAACTTAGGCAAGAAGATTGTTACACTATATGGACATGGAAATGGATTTTTGGAAAATTTACGGATTGGCTCTGTTGTAAAACAAGGAGATCAAATTATGTATTTAGGTTCTACTGGTAACTCAACTGGACCTCACGTTCACTTTGAGGTTAGAGAAAATGGAGTAGCAGTTGATCCAAAAACATATTTATCAACGAGAGAAAATCAAAATACAGATCAAAACACTGAGCAAAATACAGAGGGGGAAAATAACACAAATGAATAACGTTTTAAAAACAATATTAACAATTATATGCACAGCAATTATAACTGCAATTTTAGTTATACTTGTTATATACGGAGGAAATAGAGATTCAGCATTTGTTAGTTTCTTTAGAGGAGACGAAACAGAAAATGTTGTTGGAGCAGGATTAGAATCATCAAATCTATCAAGAAAACTACATTTAATTAGAAACAAAATTGATTCTGAATATATTGGAACTGTAGATGAAAACCAAATGGCAGAATACACAATAAAAGGATATGTTGCTGGTTTAGGCGACAAATATTCTGCATACTATACTAAAGAAGAAATGACAGACTTGATGGAAGATACAAATGGAAACTTTGTTGGTATAGGCGTTTATTTAGTTTTAGATGAAGAAAAGAATCTAGTAAAAATATATGGAGTAATTCCAAATTCACCAGCAGAAGAAGCTGGAGTACAAGCTGAAGATTATATTACAAGCATTAATGGAATAAGTTTTGCTGGAGATGAGTTAGATAAAGTTGCAGATGATTTAAGAGGAAAAGAAGGAACAAAAGTAACTTTTAAAGTATTAAGAGGAACACAAACATTAGAGTTCACTGTAACAAGAAGAAAAGTTGAAATAATTCATGTTAAAGGTCAAGTAGTTGAAGGAAACATTGGATACATTGCAGTTGATTCTTATGATGGAAAAGTTGCAGAACAATTCGAGACAGAATATGATAAATTAGCTGTCCAAGGAATTAAAGCTCTAATAGTTGATATTAGAAATAATGGTGGCGGACTTGTAGATCAATCAACAAAGATGGCTGATTACTTCTTAGATAAAGGTACAAATATTTTAATTGAAAAGAATAATAAAGACCAAGAAACAATAACAAAAGCAAAAACAAGCAAAAAAATTACAATGCCTACAGTTGTTTTAGTAAATGGATATTCTGCAAGTGCATCAGAAATTTTCTCAGCAGCACTTAAAGAAAAAGCAGATAACGTTACTATAGTAGGAACTAAAACTTATGGTAAAGGCGTTATTCAAGCAATATATAACTTAACAGACGGAAGTGGTTTGAAACTTACAATAGAAGAATACTTTACACCTGATCATAACTCAATAAATAAAGTTGGTGTAGAGCCAGATGTTGTAGTAGATGATTACCAATATACTTCAAAATTAGAGACAGACAAGGATACTCAATATAAGAAAGCTGTTGAAATCTTAAAAGAGAAGATTCAATAGAGACAGCAAATAGAGAGAAATTAGTAGAAAATGGCTGTATCAAAAATACAGTCATTTTTTATTAAAAAAATTCAATAAAATTGTTGACAAGCAACTTAATATTTAGTATACTAATGCTTGTCAGTAAATATGGTCGCTTAGCTCAGCTGGGAGAGCACCTGCCTTACAAGCAGGGGGTCATAGGTTCGAGCCCTATAGCGACCACCATTTTACTTACGGCCCGGTAGTTCAGTTGGTTTAGAACGCCGCCCTGTCACGGCGGAGGTCGTCGGTTCGAGCCCGATCCGGGTCGCCATTTTTTTTATGTCTAATAATGGCCTGATAGCTCAGTTGGTAGAGCAGAGGACTGAAAATCCTTGTGTCACTGGTTCGATTCCAGTTCGGGCCACCATACAAGTAAGAGTAACTAGAAATAGTTACTCTTTTTTTGTTGCAAGCATAAAAAAGAGAGGCACAGAAATTGTAAAGTTTTGGTAATTTTTAGTTTTGTTTACAAATATTAAATCTATGTAATTTACAAGTATTTTAGAGTTTTTTTAGATATAATAATTTTGAATAAGTATATCTATGGAGAGGAAAATGAGCGAAGAGGAATTGTTCCCAAAAACTACTAGATTTGAAGATGGTAGTGCAATAATTGCATTTAGTCTTACAAATGAAAAGTACATAGTTACGCATGGTGAAAAGAAATATGCGATTAAATCTATTTCTACATCTAATTATGCGGAAAAGGGTGGCACAATTAAAATAGAACCAACATATAGTGTTGTAGTAGAGCATCCGTACAGAACTGAAGTCACTCCTGAGGATTTGCAAGATTATGTAGTTGAATTTGTTAGAACAATTTTACATAGAGATTTTAATAAAAAGAAAATTTGTCATTATATCGGCAGAAAAGATGAAGAAACAAATAGAATGATAATTTCTGGTAAAGTTCAAAGAGAAATTGTAGATAATATTCTTGAACCTGAATTGGAGAAGAGAAAATCTGATAGAAATTATGCTGTCAGAGCAATGATAATACCAAATTTAAAAAGTCAAAATGAAAAGTAATATTTTTATTGCAAGGAGTAAGAATATGGGAGAAAGAAACATTAATTATACAGGTAGAGTAGAAAGAAACAATAATAATAAAGCACAACCTCAAATTAAGATTGATAAAAGAAAGATTAAAGGATTCTTAAAATCAAAAGAATTCAGAGTTTCTGGTGTTACTGCTTTGCTTGTACTTTCAATGATTGGAGCAACAGTAGCAATGAGTGCACATAATAAAGAAGAAGCATTAGATCATGCAGCTGAAGTATATGCTAATACTATGAGCAGAAATGAATTAAACATGATTGCTTCTGGATATTCTCCTGCAGTAGACGAAGTAATAAGTGATTTATATGAAAATCAAAGAAGTGAAGGAAATGATTTAATTAGAGATATAGCAGGTTTGAATGGATTGTATGATCAAAACTCTAATGCTGTTTCTTATGAAGATTATGCAGCAATTGCTGATCAATACAAAGCTTTTGTAAAAGAGTTTGCGTGGAATAATGTAGGACAATATTGTTATAGTGAAGATGAAAGAAATAGAATGTGTTTCTATCAAGAAATGAATAGCGTAGATGGCTTTTCAGGATATTGTTTAGCGCTTGATCAATATGATCGTTCTGACAATAATTTTGCAACCAACTTACAAGTTTCAGATAAATATTTTATAAATTCACGTACAGAATTATATGATTTGGTAGACAGCTATGTCCATGTTATGGATGCAATGGATTCAAAAGATTTAAATGCTTTAAGAAAATATTTAACTAAAGCAATGCCAATTATAAATGAGGCTACAGACAGAATGTATTGGTTAGATGAAAAAAGAAACATACATGAAGAAGATGTAGATAAAGCGCAAGAACATTTAATTGCTGAAATACAAGAAGGAGATTACAAAATTAGTGAAGATAAATTTGGAAGAACTTCAGTAGTACTAACTGATATACATCCAGAAGATAGAGATGACAGATAATTTAAGTCTGTTTTATAACAAAGAAAAAGGAAACTATTAAATAGTTTCCTTTTTTATTTATTACTCTTTTAAATTTGCTTTGATTATTTGAACTAAAGTGTTAGTTGTTTCTGCATCTAATTCAGAATAACTTAAATCAGAAATATTCTTAATTAATCCACCCTTAATTCCTTCAGCGTCTTCAACATAGCCAAATGCATAAGTTGAATTTTTTGAAGAAACAAATAGTTCGTATTGGAACATACCATCTACAACAGCATCGCTTTTGAATTCGATTTTGTTTATCAATGCATCAAATTCAGCAGAACTTTCTGTTACTTCGATAGTAGCTCCAGTTTTAATATCTTTAATAGAAGAAAGAGTTTCTGTTGTTACTGGAGTGTATTCATTTTCTTTATATTTTTCGATTAGTTTATTCCATTCAGATTCGTAGTCTTCATATTTCATACCATAGTTTCCAATTTTAACATCATCGTAGAAAATGTTTTTACTATAGTTGATTGTTTTGTGATAATCAATTACTTTGTAGAATGCACCTTTATAGATAACTGTACCACCATCATTAACAGCTTCGTCTTGTAAGCAGAAGATAGGAGCTTTTCCTTCAGAAGCTCTACTATAATCAATTATAAAAAATATACCCAAAGCACAAACTGCTAAAAATAATAATACAAAAATACATTTAAAAAATCTCTTCATATAACTCTCCTTTAATAAGGCAAAGCCTTAATGATAACTACGCTTGAATTATATCATAAGATTAGTAAAAATCAATTTTTTATTGAAAACTTAGGTTGTAAATGGTATCATTCAAATTGAGGTTAAAACTATGTATAATTTTTTTGTGGAAAACGACCAATTTTATAATAATTCAGTTGACATAAAAGATGAAAACTTCAACCATATCAAGAATGTTTTAAGAATGAAGATAGATGATGAGTTGATTGTTTCTAATAAAGAAAAAGGAAACAGTTTTTTATGCAAGATTAGCGAAATTGGCGAGAATAAAATAGTATGCAACATCGTAGAAGAAAGAGAATCAACAGAGCCTACAGTAGAGGTTTCATTGTTTCAGGGAATACCAAAATCTGACAAAATGGAATTGATTATCCAAAAAAACGTGGAGATTGGAATCAATAAGATTTATCCGGTTGAAATGAAGTTTTGTATAGGTAAAATCAAGGATAATAAGAAGATAATAAGATGGCAAACTATTGCTGAAGCTGCTGCAAAACAAAGTAAGAGAAACATTATTCCTACAATCGAGAATCCAATAAGCTTTAAAGAAATGAATGAAGTACTTAAAGAATATGATTTAGCACTTGTTGCATATGAAAATGAAGAAAAAACAAATATAAAAGAGATACTTCAACAAAATCCAGATGCTAAGAAAATAGCTATTATCATTGGACCTGAAGGTGGAATTAGCAAGGAAGAAGTTGAAAGCTTAGTACAAAATGGTACAAAAGAAGTAAGTTTGGGTAAGAGAATATTAAGAACTGAAACTGCTTCGATTTCAATGCTTAGCATGATTATGTACCAATATGATTTATAAACAAATGAGGATAATATGAGTAAGAAAAAGAATAAATCAAAGAAAGTTAATAATATTTCTTCAACAAAGAAAATGAATGAAAACAACATTAAAGATGTTAAAGAAGCATTAGAAGATGATGCAAAAAAGACAGATATTGATGAAGTAATTCAAAAAAATATTGCAAGTAAAATTGAGGACATCAAAGAACCTGAAGAGAGTATTATTGTTGAACAAGAAGAAGCTGATAATAATGAGCTTGTTGAGGAAAACTTTTATAAGAGCGAAGTTTTAGAAAAGATAAAAACAGAACTTAAAGATAAAAAGAAGAAAAACTCAAAGAGTAGAAAGAGAAAACTAGTCTTTATCAACTTTATTGTTGGTGCTCTTATGGAACTATTTGTATTTGGATGCTTAGCCACAATGATGTGGGTTCCAGAAGAATATAGAATTATAGTGCATATTATAAGATCTGTTTTAGCGACAATAGGAGCCTTAACATTATTAGAATTAGGCTATGTAAAAAAGAAAACATTATACCTCGTATATGGAGTTGAAACTTTTGTTGCGACAACTTTAGATTTGTTAGTTATAAATGTATTCAAAAATAGTGGAATTACAGATGTATATAACCTATTTATTATAATAGCTGCAAGTGTCGCAATATATTATATAATTAGGGCTTTTGTCATTAATATTACTTATAAAAATGTTGACGATACGGAAAAAAAGTAGTAAACTTATTGTAGTTTTTTTGAAAGGAAGATAAATAAAATGTTATTTAAACCAACAGTTCCACAACTTCTTACAAAGGGTGAAAATAGATATAGATTAGTTATTGCTTCAGCAAAGAGAGCAAGACAAATTTTCGCAGGAAGCCAACCATTAGTTGATACTGATGATACAGCACCTGTAACAATAGCTGCTGACGAAATAATGGCAGATGCTTTAAAGATTTATAACGAAGATGAATGGGATCAAAGAAGAAAAGATTACGAAACAAACATCAAGTTAATTTCTAGAACATCAGCAATTATGGGTTCAGAGAATTCAACAGACACTCAAGACGCTTAATATTCTGCAAAAACCAAGTAAAGTTTATCAAATTGGAGGGGAAAATATGAAAAAACACATTATTTCTATTACAGGAGATTTAGCAAGTGGAAAAGGAACAGTATCATCACTATTGATTAGTAGATTAAACTACACTGTTTATCGTAATGGTGAAGCTTTTAGAAACATGGCTAAAGAACATGGAATGGACGTAATTGAGTTTAATGAGTATGTTGATCAACATCCAGAGATTGATAAACAAATTGAAGCAAAAGCAACAGAGTTTGCAGAAACACATGATAATTTTGTTATTGATGCAAGACTTGGTTGGTATGCAATTCCAAATTCTTTCAAAGTATACTTAAAGGTTGATCCTGATGTTGCTGCTGAAAGAGCTTATTGGGATGAAAGAAGAAAGAGCACAGAAAACTATAAAACAATTCAAGAACAAAAAGAAAGTCTTCATAAGAGATCAAAACTTGAAAGAGAAAGATATAAAAGAATTTATGGTGTAGAATTAACTGATATGAATAACTATGATTGTGTTATTGATACTACAGAATACACACCACAAGTTATTTGCGAAAGAATCATAGAAAAATATAATCTATGGTTAGAAGATTAATAAAAAAATAAGAAATTCAAGGTGGGCGAAAGCCCATCTTTTTTTGTGGAGAAAAATGAGAAGAATAAAGTTAGACGATAAGGAATACCCATTTTTATTGCGACAGATAAACAACCCGCCTAAAGAAATATATGTGTATGGAAAGAAAATTAATCTTAACCAGAAATTGGTAACTATTATTGGCACGAGCAATCCTGATTTAAATGGAAAAATAGAAACAATTAAAATAGTAAAACAATTAGTAAAGCGAGGATACACAATTGTAACCACTATTACACAAGGAATTGATGAAACAGTATACACAACAGCACTGGAAAATAATGGCAAAGTAATTGTGACTATCCCTGGAAGCATAGAAAGAATTGAAAGCAAAAAGTATTTAAATAAAATTAAATATATTTTGGAAAATAATGGAAATATAATTACTGAATATAATTGTTTCAAAACAGTTTTACCGCAGAATTATTTAGAACAAAATAGGATTTTATGTGGATTGTCTAAGAGTTTAATTATAATCGAAGCTGGAATGACAAGTGGGACAATGATTACAGCTAAATATGCATTAGAAGAAAATCGAGAAATTTATGCGGTAGTTGGTAGTTTAAAATCAATCAAAAAAATGGGTACAAATTTTCTGATAAAACAAGGTGCTAAGCCTATAATTTCGGCACTTTTCTAAACTATTAAAAAAGCAAAATTATTGCTCAATTTTGTTGTATTACTAAGTTGTTTGTAATATAATAGACACGATATTGTAAAATAATATCTAAAGGAGGAATAATGAAGAAATTTAATGGTGCGCGTAATAAGCATAATCATCATAAAAATAAGAAAATTCATGATTCAAGAAATAAAATTAAAGAGTTATTAGAAGAGAGCGAAGAAAAAGTAGAAAAAGTGGATAATTCTGATATAGATGAAACAAGATTCTATGATACTGACGATCTAGATAAAGAATTAGCAGAATCAAAAGCAACTGATGATACTATTTCTATGAAAATCAGTGATATAGAAAACGCTAGAAAAGAAAGTATCAAAGAAGAGAAAGAAAACGATTCTGATTCAGACGATATAGATGTTGTTAAATCTAAGGAATCAGATGATGAAAAAGAAGATGACGTAGATAAAAAATCTGAAGAAGATGATGATATCGACGTTCCTTTTAGCGTGAGCAAAAGAAGTGCAGAAAATAGATTTAAAGAGAAGAATCGTAGAATGAGTAAGAATAAAAAAACAAAGAGCAAAGAAAAAAGCGAAGAAGAATTAGACGACAAGACATATAGAAAGCCTAAGAATGCTAAAGCTTTAATCGCTAAAGAAAAAATTAAAAATGGAAAGAAAAAGAAAAAACATAAAATTTTAAGAAGAGTTATAAAAATTACTCTATCACTAATTTTAATTGGAATCGTTGCTATAGCAGCATTTATCTTTGCAACATTTAATTCAGACAAGTGGTCAATCACTAGAGAACAACTTTTAAGTGATGCAGGTGCAAAGATTTACGATGCAGATGGCGAGTTAATTCTAGAATTAACTGGTGATGAAATTAATAAAAAAGTTAAACTTGACGAAATGGGTAAGATTCCAGATGCATTCATAGCAATTGAAGACGAAAGATTCTATGAGCACAATGGTGTAGATATAAAGAGAACTGGATCAGCTATTTTCAGTTTCATCTTCTCAGGTGGTAAAACAGACTTCGGTGGTAGTACAATTACTCAACAGTTAGTAAAGATCACAATGAAAGATGATGACAGATCAGGTATCGCTGGTGTTCAAAGAAAGATAAGAGAATGGTCAAGAGCTGTACATGTTGAAGAAATGCTAAGCAAAGAAGAAATTCTACAAAGATACTTAAACAGAATTTATTTAGGTAATAGTGGAAGTTTAGAGTTAAGAGGTGTAGAAGCTGCATCACAATACTACTTCAATAAATCAGCTAAAGATATTTCTATAGCTCAAGCAGCATATATCGCTGGTATTAACCATGCTCCAGGATCATATAGTCCTTTCAGTACAGACGAAAAAGAAATTGAAAAATGTAAAAAGAGAGCATTAACTGTTATTGGAAAAATGCATGAATTAGGAAAAATCACAGACGAAGAATACGAAGCAGCTAAGGAAGAAGCAAATAACGGATGTGGATTTACTAAAGGTGAAGTTTCAAATGGTAAGAGCGAATTATCATATCATGCAGCTGCAGCAATCGATGAAATAGCAAGAGAAATTGCAAACAGAGATGACTTAGAGTATTCAGAAGCAAGAGATATGCTTGTAAACAGTGGTTACAACATTTACACAACAGTTAAGAAACAAGCACAAGAAGGATTAGATAAGGTATTTTATAACGATGATTATGTTGTTAATGGAACAAGACCAAAGAATTGGGATGCTGATCGTAGAGGTCAATCTGCAATGGTTGTTATTGATCCAAAGACAGGCTATGTTGTAGCAGAAGATGGTGGACTTGGTTCAAACCAAAACACATTAGGATTAAACAGAGGTTTATCACATAGACAAGGTGGATCTGCATTCAAACCATTAGTTACTGTAGCTCCTGGACTTGAAGCAGGAATAATTACACCAGCAACATTGTTCTATGATGTTAGAACAACATTCGGACGTAACTACACAGTTAACAACGATTCAAATAGTTATCACAATATTGAAAACATGAGAGGTATATTAACTCATTCATGTAACGTACCAGAAGTAAAATTAATTAGCATATTAACTCCAGAAAAATCATCAGAATTCTTAAACAGCATAGGCATTCAAGCTGATGCAGCAAATTATGGTTTATCTGCAGCATTAGGATCTGTTGATGTTTCACCACTTGAAATGGCAGCAGGTTATGCAATGATTTTAAATGGCGGAGAATATATTGAACCAACATTCTATACAAAAGTTACAAATCAAGCAGGCGAAACTGTTATTGAAACAACTCAAGAAAGAAAGAGAGTAATGTCTCCAGAAAATGCTTATCTTGAAATTTCAATGTTAACAGGACCTGTTAAGAGTGGTACTGCAAGTTCATTTGCATACTACTTAGGAAACATGGGCGTAGCAGGAAAGACAGGTACAACACAAACAGCACAAGATAGATGGTTCTGTGGTATGACACCTTACTATGCAGCATCATGTTGGTATGGAAATGATAATAACAATGGTGAGTTCAGAGGAACAAACCCAGCAGCAAAAGTTTGGTTCCACTCAATGAAGAAGATTATTGAATGTTGTGGATTAGAGAATAAAGATTTTGAAAGACCTGAAGGAATTGTTACAAGAAGCGTATGTAGAGCAACAGGTAGATTAGCAGGATCAGGATGTACAGATACATATTCAGAAATCTTCAATGGAAATCAATTACCAAAAGTATGCGAAGGACATGGAAGTTTAACAAAAGTAACAATCTGTAAAGAATCAGGAAAAATTGCAACACCTAACTGTAAAGATGTTGAAGAAAAAACATTTGGAGATGCACTAGATACAGAAAGAAATGCTAACTGGTCTCCAAACTTAAAATCTACAAAAGCACCTGAAGAAACATGTGATGTTCACCCAGTTGTAGAAGTTGAAGTTCCAAACGTAATTGGATTAACACAAAAAGATGCTGAAGAAAAAATTAAAGCAGCAGGATTTATTGTAGAAACTAAAAAAGGTATTGATGAAACAGGCAAGACTCCAAAAGGAAAAGTTTATAAACAAGATCCAAATGGAAAAACAAAAGCAACACAAGGTGCAAAGATTGTAATTGTTGTATCACAAAGCGGTGGCGAAACACCTTCAACAAATACAACAACTAATACAACGACAAACACAACAACTAATACAACAACAAACACGACGACAAATACAACAACAAACACAACAACACCTGACAAAAAGACACCAGATACTAAACCCAGTAATTAAGGTGTTGGAAGACATCTCAGATGTTTTTCACAAAGTTGAAAATAGAATAAAGGAGAAATAAATTGGAAGACTTATTTTTATACAACACACTTGGTAGAAAAGTTGAAAAATTTATTCCTGTAGATAAAGATGAAGTAAAAATGTATAGCTGTGGACCAACAGTCTACAGCTATGCACACATCGGAAATTTTAGAGCTTACATTTTTAGCGACACACTAAGAAGAGTTCTAAAATATAACGGATATAAAGTTAATAGCGTTATGAATCTTACCGATGTTGGACACTTAACATCTGATGCCGATACAGGCGAAGATAAAATGGAAAAGGCCGCTCGTAAAGAAGGCAAAGATCCATATGAAATTGCGAAGTTTTATACAGATGCATTCTTAGTTGATTATGACAGATTAAATTTACAAAGACCAACAACCATAACAAAAGCAACAGACAATATTCCACAAATGATTGAAATGGTTAAAGAAATTATAGATAACGGCTATGCATATGAAACAAGCAAAGGAATATATTTCGACGTTTCTAAATTAAAACAATATCCTGTTTTATCAAACAATGTTATTGAAGGACAGGAAGCGGGAGCAAGAATTGAAGTTGATCCAGAAAAGAGAAATCCACAAGATTTTGCAATTTGGATTAAAGCTCCAGAAAATCATATTATGAAATGGGATTCGCCTTGGGGAGTTTCATATCCAGGATGGCATCTAGAATGTTCTGTAATGGGTAGAAGATTCCTTGGCGAGAAATTTGATATTCACACAGGTGGAGTTGATCATATTCCAATCCATCATGAGAATGAAATTGCACAAGATATTGGTTCGTTCGGACATAACCCAGCCAACTTCTGGATGCATGTTGAATTCTTACTAGTAGATGGCGGAAAGATGTCTAAATCATTAGGAAACATTTATACAATTTCTGAATTAGCAGAAAAAGGATATGAACCACTTGCATTCAAATTATTTAATTACACTTCAAGTTATAGAATTCAATTAAACTTTACGTTTGACGGATTACAAGCTGCAAAGACTGCTTTAAATAGATTAAGAAGAGGATATCTTGCACATAGAGATGCAAACGAATTAATTGATGAAGATACAATCAAAGATTATGAACTAAGATTTAATAAAGCAATTAATGATGATCTAAATATGCCAGCAGCAATGAGTGTTGTATGGGAAATCATCAAGAATGAAAAGAAATCAAAACAATTAGCTGATCTAATATTAAAGTTTGATCAAGTACTTGGATTAGATTTAGAAAATAGTGAGAATTATTTAAATGAAAAGCTAGAAGTTCCACAAGAAATTCTTGACTTAGTAGAAGAAAGAAAAAATGCTAAAGCAAATAAAGATTATGCCAAAGCAGACGAATTAAGAGATTTAATTAATTCTAAAGGATACTCAATTAAGGATAGCGCAGGCGGAGAAGTACAAATCGAAAAAATATAAATATAAGGGGTAATTAAAAGTGAAAAGTGAAGAAAAAGTAGTGACAAGTTATAGTTTTTTTAATACTTTAAAAGTTTCAATCTTTCAATTTGATAAGTATTATGAAATTATGCAACAAAAAACAAGAAAGATGTTATTGTTTTTATTTGAAATAATAGTTTTAGTAGCTCTTATTTTAACAGGAGCAGTAATACTAAGATTAAACAATGCATATGATTATGCGTACAAATTTGCTAAAGAAAACCTACCAAATTTTACCATATCAAAAGAAGGCTTCTGCATGGAAATTGAAGAGCCATTAATTTATAAGAATACAGAATATTTTAATACAGTAGTTATTTTTGATAACAATACTGAAAATAAGAAATACATAGAAGAAGCAAATCAAAATAGTGCTGTTTACATGATATTCACAAAAAATTCATTAGTATTCAAAATACCAGGAACAGTAACAACAGAATATAAATTTGCTGATATGTTTAAGGAAAACAAAACAACAAATACAACAACTAATGAAACAGTAAATGCAGTAGAAAATGCTACAGAGAATGTAGCAGAAAATGTTGCAGACAATGCTACTACTGAGAATAAAGAAGAACAAAAAGTTGATAAAGAATATATTTTAAAAATGTTTAATGAAGAAACAATGAGAAAAACAATTGGAAACTTAGCATTATACTTATTCTTATTATTGTTCTTATCATTAGTATTAATTTCAATAATTAATATTTTGGCACTATCATTATTAGGATATATTTTTGCAAAGATACTTAGATTACCATTTAAGTTTGGCTCAGTATTTAATATGGCAATTGCATCATCAGCGTTACCAACAATTTTATTATGCGCATATATGATTATAAACATCTTTACAGGATTTGTAATTGCAAAATTTGATGTGTTATATGCAATATTAACATACATCTATTTAGGAGCTGCAATCTTAATACTAAGATCAAATTACATTAAAACAAAAACAAAGAAAGAAGAAAAAGTAGCTGCTGAAACAGGTAGCAGTAATGTTGAAGTAACAGTAGACAGTTCAGAAGATGATTCTGATGAAGATGAAGAAGACGAAAAAGATTCAGAAGAAGAAAAATAAAGAGAGCATAAATTAAAGGAGTTACATCATGTCTGAAAATGAAGAATTAAACAAAAATAATTCTCAAGATAAGAAGAAAAAGAACAATAAAAGAAAAAAGAAACAAATCAAGAAAATTATAATTACAATTGTTTTGTTAGCATGTCTTGGAGTTGGTGGATTCTTTGGATATAAGTTCTTTAGCAATAAGAATGAAAAAGCAGAGAAGGCAACAATAGCATATACAAAATTAATCGAAGATATTGATGCTGGAAAAGTTAAAAAGATTGAAATGACTGAAGAATCAAAAACAGTCAAAGTAACATATAAAAATGAAGATGAACTAGCAAATGGTGTTAAAGAATTACCAGAAGGAGAAAAAGAACCAGAATTAACAGAGGAAGAAAAAGAGAAATATGTTAAGACAGCAATGGTTCCAAGCAATCAAGCATTTGTTGAGTTAATTCAAGAAAAAATTCAAGATGATAACAAAGATAATGATATATACTTGATTCAAAATAAAGAGCCAGTTGTAATGAGCATCATGGAAACAGTTTTAAGATACTTACCAACACTTGTTTTAATTGCTATGGTAGTACTATTATTCCAAATGCAAGGATTAGGTGAAAAAGGAAAAGTATATGATCCAGATATCGATCATGATAAATTATCACTTGATGATGTAGCAGGACTTAAAGAAGAAAAAGGAGAGATGAAAGAAATTATTGATTTCTTAAAGAATCCTAAGAAATATTCTTCAATGGGTGCAAGAGTTCCAAAGGGAGTTCTACTTTGTGGAAAACCAGGAACAGGTAAAACATTAATTGCTAAAGCAATTGCAGGTGAAGCAAATGTTCCTTTTATAAACATGAATGGATCAGAATTTGTTGAAATGTTTGCAGGACTTGGTGCATCAAGAGTTAGAAAACTATTTGAAAAAGCTGAAAAGATTTCACCATGTATCATTTTTATAGATGAGATTGATGCTATTGGTGCAAGAAGGGCAAGTACAAATGGAGCTGATACAGAAAATAACCAAACATTAAATCAATTACTTGTTAAGATGGATGGTTTTGATACTGATCAATCAATCATTGTTATTGCTGCAACAAACAGACCTGAAATGCTTGATGAAGCATTATTAAGACCAGGAAGATTTGATAGAACAATCACAATCGGATTACCTGATGTAACTGATAGGGAAGCAATATTAAAATTACATGCTAAGAATAAGAAAGTCGCAAAAGATGTTAACTTTAAATCAATTGCTGAAGATACAGCAGGATTTAGCGGAGCAGAACTTGCTAATATCTTAAATGAAGCTGCAATTTTAGCTGCTAACAGAAATCATAAAGGAATTGATAACCAAGATATAGATGATGCTGTAAAGAAAGTTACAGTTGGTCTAGAAAAGAAAGATAGAGTTGTTTCTGAAAATGATAAGAAATTAACAGCTTATCACGAAGCAGGACATGCTGTAGTTAGTAGATATTTACCAACACAAAACAATGTTAAGGAAGTTTCAATTATTCCTCGTGGAGTTGCTGGCGGATACACAATGTACAGACAAAATGAAGATAAGTGGTATATTTCTAAGACAGAAATGCTAGAGAAACTTATTTCATTAATGGGTGGAAGAGCTGGCGAAAAGATTGCCATGAATGATATTTCAACAGGTGCAAGCAATGACCTAGAAGTAGCAATGGGAATAGCTAGAGATATGATTACTAAATATGGTATGAATGAAAATGTTGGTCCTATGTCATTAAACTTAGATGACAAGCCATATGAACATTTACAACTATTAGGTGAAAACATCGAAAATGAAATTGGAAATGAAATTAGAAAACTTCTTGATACTGCTTATGCTCAAGCTCAATCAATCTTAAATGAGCACAGAGATAAACTTGATATAGTTGCTTCTTTATTATTAGAAAAAGAGAAGATAAGCGAAGAAGAATTTAATTCGATATTTGAAGAAATCTAAATAATAAAACCATACAAGTCGCATTGCACAGTTAGTCTGTGAGATGCGATTTTTTTAACGCCTTGATAAAAATGGAAAAATATGTTAAAATAGAATATGTCTTTGAACAAATTTAAAACATCATTACAACAAGGAGGAAAGCAACAATGGGTACAGAAGCTATTATGATGAAACGGAAAAAAGGTGGAAAAGAACAGTTGTATATGCGACCATGTTCACATCCGCTAAACATGCAAATTCCAAAGGTGAACGAGGTCAAAGAACAAATGGATGGAGAGTCAGATGAGTATGATTTTGTCTGGTATTTTCCAGGAAACCATGAAGGATTATCATGGAGAGCTAGACAAGCACTGAATAAGGAGAACTATAACTCTTTTATATATCTTCTAGCACGGTATGCAAAGGAGTATTATAATCCTGCAGATTCTAGTTCATGGCAGTTTATTCATAATGTAAGAATGGTGCAAAATAAACTCAAAAATGCGGGTATTATAACAAACTCTGCTGAGAAAATGGCACTAGGTTACATGTTGACGGAAATGCCTGATCAGTCTAGAGGCACCAGAGAAATGTTTTTGAAGGCGATTGTTAAAGACCTTGAGAGACAGTATGGAATTTATGATGGACCTGTGGAAGAATAGTTTCATGATGTTTGGGGCGGGGGATGAATATCCCTCGCTCTTTTTATGCAAGTAAGAAAATTACGGAAAAATGTTGACTTGATAGGCAAAATTGTTGTATAATAGTCGAGTGTAAACCGCCTAGGTCGGGCCACTAAATTCTAGTTTTATACTAGATGCCTTGTATTTCAAGCTTAGCGAGTATTAGAAAAAGGAGGATCATACCCCATGTACGCAATCATCGATAGTTGTGGAAAACAATACAAAGTTTCTGAAGGCGACGTAGTTTTCTTTGAAAAATTAGACGCTGAAGAAGGAAAATCAGTATCATTTGATAATGTTGTATTAGTTTCAGACGGAAAAGATGTTAAAATTGGAACACCTTATGTAAAAGGTGCAAAGGTTGAAGGTACTGTAGTTGCTCACGGAAAAGGAAACAAGATTTTAGTTTACAAATATAAAGCAAAGAAAAACTACAGAAGAACTCAAGGACACAGACAACCATATACAAAGGTTGAAATCAAATCAATCGTTGGTTAATCTGTAGAAACTAAAATTTTAAAATCTATAATTCAAATTGAATTAAATTAAATTGTAAAGGAGAGTGAGAACTTATGGCACATCATAAAGGTCAAGGTAGTACCGATAACGGACGTGATAGTGAGAGCAAGAGACTTGGTATGAAAAGAGCAGATGGACAATTAGTTCAAGCTGGAAATATTCTTTTTAGACAAAGAGGAACAAAAATGCATCCTGGAACAAATGTTGGAATCGGAAGCGATGACACATTATATGCATTAATTACAGGAACAATGAAAGTTGAAAGACTTGGAAGAGATAAAAAGAAAATTAGTGTATATCCTGTAGAGGAAGCTAAACCAGCAAAGAAAACTGCTGCAAAGAAAACAACAGCTAAAAAAGCTGAAAAAGTTGAAGCTTAATTAAATTAAAATTATAAAGACGAGGAATTAATTCCTCGTCTTTTGTTTTGCTATTTAGTTTTATACAAACTTATCTAAGTTGCCTTTTGTGAATTCTGGTCCTGCAAAGATTTCATCTGATTTTACATGTCTTATAATATCATTAATCTGATCAATTGTTTCATCTATTATTGAAACGCGTGCCACATTTGGCTTAATACCTGAATATCCAATAGAAGTAATTTTACTATTATATATTGTTGTGATTGTTTGTAAATTATCAGGAATAATTCTAAAGTAGAATCCTAATCGATCTTTAATAAAATATTTATTTCCATTTCTACATTTCATATCACATTCTGGATAACATCTATTTGATTTTCCAAGTAAACAATATCCTGAGTTCATCAAAGGCAATCTTCCATATACCATTAATTCAGTAGGTAGAGGAGAATGGTCTGATAAATCTTTAAGAGTTTGTTCATCTAATTCTGGAGATAGAGTGACTCTAGTTACTCCAGCATTCTTTAAAATGTTTATAGTATGATCGTTATAAATGTTTAAATTATAATTGGCAATTATTTCCAATTTATTTTGATAGTCTTTAAAGAAATCGATACAACTTAAATTAGTTACAAGTAATCCTTTAACTTTGAATTTCTTTAAAATATCAGGTAGATTTAAGAATAAAACATTTCTGTAGTTATCTTTTAAGACTACTGGCATTGCAGCTATAAGCTTAGCTTTAGAAGAAATTTGTTTAATGGCTTCTTCATATTTAGAGTCTTTCATATAATAGAAAGGAACATATGCGTAGTCAAAATTTTCAAGAGAACTATAATCAAAAGTTGGATTTAATTGATGAAACATAACCGAAGTTTGCGTGCTTTGAATACCATTTTTTGGTAACAAACCTAAGTTGTCTTGTTTAGGTAATTCTCTTTCAAATCTTTTAATTGCTTGTTCTTCAATATCTTTAATACATTGACGTCTTAATTCGTTCAAAGCAGCTAATTTAGGTAAATGTACATTATCATCTAAAATAACTTTTATAAATTTAAACTCGAATTGAGTATCTTTTGTTTTTGATAATTGTTCTCTAACTCTATCTATAGTTAAAGGTCTATTTAGAGCTTCATCAGGAATAATATCGTCTAATGTTTTCTTTGAAGACATAGAGAAGAAAGTACCATATTCATCTTTAGTTGTAACCTCAAATGAAATAGGCTGACCAATTTTAATTGTAGCTTCACCATATAAGTAAATCTTTTTGTTTTCAATCTTTAATGAGTTTTCTATTTTTTCAGATAAGGCATTGTCTGAAATTTTATAAACAGCATCTCCAGGTTTTATATTTCCTTTTAATCTTCCAATAGTAACAATTGAGCCTTTTTCAGCAGTTTTAAGATTTTCTTTATTGATCATCAACTCTGAAACTGTGTATTTTGTGGAATCTTCTTTCTCAGTTGAAAGTTTATCACCAATTGAAATGTTTTCTTTTAATTTTAATGTTATTAAGCCTCGCTTAGCATTAACAGAAGAAATAACACCAAGCATTAAACCTTGATTATTAGGTTTATCTTTATAAATATAATTTCTATTTGGATCATCGCTAAAGTTTCCGTCTGAAAAATTTCCACGATTGAATACTTGCATTAATGCTTTAATATCTTCTTTATCAACAACGTATTCTTTACCAGATAGAGCAAGGTCTATGTATTTTCTATAAATTCTAGTAACTGTTGCAACGTATTCTGGTGGTTTCATACGTCCTTCAATTTTAAAGCATTTAACACCAGCTCTAATTAATTGAGGAATGTAATTTAATCCACATAAATCTCTAGGACTAAGTATATAGCCGCTATCAACTTTTTTATAATTTTTAGCATCATAAAATTGTTTGTCATTTAATGCATTATTGTTATATGTTGAATTCTTATACTCAAGCAAGTCATAAGGTAATCTACAAGGTTGAGCACATTTACCACGATTTCCAGAACGAGCACCAACTGAGCTTGAGAACAAGCATTGGCCAGAATATGAAATGCAAAGTGCACCATGTATAAATGTTTCAACTTCTAATTTTGTGTGTGAACAAATATATTCAATCTCATGCATAGGCAATTCACGAGAAAGAACAACTCTTTTAAAACCAAGTCTTTCAAGTTCATTAACACCATGCAAGTTATGAATAGTCATTTGAGTAGAAGCATGAACATCCATACCTGGTAAATTCTTTATAATATATTTGGCAAGACCTAAATCTTGCACTATTACTGCATCACATCCAAGTTCGTATATGCGTTTTGCTAATTCTATGGCTGCATCAAATTCTTCATTTTTTAGCAAAGTATTTAGTGTAAAATTAATTTTTACATTTCTTAACTTTGCGTATCTAATTGCTTCTTTTAATTCGTCGTTATCAAAGTTGTGAGCAGAAGCCCTAGCATTAAAATTGCCGCCACCGAAATAAACGGCGTCAGCACCATTTTGAACTGCAGCTTTTAAACATTCAAAGTCTCCAACAGGAGCGAGAAGTTCTACCAATTTAACCTCCTTAAAAATAGAAAAGTAATCTATTTTTACCTCTAAAAATTATATACAAAAAAACATATAAAATCAATTTAATAAATATGTACTTTTTGTTACTAAATAACACAAATTTAATATGATTTTAATTGACTTTAATAACTTGTTATAAGATAATAAAATAGTACACAAATGATTATTTTTTTAGTTACCAAGGAGGAATTTAAATGCCTTATGTTTTTAACAAAATAACTGTAAGGCCACAGTTACCAAAGAGAATAGATAAATTGGGAGAAATCGCATATAACTTATGGTGGTCTTGGAATACAGATTTTCTAAGATTGTTTAAGAATATCGATGTTGATTTATGGGAAAAATGTCAAAAGAATCCTGTTAAATTTTTAAGACTTGTTTCTCAAGAAAAGTTAGAAGCTGTTATCGAAGACGTAGAATTTTTAAGCGCCTACGATACAGTAGTAGAAGAATTTAATAATTATATGAATAGCAAGAATACATGGTATTCAAAAAATCACGCAGATCACAAGGATGATTCAATTGCGTATTTTTCTGCTGAGTATGGCTTAGATCAAACAGTAGGAATTTATGCAGGTGGTTTAGGAATTTTATCTGGAGACCATCTAAAAGCTGCAAGTGATTTAGGTATACCACTAACAGGTATTGGCTTGCTTTATAAGCATGGATATTTCACTCAAGAAATCAATGGCTTTGGTGAACAACAAACTGTTTATAAAGATTTAGATTTTGACTTTTTACCAATTCATGAAGTTAAAGATGAAGAAGGAAAACCATTAATGGTTTCTGTAAATCTACCTGAAAGAGAAGTTTTCTTAAAGGTATATAGAATTGATGTTGGTAGAATTAAGTTATATTTGATGGATTCTGACATTGACGAAAATGCTGATTCTCCATATAGAGATATCACAACTAAGTTATATGGTGGAGACCAAGAATACAGAGTTCAACAAGAAATCGTTTTAGGTATTGCCGGAGTTAGATTAGTTAAGAAGCTTGGATTAGATCCTAGTGTTTATCATATGAACGAAGGACATTCATCTTTCTTATTATTTGAATTAATTTCTAACTTAATGCAAGAAAAAGAAGTTTCATTTGCTATGGCTAGAACAATGGTTTATTCAAAAACAGTATTTACAACCCATACACCAGTTCCAGCAGGAAATGATATTTTCCCAGTTGAATTAATTGAAAAGTACTTTGATGGCTATTGGGATAAATTTGGTATTCCAAAGGAAAGATTCCTAAGATTAGGCATGAAAGTTAACGATTCTATGGCTAATGGCTTCAATATGGGAATACTTGCTTTAAAGATGGCAGGTAAGAAAAATGGTGTTAGTAAGCTTCACGGAGCCGTATCTAGAGAGCTTTTCACAGATATTTGGCCAGATGTACCACCTCAAGAATCACCTATTGGATATGTTACAAATGGGGTTCATACATGCACATGGCTTGCACCAACGATGAAAAAGTTGTATAATCAATACCTACGTCCTTATTGGCAGGACAACATTCCAGATGATGAAACATGGAAGGGAATATATAATATTCCTGATAATGAACTATGGGCAAAACATCAAGAATGTAAACAAAAGCTTCTTGACATGATTAAGAAGTCAACAACCGAAAGATTAAGAAGATATGATTATTCATATGAAGATATCGATTCAATAGTAGGAACACTTGATCCAAATGTTTTAACAATTGGATTTGCAAGAAGATTTGCAACATACAAGAGAGCTACATTAATCTTTAGAGATCTTGAAAGAATAACAAAAATCTTTAATGATGCAGGAATGCCAATACAACTTGTTTTTGCAGGTAAGGCTCATCCTTATGATAAAGAGGGCGCAGGATTAATTAAGTATATTCATGAACTATCATTAAAGCCACAATTCAGAGGAAAATTATTCTTATTAGAAAACTATAACATTGGAACAAGTAGATACTTAGTATCTGGTGTTGATGTTTGGTTAAACAATCCACGTAGACCATTAGAAGCTTCAGGAACATCTGGACAAAAAGCAGCTGTTAATGGAGCAATTAACTTTAGTGTTCTAGATGGATGGTGGGCTGAAGGATACAATCAAAAGAATGGTTGGACAATTGGTTCAGATGAAGAATTCACTTCATATGAAGTACAAGATAATGCTGATTCAAAGAGTATGTATGACACATTGGAGAACAAGATTATGCCAATGTACTACAGAAAGAATGAAGAGGGATATTCACCAGAATGGATGCAAGTTATGAAGAATTCTATAGCTTCAAACTCTGGAGTTTATTCTACAGCAAGAATGCTTCAAGACTATACAAACCAATTATATGTTCCTTTAATGGATTTAAAACCAACATATTCAGTTCTTGAAAACATTGTTAACTACAATGAATGGAGATTCAATCTTCACGAGCACTTTGGTGAAATTGAAATTAAACAAAGTGAGCAAAACTTCAATAACATGACTGTTGATGCAGGCAATCAAATGGAAGTTGGATGTGAGATTAAGATTCCAGTAACTATTGATGTTAATAGTGTTACACCACAAGTATTCTATGGAAAAATTTCTGAAAAAGGAATTGTAGATGACATTAAGATAGTTAATATGAATTTAGTAGGACAAGAAGAAAATGTTTACAAGTACACTGCTAAGATCGATTTAAAAACTGGTGGTGATTATGGATACACATTTAGAGTTGTACCTCATAATGACATGATTCTAGATCCTATGACATTAAATGAAATTAAATGGATTACTGAAGAAGCAGAGTAGTTCATTAATTAACAAATGAAAAATAAATTAAAATTAAGACTAAAATATTTAAACAAAAAAAGGAGACTTAAATTACTTTATGAAAAACTTTAGAAAGACAAAAATTATTGGAACAATCGGACCAGCAAGTGATAATGAAGAAACACTTAGAGAACTTATGAAAGCTGGATTAAACTGTGCAAGAATTAACTTCTCACATGGTGGATATGAAGAAAACGAACAAAAAATCAATTTAATCAAAAGATTAAGAGAAGAATTAGGATTACCAATTGCGTTAGCACTTGATACAAAAGGTCCAGAAATCAGAACAGGAAAATTCATCGGCGGAGAAAAACAACAATTACACGAGGGTGATACATTCACATTCGTAAAAGAGGAAATCGAAGGAGACAACACTAAAACTACTATTAGCTTTGGTGATCTTTATAAAAACGTTCAACCAGGAAACACAATTTTAGTTGACGATGGAAAAATCGAATTCGAGGTTACAGCTGTTGAAGGAACAAACATTGTTACAAAAGTTATCAACGGTGGAGAATTAGGACAAAGAAAAACAGTTAATGTTCCTGGAGTTGAAATTGATTTACCTGCACTATCTGAAAAAGATACAAAGGACATCACAGACGGAATTAAAGCTGGATTTGATTACATATTTGCTTCATTTGTAAGAAGACCAGACGATGTTTTACAAATTAGAAAATTATTAGATGATAATGGTGGAGAAAACGTTGAAATCATTTCTAAAATTGAAAGTATGGAAGGTATTTCAAACTTTGATGAAATTCTTAAACTTTCAAATGGTATCATGGTTGCACGTGGAGACTTAGGTGTTGAAATTCCACTAGAACAAGTACCAGTTGTTCAAAAGAAAATGATTAGAAAATGTAATGATGCTGGAAAACCAGTTATCATTGCTACTCAAATGTTAGAGTCAATGCAAGAAAACCCAAGACCAACAAGAGCAGAAGTTTCAGACGTTGCTAACGCTGTTTACGACTTAACAAGTTGTATCATGCTTTCTGGAGAAGTTGCTCAAGGTAAATATCCAGTAGAATGTGTTAAGGATATGGATAAAATCGCAGTATCTTGCGAAAGTTCATTACATTATTGGTCAAGATTCTCAGCAAAAGATTACAGACATTCAAAGAGTAACTTCAAAGCAATTTCAGCTTATGCTTCATGTATAATTGCTAAAGAAGTTGCAGCAGATGGAATTTTATCATACACACATACAGGTGTATCATTAAACTACATTTCATCATTACGTCCAGGATGCCCAATCGTTGCTGTTACAGACGATAAGAAAACATTCTATAAATTAGGATTAGTACAAAACGTATATCCTGTATTCATCGAACCACAATCATCAATCAATGAAACAATTGAAACAGGTATTAAAATGTTAGAAAAAGAAGGAATCTTCGAAACAGGTGATGTTATCACAATTTGCAGTGGAAGTAAGATTCTTCCTATGGAAAAAGACAGCTACACAGTTGGTGGAGTTATAAAGATTTAATTTGGAAAAAATTGGAAAAGGGAGAAAATAAAATGAGTAAATTATTAGTTTTCGGACATTTAAATCCTGATACAGATACAATTTGTTCAAGTATCGTAGCAGCTGATTTAATTAACAAATTAGACTTAGGATACGAAGCTGAACCAGTTAGATTAGGTAAAGTTAACAAAGAAACAGAATATGTTTTAAATTACTTAAACATGGAAGCTCAAAGAGAGATTTCTTCAGTAGGAGAAGACGATTTATTATGGTTAGTTGATCATAATGAAGCAGGACAAAGCGTAGAAGGAAGAGAAAAAGCTACTGTAGTAGGTGTTATTGATCACCACAGAATTAAAGATTTCGAAACAATCACACCATTATACTACATTGCAAAACCTTATGGTTGTACAGCTACAATTCTTTTTGAATTATACAACCAAAACAAAGTTGAAATAAGTAAAGAAATGGCTACATTAATGTTAAGTGCTATCATTTCTGATACATTATTATTAAAATCACCAACATGTACACAAAAAGATATTGATGCATTCAAAGCATTAGAAGAAATCGCTGGAATTGATGCAGCTACATACGGATTAGATATGCTTAAAGCAGGAACAGATATTAGCACATTATCAGCTCAAGAAGTAATTAATTTAGACGCTAAACTATTCGAAGAAAAAGGAAAGAAAATCGTTGTTGCACAAGTTAACACAGCAGACATCGATGATGTTTTCTCTAGAAAAGATGAAATTTCATTTGCAATAGAAAAAGAAATTTCAGATAAAGGATTAGATTTATATATGTTTGTTATCACAGACATTATCAACACAAATTCTAAAGTTATGGTTTTAGGAAATGACAAAGAAGTAGTTGAAAAAGCATTTGATAAAAAACTTGATGAAGACGATTCTATGCTATTAGAAGGGGTTGTTTCAAGAAAGAAACAAATCGCACCTCCAATCTTAGCAAATTTATAATAGATTGAACTATAAGCAATTTTAAAATTAAAGCTCTGAAAAGTTAGAAACACCTAACTTTCAGGGCTTCTTTTTTGCTTAAATGTAATGTATCTGTAATGGTATTGTACACCCAGTTTTGCTATAATTTTAAGTGTAAAATTGTGTTAAATTTTATGTACGAAAGGAAAAATTATGGCTGAAGAAAATTTGAATTGTGCAGATCAAAGATGCAAAGATGAAACATTAGAAATTTGTAAAAAATATGAAGCAGACAGAGGACATTTAATGGCAATATTAAATGAAGCTCAAGAAAAGTTTGGTTATCTTCCAAAGATGGCTCAAATTACAATTGCTGATTATCTTAATTTACCACTTGCTGAAGTGTACGGAGTAATTACATTCTACTCACGTTTCACAACAAAACCAAAAGGAAAATATAATATTTCTATTTGTCTTGGAACTGCATGTTTTGTTAAAGGATCACAACAAATTCTTGATAGAGCAAAAGCAAGACTTGGAGTTGAAGAAGGTGAAATGACACCTGATGGAAAATTCTCAATCGACACTGTAAGATGTGTTGGTGCTTGCGGATTAGCTCCTGTATTTATTATAAATGGTGAAGTTTATGGTAGAGCAACAGTAAAGCAATTTGATGAAGTTTTAGATGAATACATGAAGAAAGATTAATTGGAGGAAAACAAATGACAATAGAAGAATTAGAATCTATTAGAAATAGCAAGAGACAAGAACTTGATTTAAGAGTTAATTCAAATGCTCCAGGAGTTGAAAGACATATCTTAGTATGTCATGGTACTGGATGTACATCATCTAAATCACCTCAAATCCTTGAAGAATTTAATAGAATAATTAAAGAAAGAAATATTGAAAACGTAAGAGTTATTATGACTGGTTGTTTCGGACTTTGTTCAAAAGGACCAATCGTAATTATCAGACCTGACGATACATTTTATTCACAAGTAACACCAGCTGATTGCGAAGAGATTATTGAAAAACATATTTGCAATGGAGAAACAGTTGATAGATTACTTTGCCAAGATGTAGACGGAACTTTAGTACATAGATTAGATGAATTAAATTTCTATAAAAAACAAAAAAGAATTGCATTACAAAACTGTGGTGTAATTAATCCTGAAGACATTGATGAATATATTGCTTTTGATGGATATAAAGCTCTAGCAAAAGTTTTAACAGAAATGTCTCAAGATGATGTTATAAAAGTTGTTTCAGACTCTGGCCTAAGAGGTAGAGGTGGAGCAGGATTCCCTTCTGGTAAAAAATGGGAATTTGTTAAAGCAGAAGAAGGCGATATAAAATACATTGTTTGTAACGCTGATGAAGGTGATCCAGGTGCATTCATGGACAGATCAATTCTTGAAGGTGATCCACATGGTGTACTTGAAGCTATGGCAATTGCAGGATATGCAGTTGGAGCTTGCAAAGGATTTATATATGTAAGAGCTGAATATCCAATTGCAGTTAATAGATTAGAGATTGCAATTAAGCAAGCAAAAGAACGCGGATTATTAGGTGAAAACATTTTTGGAAAAGGTTTCAACTTTGATATTGAAATTAGACTTGGTGCTGGAGCTTTTGTTTGTGGAGAAGAAACAGCATTATTAGAATCAATCGAAGGTAAGAGAGGACAACCAAGATTAAAACCACCATTCCCAGCTCATTCTGGATTATGGGGAAAACCTACATTAATAAATAATGTTGAAACATGGGCTAACATTACAAAGATTATTCTAAATGGAGCTGAATGGTATGCTTCAATTGGAACAGAAGGATCAAAAGGAACTAAAGTTTTTGCTTTAGGTGGAAATGTTAACAACGTTGGACTTGTTGAAGTACCAATGGGAACAACATTAAGAGAAATTATTTATGATATCGGTGGAGGAATTCCAAACGGCAGAAAATTTAAAGCTGCACAAACTGGTGGACCTTCAGGCGGATGTATTCCAGAACAACATCTTGATACACCAATAGATTATGATTCATTAAAAGAAATCGGATCTATGATGGGTTCAGGTGGATTAATTGTTATGGATGATAGCAAGTGTATGGTTAACTTAGCTAGATTCTATTTAGAGTTTACAGTTGATGAAAGCTGTGGAAAATGTACTCCATGTAGAATTGGTACAAAGAGATTACTTGAGTTATTAACTAAGATTTGCAATGGTCTAGGAAAAGAAGGCGATATTGAAGATCTAGAAGAACTTGCAAACAATGTTGCAGCTGCTTCAGTATGTGGATTAGGACAAACAGCTCCAAATCCAGTTTTAGCTACATTAAAATATTTTAGAGAAGAATATGAAGAGCATATCAAAGAGAAAAAATGTAGAGCTAAAGAATGTAAGAAACTTACACAAATTCTTATTAATGAAGAAGCTTGTAAAGGATGCGATTTATGTAAGAAAGCTTGTCCAGTTAATGCAATTATTGGCGAACCAGGACAAAAACATAAAATTGATCAATCAAAGTGTATTAAGTGTAGAACTTGTATGGCAACTTGTCCATTTAAAGCAATCTACGATGAATAATAAAACTCAAATGAAAATTTTGTGAGAGGAAAACTATGGAAGAAGAAAAAATGATTAATTTAACAATTGACGGAGTTAACATTCAAGTTAAAGAAGGAATGACAATTCTAGAAGCTGCAAGATCAGCCAATATTGATATTCCAACACTTTGTTTCTTAAAAGGTGTAAATGAAATTGGTGCTTGTAGAATGTGCGTAGTTGAAGTAGATGGAAGAAGAGGTCTTACAACTTCATGCGTAACTAAAGCAGAAGAAGGAATGATAGTTCATACAAATACTGATAAAGTTGTTTCTGCTAGAAGAACAGTTTTAAATCTATTACTTTCTAACCATGATCATGACTGCTTAACTTGTGTTAGATCAGGACATTGTGAATTACAAAACTTAGCTAATAGATATCATATAGATAAAATTAAATATCAAGGATCTCGTTCAAAAACAGGACTTGATGATAAATCACCATCAATCGTCAGAGATTTTGGTAAATGTATTCTTTGTGGAAGATGCGTTGCAACTTGTACAAAGATTCAAAACATCGGAGCTATAAATAATACTGGACGTGGTTTTGATTCATACATCGGAACTGCTGAAGATTTAAGTATTGATGATGTTGATTGTACATTCTGTGGACAATGTATTGAAGCTTGTCCAACAGGTGCACTTCGTGAAAAAGATGATACAGAAAGAGTTTGGAAAGCACTAAGTGATCCAGATAAATATGTTGTTGTTCAAACAGCACCAGCAGTAAGAGTTGCAATTGGTGAAGAATTTGGAATGCCAATTGGAACAAACGCTAAAGGAAAAATGGTAACAGCATTAAAGAGATTAGGATTTGATAAAGTATTTGATACAAATACAGGAGCTGATATAACAATTCTTGAAGAAGCAACTGAATTCATTGATAGAGCTACAAATGGTGGCCTACTTCCAATGATTACATCATGTTCTCCAGGATGGGTAAGATTTGCAGAGAAGAACTTCCCAGATCAATTAGGACATTTATCAAGTTGCAAGTCACCACACACAATGTTTGGTGCACTTGTAAAATCATTCTATGCTAAATTCTTTAAGATTGATCCATCAAAGATATTTACTGTTTCTGTAATGCCTTGTATTGCTAAGAAGTTCGAGGCTCAAAGAGAAGAAATGGAAGTTGACGGATTAAGAGATGTTGATGCAGTTATCACAACAAGAGAACTTGCAAGAATGATCAAACAAAGAGATTTAGATTTTGCAAATCTTGAAGATTCACTATTTGATGACCCTATGGGAGAAGCAAGTGGAGCCGGCGCAATCTTCGGAACAACAGGTGGTGTTATGGAAGCAGCTTTAAGAACAGCTGCAGATTGGGTTGAAGGAAAAGATTTAGATCAATTCGAATACCATGATGTTAGAGGAGAAAAAGGAATAAAAGAAACAAGCGTAACACTTGGTGGAAAAGAATATAAGATTTGTGTTGCTTCAGGTTTAGGAAATGCAAGAAAACTTCTTAATGATATTAGAGATGGTAAATCACCATATCACTTCATTGAAATCATGGCTTGCCCTGGTGGATGTGTAATGGGTGGTGGACAACCAATCAAAGATAGCAAAACAAGAGCAACAGTTGATGTTAGAGCTCTAAGAGCCAACTCATTATATGAACTTGATGAAAAGAGTACAATTAGAAAATCTCACTTAAATCCAAATGTTAAAGCTATTTATGATGAATACCTAGGAAAACCAGGTGGAGAACTTTCTCATAAATACTTACATACACATTATAAAAAAGAAGAAAAATACAATATTTCTTTTGAGGACTAAGGACTATTAATATGGAATATGAATTTGAAGTAATTGGAAAGATAGTAGGAAAAGAACGTCCAAGAGTTAATATGTATTCTGGAATGGTGTATACACCAACTAAAACAAAAGACTACGAAACTCTTGTACAACAATATTTTAAAATTAAGTATCCTAGTTTTACTGAATTAACAGGAAGAGTAGGAATTGATATTGTTGCCTATTTAAGCATTCCAAAATCTACTCCAAAGAAAAATATTCTAGATATGTTAGATAACAAAGTTAGTCCTACAAAGAAACCAGATATTGATAATATAGCAAAATCAATATTAGATGCTATGAATAAATTTATTATTCATGATGATAATCAAGTAAGCAAAATATCTATTGAAAAAAGATATGGCGAAGAAGAAAAGGTTCGTATTAGAATCTATGAATACTAAAGAAAGGTAACTATGAAAAAACTTTTAAAGATAATATTAATCCTCATATTAATAGTTGTCGTACTTGCAGGAATCGTTATAGGTATTTTTGCTATAAATGGCTATAACGATTATAAGAGTGTAGTTGATAAAGTACCACTAAGTTCCAAAGTTTATGATCTTCAAAGTAAAGCGTCATATGTTAAGTACGGTGATATAAAAAATGATTACTTCAACGCAGTTGTTGCAGTTGAGGATGAAAGATATTGGCAACACGGAGCGATAGATTTCATAAGTATAGTAAGAGCACTTGTTTCAAATGCAAGTCAAGGTAAATATGCAGAGGGCGCAAGTACTATTACAATGCAAGTTGCAAAGAACTACTATTTCATGGAAGATGGTGGTTTAACGGCGAGAGATAGAAAAGGTGCTGAAATATTTATAGCTTTTGATTTACAAAATAATTACTCAAAAGAGGAAATTCTTGAGATGTATGCAAATATGATTTATTTCGGTGCAGGATATACAGGAATAAAAGATGCTGCATGGGGATATTTCAAAAAAGATCCAAAAGATTTAAATCTTGCTGAATGCATCATGTTAGCAGGAGTTCCAAATGCTCCAAGCTTATATTCACCAAAGGTTGATAAAGATCTTTGTAAATCAAGAATGGGAAAAGTTATTAGTTCTATGGTGAAGAATAAATATATTACTCAAGAAGAAGCGGATGCTATTGATATGTCTTTCGTAGATGAAATATATGAAAAGAGTGATATTAAATCATCTAAAAAGAAATAATTAATAATTGGAGGCTAATATGGCATATATAGGTAGAGGCGGAGGTCCTTCGCTAAATCATAATACTCCTAACATGGGAGTTAATAATATTAGTGGAAATTCTAGTGATAATCAGGTAAGGGAACCATATTATAGAAGTCGTATTTGGCGTTTGTATATTATTCCTTTAGATAATACATATGTAATTATGCAAATGATTATGTTTTTTATATTACTAGTTGCAGCATTTTTATTTTTTATATTTGCTAGAAAATCTGCAGTAACTGATACTATAGAGAATGTAAAAAACATTTTTATCAATTCGTATTTAGTGGTTATGACGCTAATCTTTGCATTGACTACATTTGCTTATAGGAATAAAGAAAAACGAAATAGAATGATAATGTTAATTGCAGTATTAGTATTATCATTGATTACTATGTTTGGCTTTTTCTTTGTTAGATTGAGTTTTGATTCAAAGTATAACGATCAATATTTTAATAGCATTTATATAGTTGAACACCCAGAAGAAATAAAAGATAATACAAAAGATAAGCTAAACTTTAAGAAACAGCATATTGATTTGACTTTAGCTGGACCACAATTAAAAACAGATGCAGAATTCTATACAAGCGAATGTATGGAAATGTACAGTATTTTCAAAGCTAAAACATATCTAATTGGTGGAGCACATTTATTAATAAACATATTGTTAGCATTGCAGATCATAAAATTAATGAATATAGATAAAAAACGTGAGCAATTAGAAAAAGATGATGCTATAGTTTATGATCCTGAACAAAATGTTCATTTTTAGAGAGGTAGAAATATGGAAGAGAATAAAAATGTAAAGAGTGTACATCTTAGCAAAGCTAGAGTTGTTATGGCGTTGGCATTTTCAGCACTATTAGGAAGCGTTTCGACCTACATTTATCCTTTGATTCATGGAGTATTTGATTTTGGATTTTTATTTGAATTATTTTCGCTATTTTTAGTTTTTATAGCTTTTAATTATACTAAGTATGAACAGAAGGTACTAACTGCACGTACATTAATGTTAGTCTCTATGTTTCCAGTAGGATTCTTAATTGTATATGATATATTAGGAGTGCTAGCTATAGGTAACATGCAGGCCATGGTACTATTAAGAGACTTAATATATACAATGATTATGGAAATAGGATTCTTAGCACTTGCTTTTTATTCTTATATAGAGTTATCAAGAGCCCATAATCCAGAAGATTACAAAAAACCAACAGATTTCTTTTATGAGAAGGATGCAGAGATTGCGGAAGATAGACAAAAGAATATTGAAGCAGAGCAAAGGGAAATACAAGAAGCAAAAGAAGAAATCTATTTTGAGAGTTTGATGGAAGATAGAGATAAATAGAAAGTGTAATATAGAAAATGCTAGATATTGAAAAAATCTAGCATTTTTGCTATTATGGAGTAAGTGATGCGGGTGTAGTTCAAAGGCTAGAACGTAAGGCTCCGAACCTATAATCCGGGTTCGATTCCCGGTACCCGCTCCATTTTTTTATGCAATATGAATAGATAGGGGAAGAAAAGAATGAAAAGAACTAAGTTAGAGGACAGAGTTTTACCTACATATTCAAAGGGCGAAGAGATATTTAATATGGTTTCACATATTGTAGGAGCTGCACTTGGTATTCCACAAATGATTATTTTAATGGTAATTGCTGGAAATCACAACAACCCAAGTGGAGTAATTTCAAGCCTTATATTTGGAATATCAATTATAACTTTATATACAATTTCAGCAATTTATCATGGTTTAAGCCCTAAACTAAAGGCTAAAAAGGTCTTACAAGTATTAGATCATTGTATGATTTTCTTGTTAATTGCTGGTTCATACACACCATTTGCAATAGAGGTCTTAAGAACTTATGATCCAGCTATTGGATGGAGCATATTTGCTATAGTGTGGATTTTAGCTATAATTGGAGTAGTTCTAAATTCAATAGATTTAAAGAAATACAGAGTTGTTTCAATGATTTGTTATATGGCAATGGGATGGTGCATAATATTTAAAATCTCAATATTACCAGGACTTTTAGGAATGCCAGGGTTCATATTATTGCTAGTAGGAGGAATAATATATACAATAGGGGCCATACTATTTGGAATTGGTAAAAAGATAAAATGGATGCATTCGATCTTCCATATTTGCTGTGTTTTAGCTACAACTTTGCATTTTATCTGTATAATGATATGTGTGGTATAAAATGGCTGAAAAGCTTGAAAAATGAAGAGAACAGAATAAAAAAGATGGAAAAATGTGGTAATATTACAGAAATGTAGGCCACATTTTTTGCATTTTTAAAACATATATGGTATAATTAACGATGTTGGCAAATATAAATAGTGACAATTTGTGACAAGAAAGGAATTTAAGAGTTTTTATATATGTTAAACGATAGTTCGGACGGGACTAGTATTAAGCTTCTAGCTACTATTGGTGTTATGGCTTTAGTTTCAATATTAGCTTTTACTGGTATCTATTCATTAACTACTTCATCAAAGGAGACAAAGTTAGCTGAGGTTAATGAAGAAACGTCAATTACAAACGAAGAGGTTATTTCTGAAGAAAATGCGACAATGTCAGAAAGATCAGCAAATATTACATCAAGATCAAGTGTAGACAGAATGAGAGAGACAGCTACAGAAGAGACAACAACTGAAGAGGATTCAGAGATTGCTAATTCATTAGCAAGTACAATTGAGAAAAGCATCGATGATTTAAAATACATTTCAATAGACGAGGTTAAGATTTCACAAAACATGGATATTACACAATTCTGTGGACTATCAAGAGATGATTTCATTAAATTAATCTCAGAATGTAAAGCAGATACAGCAGGATGGTTCGAAGCTCATGCAGGACAAATCTATGACTTATGTCATAAATATCAATTAAATGAGATTTTCTTCTGCGGATTGATTTCAGCAGAATCAGGTTGGACAATAGCTTCAAATCACAGATCTACTAACAATTTCATTAGTTTAATGTCAGGTGGTAGATTAATTAGATATAGCTCAGAGGATGAAGGTTTAGAAGTTGCAGCAAGAACATTGCATAAAAACTATCTATCAGAAGGTGGTTCATTCTATTATGGTAAAACATTATCAGCAATGAATACAAAATTCTGTGGTTCATCATCATGGGTTAGTTTAGTTTATGGTCGCATGAAACAAATCGTAAAATAATTGAATAGACATATTTAAGTGCTTATTCCAAATCATTGGAAATAAGCACTTTTTTATTGATATACTTACCAAAATATGGTATAATAAATGTGTAGTGTTTTTAAATTTGTATAAGGAGAAAAATATGGATTTAAAAGAATATAGAGAGTTAAATAAAAGATATTTTCATAAAGATGGATTTGCTATAAATGCGCAATCGGATAAAGATAAAATATTCGACGAAGAAATACTAAAATGTATAATTAACGATAACCCAGAAATAGGTAGAACTATGGTTGGGTTTATTTTGCAAGATCAATACTTTCTATGGCATTCATTTTACCCAGATTTTTCAGAGAGTGAAGTACTAGAAACAAGTAAAAAACTAGTTAGATATATAAATAATAGCGTGGAAAAAGATGAAGACGATAGCTTACCAGCGCTAGAAACAATTCTTAGAGAGAATAGAAATAAAATAGATTATAGAAGACTTCTATTGAATACAGTTACAAGTGTAAGAGGAGCTATAGAATATGCAAGACAAACAGGAGCACCTCAAGCTGCTATAAATAAAATGGAAGAACGTAGAAAGAGAATCATAGCTCAAGCAAAGAGATTTAGACCTCATGTTGATGATCCTGAAATCTATATGGTTACACCACCAGTAGATAGCAGAAATATTGCTGAATTAGTATATATAAGTTGGGATGAAACAATTGAAGGAAAAAGCAGCAGAACAGTAGTAGATTTAGGATTATCTAATGCAGATATGAAAAGCGTTGAAAGAATATTTAACCTTGAGGATACACGATTAATGCCAACTAGCTGGGAGTGCGGAAAAAATGTTGAAACATATTTAGCACTTGGACTTAATCAAGTAGATACTATAGGTAACCAAATTAAAACAGAAGATGCTTATGGAATTGTAAAAGAAATACTAAGAAAACCAGAATATCAAAGAATGATAGATCCTTCAAAATATCATTTCTTAGCTTTGTACAGAGCATTAGAATTTATAGAAAGTTATACTGTAGCTGATGAAGAAACATATCTAGGAATACCTGACAAACAAGAAATCTTAGTGTTAGCTAAAAGATTAAAGGAATTAGTAGAAAAAGATTATAACGAAGGCAAAGGAATAGACGAACCATTCACAGTCTTCATGGATGACAATAGAACTAATTCAAAATATAAATATAATGCAGAAATGCTTGTAGATACTGGCGCTGCCGGAATGATTGATAAAGTAAGCGTTGCTGATATTGATAATTATTATTATGGAATAACAAAAGAGTATATTGATAGACTTGTTGAACATGATCCTATGATTTCAATAGAGTTATATCAAAAGAAAGCGTTATCATTATTTGAATTCGTTGAATATATCAAAGAGTCAAATGAAAAGAACTATATCAAATTACTAAACAAAGCGTATGACAAAAAGATAATCAATGACAAGACTATTGAAATAATAGTTGAAAATTTAGGTAATAGGGATGAAGAAAGTTTAAGAAAACTAGGTGTAGCTGAACTTAAACTGATATTACCAAGAGTTAAATCAGCAACATATGCAAATAATGCAGTATTAGACCAAATTCTATTAGCAGGTGTTATAAATCAAGATATGTTAATACAACAATATTTTAATGGAATGCTAAAAGAAGAAGACCTAACAAGTTTCGCTAGATATATTGAAAGCAGTGAAGCGACTAAAGGTACAGTTGATTCTTCAAAAATGAAGTTTGACCCACAAGCTTTGGCTCAAGTTTATACACAATTAAATTTAAAGAAGATAGTTAATAAATTAGCAAATAAAGAGCACTTTGACAAAGCTTTATTATCTGAATTTATAAAAGAAAGACCATACTTAATAAAAGATTGTACTCCAGAGCAATTAGAGAAATTCCAAAAGACATATATTTTACAAAGCAGGTTATTAAAGAAGCTAGATGCTAGAGAACAAAAAGAATTTATGGATGCACTTGGAGACGTTGCTTATGTACAAGGAATTGCCTATGATTTATTTAACAAAGGCATTATATCTAGATCAGTAGCAGAAGAATATGGTACTACAGAATTCTTAAGACAATATCAAAAGACTCAATTAGTAGATGGACTAAGATATAATGACTTAGCAAGCATAAAGAACTTAATCAATGCATATAATCACGGAAGAATATCACTAAGCAAAATTTTAAGAAAATATGCTGAGGGAGAAATATCACCAGAAATTTATTTTGCATTTAAAGAAAATAGAGATATGACAGAAGCAATCGATAAGGCATATTTAATTGGTTTATACGATAAATATGCTAAGACAGGTAAGAAGGCTGACTTAGAAGTTCTAGAAACATATTATCAAGAATTCAAGAGTATAGTAACAGACGAAAAAGATTTAGCAGAAATAAATAAGAAACAACTTGAATTAATAAATTCTAAGAAGAGTAGCAAGACTAACGTTGTAACAATGGCAAGAAGTGGAGTAATTGATAAAGACAACATCGTAATGATGGATATAGAAACAATTGCACAATTAATTATGTCTGGTAACACATTAAATAAAGAAACAGCTAAAGAGTTATTCAGAGATACTGATGGAACTACAACAAAGAGAGATAGATTAGAAGAACTATTCAAAAAAGGAATATTAACACAAGATGAAATGTTTACAATCTTATCTAATGTTTATGTAGGAAACAGAGATAGCTCGTCAGAACAACAAGAAATTGATGCAGATAATATGAATTACTTCTTTGATCAAAACTACTTCGAATCAGAATATGGTGAGATGGTAGAAAGAACTGATCCTACAAGACATAACAGAAAGAATGTAGGAACAGTAAGAAATGAACAACAAAGATTCCCTATTAAAGATAGAATCGAATTCTTATATTCGTTAGATACAAGAGAATCAATCAACTATAAAGCAGGTCCTGCAATTATTATTCAATTACCAGGTAAGAACAAAGTAATTATGGAGACATTAGGAACACCTGGAAAAAATGGATCAGGAACAATATCAGATTTAACAAACCATCATACATATATTATTGCTAGAAATACATTTGAAGAAATAAAAGATGAAATTTTTGAAAGTAAAGAAGCAATAACAAGAGCACACAGAAAAGAAATTGAAAGTGTATTAATGTATAGAAAACTTATTGATTTATATAACAAGTGTGGAAAAGAAATAGGGATGAAAAGATTTAGACATAATCAATATTGGGAGTCAGCTTTAACAAAATACTTCGAAGAACCAAAAGCAAAAGAACAAAAAGAAGTAGATAAGAAAGAGGAAAAAGATAAAAAAGATATAGATGATTAATTATATTTTTTCTATTGAAAAATAAAGCTTTTTATGAAAAAATATAAGTTAGATTAACTAAGGAGAAAATGATGAATAAACTATTGGAAAAAATCATTGAGAATTTTAATAGTAGCGAAGAAGCTGTAAAAAAGGCTATTGAAGCGGATGAAGTGCATTGTGATTTTAATCTAAAAAAAGCAGTAGATATAGTTAGTGCATATGATAATTTTAAACAAAGTGGTTTAAGTTTGAAATTAATTGCTATCACAAATGGTAATCCATATTCAACTATAGTTTTATGCTTACAATCAATTCTTAACAAGTCAAAGATTACAATTTGTACAAATAATGTTATGAATGGATTAAATAGTACTATAGTTAATATTATTGGCGAATGTTGTCCAAAAACACTTAAACCAGAATTCTCAAATAGATTATCAGTAGAAGAATTAGCAGACTATTCGGCTAATTATCCTAGAATGAATATAATGGTAGTAGACGATGTTACTGAATATACTCAATTATTAAAATTGAACTTACCAGTAAGATATGTTCCAATATTCTCATTAGATTTGTTCTATGATTCAAATGATTTCTCTAGTTCAGTTAATACAATTGATGTTTATTGTGATAAGCATTATATCAATTTAAATATTAATTCAGATGCTAACTTAGAAAGATTATTGATTAAAGAGAGTAAAGAAACATCAAGTAGATCTGTATTGATACTAACATCAGATACTACTAAATTTGAAGGTGTAAAAAAAGAATTAGATACCAAGATTGTTTACATGAATTTCAATCCATTTGATATTTATGAAAAAGAAATAGTAGATCAAATTATAGCAACAAAACCTTATTAAAAAGAGTAAAATAAAAAGATGGCTTATGCCATCTTTTTTGTTTCTTATAAATTTTCAATAGCTTTTCTAGCTAATTCATCACATCTATTATTTAACTCAACATCTGAATGTCCTTTAACTTTGATAAAGTTAATTTTGTGATATTGAGATAGATTATAAAGTGCTTGCCATAATTCTTGATTTTTAACAGGCTTTTTATCAGCTGTTTTCCAATCATTCTTAACCCAGTTGTAAATCCAACCTTTTTCAAAGCCGTTTACAGAATAAGCACTATCGCTACATAAATCAACTTCACAAGGTCTATTTAACATCTTTAAGCCTTCTACAATAGCTGTTAATTCCATTTCATTATTAGTGGTTTCTTTTTTACCACCGCTAATTTCTTTTTTTACATCTTTAAATAATAAAACAGCAGCCCAGCCACCAGGACCTGGGTTACCAGAGCATGCTCCGTCTGTATATATAATAACTTTATCCATAAAACCTCCTAGGTTTGTAAATTTCTATGATTTTATGCTATTATAACAACAATAGAGTTAAAAAACAATAAGAAGGAGGTGCAATTGGTGGACAAAATATTAGGAATTATTGCAGAATTCAATCCTTTTCACAATGGACATAAATATTTAATTGATCAAGCAAAAAGTATAGTTAAACCAGATTGTACTGTTATTGCTATGTCAGGCAATTTCACACAAAGAGGACAAGCATCAATTATAAATAAATTCGAAAAAACAAAAACTGTTTTAAATAGTGGCGCAAACTTAGTTGTAGAAATACCTACTATTTACAGTATTTCAAGTGCTGAGAATTTTGCTGAAGGTGGAGTGAAAGTTTTACTACAAGCTCATGTTACCCATATAGCATTTGGAGTAGAAGATGATAACCTAGATAAAATCAGACTAATAGCAGACACACTAGTAGATGAAACAGAAGAGTATAAAGCAATACTAAAAAAGTATATGAATGAAGGATTATCTTTTGCACAAAGTAGATGTAAAGCATTAATAGAGTATTTGAAAGACGAGAAGATAGAAGAGACAATAAATCAACCCAATAACATCTTGGCGATAGAGTACTTAAAAGCTATTAAAAGATTGAATGTTAATTTAGAAATTGTTCCTATAAAGAGAAATAAAGAATTTGCAAGCAGTACTGAAATTAGAAATAAGATTTTTAATGGAGAAGATTATACTGCAAATTTACCAGAAGAATCTAAGTTAACGTTAATGGAAAATAATGGCAATTTTGTAAAACTAGACTGTTTCGAAAAAATAATGATATATAAACTAAGAACGATGGATGCTGATTTGCTAAGTAATTTAGCTGATGTTGCAGAAGGACTGGATAATTTAATGGTAAAATATGCCAAAGAAACGAAAGATCTAGAGACACTAATTCAAAATATAAAATCAAAAAGATATACTCAAACTCGAATTCAAAGAATACTATTATACGTATTGTTAGAAATAACTAAAGAAGATATGCAATTATCAAAAACACTAATGCCATATGTTAGAGTTTTAGGAATGGATAACATTGGTGAACAAATATTAAAAGATATTGATCAAAATTGTTTAATTACGTCAGTAAAGAAATTCTACGATAGCTGTAATAATGAATATAAAAGATTATTAGATATTGATATTAAAGCAACTAATACATATTCATTAATGAGTAATAAAAACTATAATGCTGATTTGGATTTTACAGAGAGATTAATTGTAAAATAAAAGACAGATAAAATATCTGTCTTTTTTATTATGATCATTAACGGTTGCCAGTTATTTCCAATATTACAATAATATTAAGTTTACCCGAAAAGGCTGGAATTGTTAGGATTTTTTATATAAACTTAAGGTGTATACTTAGGAGGAGAAATGGAAGAAGAGAGTTTTGCTAGTTACATTTTGTCTCAAACTGATTGGGGTAAAAAATTAGAAATTATGTTTTATCTTAAAAAGAAAACAAATATCTATTACAACAATGCAGTTATTTTTAAAACATTAATAAGCAAAATGTTTACAGAGTATTTAAACGATAAGAATCCAGAAATGAATTTAGATACAAATCTTATCATTACTGCGAGATTATTATGTGATTGTTGCAAGGAAGAAGATACAACTGATCAAAATATAATTCAAAATTATGCTAAAAAAGGTGCTGAGTATTTAGCAACTCTTGGATTTGATGAGCATTTCTGCCAAATTTGTGAGGGTGTTAACCGCTACACATTAAAAGATAATAGACCTATTGAAAGTGACATTATTGAATTAGCTGATCAATTTGGTGGCCTAGTTTTAGACAGACCAGAAAGAAAAGGTTATAGTCCTGAAGAAGCAATTGATACTATTAAAAACAATAATTTAAAAGATGTTGATAATAAGGTAATTAATCAATTCTCTGAATTTGTTAAGTTGTTGGATAGTGTTGAAGCGTAAGGAGGTTATTATGAGTATATTAAGTGAAAAAATCGATGATTTTAATAACGATGGAAAAGAAGTAAAAGATTCTAAAGCAAGTGTAAAAAAAGCTATAGAAGCATACGAAAAAATGAAACCAGCTTTAGCAAAAGCAGAAGAGAAGAAAAGAAGTGCTAAGCCAAAGGTGTTTAAAGTTGATATTAAAGAAGAGCCAAAGAAAGAAACAACACAATCAAGCATAAATATTTTTGGAACAAGTACAGTTGTAACCGACTTAAATGATATTGGAATAGGAACAAAAAGAACTTCTAATAGATCAAAAGATGATAAAGAAATTGATTTTGCAAATATAAATAATGGAATACCTGCTTTTAGATTACAAGAAGTAGATCATTCTAATTTATACAAAGTTGAAGCAAGCAATGTTTTAAATTTAAATCCATTCCAAGTAAGTTTTTCTGAAACAGAACTAAATCAATACACTTACCAAAATCCAATGTTAGATGGTTTTAAGAGAGAAAGTTTATAATTAAAAATTTTTTTAAATTATATATTTAATTGACTTATGTAAAATTGGTAATTGAATTTTGAGAAATATAAAAATAGGGAAGGCGAAAACCTTCTCTATTTATGTGCTTTTAGAGAGATGAATGATAAAAAAATAATGGAAAGATATAGTAATTATGGATACTATTTTATGGAAACTGTAATTTCCAATATTCGCCAATCGCTTGTAAAATAAGCGAAAGAAGACTTGCAAAATATCAAAAATATGATAAAATGACTTTGATTTTTTTGACATAATTTTATTACATAAATTCTATCAATCAAATATAACTTTATAAGGAGATGTAAAATGGACAAACAAATTAAACTATTTTTAGAATTCTTAAAAAATGAGAAACGATTATCTGACAACACTTTACAATCTTATAATCGTGACATTCAACAATACAAATTATTCTTAGAGATGAATAGACTTAACTATTTAAAAATTGAGAATGATGAAGTACAAGAATATATTGATGGTTTAAAAGAGTTTGGAAAGAAACCTGCAACAGTATCAAGAAACTTAGCAACACTAAGATCATTCTATAGCTTCCTTATGAGAACAAAGAAAATAAAAGACGATCCAACATTCAATGTACAAGCACCAAGAGTAGAGAAGAAAACTCCAAGTGTTTTAACATCAGATGAAGTTAACTTACTATTAGAGCAACCAAAAGATGTTGATTTAAAAGGAACTCGTGACAAGGCAATGCTAGAAGTTGCTTATGCTACAGGAATGAAAGTTACTGAAATCATCGATTTAAACATTGAAGATTTTAAAGAAGAGCAAGGTATTATCTCAATTAAGAGTAGAAAGAGCACAAGAGATGTTCCATTAGGAGGAATGGCAATTGCTGCTTTAACAGAATATATAAATGATGCAAGACCAATCTTGTTAAAAGATGAAAACAATAGAGCATTATTCATCAATATGAACGGCTCAAGATTAACAAGACAAGGATTCTGGAAAATCGTAAAATATTATAAAGAAAAAGCTCATATTGAAAAAGATATTACTCCACACGTATTACGTCATTCATTTGCATCACACTTATTACAAAATGGAGCAGATATGAAATCTATTCAAACAATGCTAGGGCACTCAGATATTTCATCAACAAAAGTTTATGCTAGTTTCGAAAATGCAGAATTGAGAGATGTATATAAACATACTTTCCCAAGAGCGTAATTTAATATAAAATCAACAAAAAGTAGCTAATTTTTATTGGCTACTTTTTTCTTTTTGTAAGTGTAATTTCTATTGTTATTTAAAATTCGTAATGATATAATTTCGTTGATTATCTATTTAATTGAAAGGATTAATATGAGATCAGCAGAAATTAATAAATTAGGCGCTGAATTAGAACTTTTTACTTCAGTTGATTATATAGGAAAAGGATTTCCTATTATGCTTCCAAGAGGCGCTCGTTTAATTAAGAATCTACGTAACTACATAGAGTATTTGGAAGAAAGATACGGATATAAAATTGTTAGAACACCGAATGTTTCTAGTTCATCCATTTACAAGATAGAAGACAGATACGACGATACGCTTAAAGAAGAAATGTTTATTATTGATACAGACACTGAAAATCTTGGCGATGATGAGAATGACTTTGTTTTAAGACCTAAAGTTGAGCCATTTCATTGTGCTGTTTTTGGTATAAAGAAACACAGTTACAGGGAGCTTCCAGTTAAATTATGTGAAACTTCTACTGTATATAGAAATGAAAAAGACTTAAAAGGTTTAAACGTAGTAAGACAGTTTACAATGTCTGATGCAAGCGTTTTCTGTGAGCCAGAAAATGTAGAGCAAGAAATATACAATGGATTGAAATTCCAAAAAGCATTAATCGAAAAGATGCAATTAGATAACATCACATATGAGATATGCACATGGAATGAGGCAAAGAAAGAAGACTACATCGGAACAATAGCAGAATGGGATCATGTTACTACTGCAATGAAAAAGGCTTTGGAAGATTTAGGACTAGAGTACACAGTGAACAACAAGGCGAAAATATTTGGACCAATAATTAGAGCAAAACAAGATGGTGTAAACTTTTCAAAAATTCAAGTCGATTTCGAAATTACTCATAGATTTAACTTGGCTTATACAAATATTGATAATGAAGAAAAGACACCTATATACATCCATAATACTTTAATAGGTAGTTATGAAAACTTATTAGGGATATTAATTAGCAAATACAATGGTAACATACCTCTTTGGATTGAGCCTCACCAAGTTGTTATTATCACAGATGGGCCAAATACTAAGAAATTTGCAGAACAATCAAGAAGAGAGTTCGTAGCAAACTCAATCAGAGTTGAAGTAGATGACGTAAACATAAGTGTTCAAAAGAGAATTGACCATAATAATGAGATTAAAATACCTTATGTTTTAGTAGCAAAGAAAGATGGATTAAATAGAGATCAATTATATTTATGCAGCGAAGGAAAACAAATTCCAGTAGATGTTAAAGAATTGATAAACAAGATTAACGATAGATTAGCAGCTGAAGGATACGTAAGAGATACTGAATAAAAACAGGAGGATAATAAATTGTCTAAAACAATTTTAGATTACATTGGATTAAAATTAACAAGATTATCTACGAAGCTAAAAAGCGTAAAACCAGACTATAAACCATTTAATTCTGGGGATAATGTTGGTAAATATAAAGTATATAAAAGAGTAAATATCAAGAAGTTACAAGTACTAGTTAGTGATACTGACAGAACAACTGATATTACAGAAAGATTCATGGAAGCTTTACCATTACAAGACTATATAAAGCAAGACAAAGAAGCTTTTGAAAAATGGATAAATGGAGTAACACAAAAAGACATTAAAGATATCGAAAAGCAACAAGAGCAATTTGAAAAGCAGATTCCATATTTCATTAAATATGATAAAAACTATTTATGGCAAATATACTATTCTAAAGAAGATGATAAATATTTCATGCTAACACCAGCTAGAGAAACAGAAAACCAAGCTTTAGCTTATGTTATCAAGAAAAAACTAGAAGATGATAAAACAGATATATTTGTTCCAATATGCAAAGAAGAAATTAGTGAAACATATTTTACAGGTAGAGAAATAGAAGATATTGTAACTTACATCAAACTATTTACAAATCAATGGCCAGAAATAGTTGAGGTTCAAGGCGAAAAAGAAAACACATTATACATCATGGGTGAAACAAAGCTTAAAGACAACTTCTCAACTAAGTACAGAACCGTTATTAAAGATATAGTTGATGCTAAAAACTTTTATACAGTTTTAAAAGCTTTATATGTTTTAGCAACAGAAACAAATTACTTGTATAAATTTGATCCTGGAATAGATGAAAAAGGAAACTTTACACTTTCATATGATAAGCAAGTAATTACAATTAAGAATATTCAAGAGTTTATTTCAAATGAAACAGGAAGACAACAAGGATTAAAATACTCTTTAAAGAATGAAATAGAAATAAATAAAGAAAAAATTGAAAAGATTCACGAAATTCTTAAGAAACAAAGTTTAATCTATGTTAAACAAGAAAAACAAATCTTTGAATTCATGAATTGTAAGAAGAGTGTTTTCAAGAGAGTTAAGTATTTCTTTAGAAATAACAAGAAGGTTATTACAGAGAATAAGAACTTACTTGCAAGACTAAACGAAGAGAAGAGTATTTCAGTAAAGCAAATTAAAGAAAAAGAGGTAAGTGTGGATAAGCAAGACTATTCAAAATTTGCTGACATATTCACAGTTGCTGATTTAGTAAAGAATTCAGTAGAAGTTAAAAAGATTTCATCTGAAGCAAAGGGATTAGAAGCGGATATTAAAGTGTTGTTATTAAAACAAGAGAATATGACTAGAAAAACTGATAATGCACAAAAATATCTTGATGAAATTCAAAAACATAAGAAAAACTTATTTGATTTCTGGAGATTTACTAATAAAGACAATGCAAATGAGTTGGCAGAAGGTCAAGCACAAGGTGAGAACATCAAAAAACGCCCTGTTTTCAATTATGATGAAGACAGAGATGATCTTGGATTGGATGTTGATTCACTACAAAGACAAAAATTAAGTGACGAAGAGTGCAATGCTGTATTCTTATCTAAGTACATATTACCAGCACTTAATGCTATAGTTACAAAAAGCGATACATATTTAATAGATGAATGTTATGATTCGTTAAAAGAAAATCTAAAGAATCAAGACCAATATAAATCACTATTTGGTGGAATTGGTGATGAATCAGATAATATTAAGAAGTTAAAATTCAAACAACATAGAGAAAATCCACGTGAATTGTACTCAATTTTAAAATTTACTAATGATACAACATTAGAAGATTTTAAAGAAACATGTAGAAATTATGGTAGATTACTAAATGAAGCATATAACAAAATTTCTTGTAAATATGACATGGAAATTTACTATGATAAAAGAAATAAAGGCTTTATAACAGCCACAATTAATCCTTATGAATTAGTTGAAAATGATGAAACAGAGAAAATTTACAAAGCAAAAACAACTGCTGAGAATCATATGCTGTTCTTCAGCAATATCATAATGTACAACAACGTAAGCAAAACTTTGCCGGTTGGCATGGACGAAACAAACGAAGTTTTATTGAAAGTTGGGGATATAAAAGAGGTAAATAAGGAAAAAATTAATATAATTGTGGAAAAAGACCTATTTAATGTAGATATTAGAAAAGTTACATTAATTGAGGAAGCAAAGAGACAATAAGCGAAAAATGTGGTATAATACTCGAAGCTTTATTAAATAGCAACCGAAAAGGAGAATTACAACAATGAATTATGAAGAACTATTAATTCAAAACAAGCAAGAGCATTTATTAGATTATATAAAATATCTTGATGAAAAAGACCAAGCAAAAAAAGAGACACTTATTAAGCAAATTGAAAATATAAATTATGAGCAAATGAACAAACTATATGCTACAACATTGGAAATGATGAATCCTGAGAAGGCATTAGAAGCAGCATTTGTTGAACATTTACCATTTACAAATAGAGCAAAATTAACAAAAGCTGAATACAAGAAAATCTTTGCTGTAGGAAAAGAAATCATTACAAATAACCAGTTAGCAATAGTAACAATGGCTGGTGGACAAGGAACAAGACTTGGACACAATGGTCCTAAGGGAACATTTTTATTAGATGTAAAACCAGAGCCAAAGTACTTATTCCAAATTATAGTTGAAGACTTACTTCATGCAAAAGAAGAATATGGAGTATATCTAAACTGGTACATTATGACTTCAAATGAAAATAATAAAATGACAACAGATTTTCTTGAAGAACACAACTATTTTGGATATCCAACAGATCATGTAAAAATATTTGTTCAAGGTGATTTACCATTATTAGATGAGCAAGGAAAACTAATTGTTAACAAAGATTATGAAATTAAAGTTGCTTCAGACGGAAATGGTTGTATCTACAAATCAATGGCTGATGAAGGCATTATTGATGATATGAAGGCTAAAGGCATTGAATGGGTATTTGTAGGAAGCGTAGATAATGCATTAGTAAAAAATGTAGATCCAATCCTAATTGGTTTAACAAAAATTGAAGGAAATGAAATTGGTTCAAAATCAATTGCAAAAGCTTATCCACAAGAAAGAGTTGGAGTTTTCTGCAAGAAGAACGGACATCCAGCAGTAATAGAGTATTCTGAAATTCCTGAAGAAATGACAGAAGAAGTGGATGAAGATGGCGAATTATTATACGGAGAAGCAAATATTATGAACCACGTATATACACTTAATGCTATCGAAAAGATTTCAAAGGAAGAATTACCTTATCATAGTGCTCACAAAAAAGCAGATATGACTATGGTTGACGGAACAGTAATAAAAGCTACAGAGCCAAATGCATATAAATATGAAGCATTCATTTTTGATGGATTTAAATTCTTCAATAATATGACTTTAGTAAGAGGTGTTAGAGAAAATGAGTTTGCACCTGTAAAAAATGCAGAGGGAAAAGATAGCCCAGCAACAGCAGTAGAGTTATATAATAATTATTGGAAACTATAATTAGTAAATAAAAATAAACACTAAGAGCAATTACCAAAATAACAAATTTTGGTAATTGTTTTGGTAAAAGGAGAAATTATGGAAGACGCTAAAATTGTTAATTTATATGACTTAAATGAAACTATAGCTAAAGATTTAATTAGTAAATATGAATATCCATGGGAGGTTTTACCACATATTTCAGACTATATTCTTGAAATTGGACCAAATCTTCCAACAGATGAATATAAAGAAATTGCTGAAAACGTTTGGGTTCACAAAACAGCAAGCATTGATAAAAGTGCTACAATAAAAGGTCCAACAATTATTGGATCAGATACTGAAGTAAGACCAGGAGCTTACATTAGAGGAAAAGTTATTATAGGAAATGAATGCGTTATTGGTAATTCATGTGAATTTAAGAACTGCATTCTATTTAATGTAGTAAAAGTTCCACATTATAGCTATGTAGGAGATTCAATTATAGGTTTCCATTCACATATGGGAGCAGGAGCAATTGCATCAAACCTTAAAGCAGATAACCAAGCTGTTACTATCAAAAAATATGATAATGACGGAAATGTAGTTGAGAGTATAGAAACAGGTATGAGAAAAATTGGCGCAATGCTAGGCGATAGCGTTGAAATTGGATGCCAATGCGTACTAAATCCGGGAACTGTAGTTGGTAGATATTCAAACGTTTATCCACTTTCTATGGTAAGAGGAGTAGTTCCAGAAAAGCACATTTACAAAGCAAAAGATAATATTGTTCCTAAAAATTAGGTAATGTATTGACAAATTTTGGCAAAGGTGCTAGAATAGAAATTACTTTATATCGATTAGATATTTTTCTACAGGAGAAATCCTGTATATTTCGTGAATATCATTAGGAAATTTAGCCCAGCAAAGCTAGTTCATTATTCGTTTTCCATACACCCAGAGATCCCCCTTAAATGATGGTTCCTAATGATATTCCAGAGCCTAGATTATAATATATCTAGGCTCTGTTTTTTTATAAGAAAATACTGAATTTACTTGACTTATGGCCATTTTTAGGAGTATAATGAGTATGTACATAAAAAAGAGCGCAAGAGAGGAAGAAATTCCTCTCTTAATTGTTGCTTTAAAATTGGTAAAAGATGGAAGGAGTTAAATTGACTAGTTTAGAAACAAAAATTAAAGAAGTTCTTGAACCAGTCATCAATGACTTAGGATTCAAGGTCTATGACATTATTTATGAAAAAGAGGCCCAAGACTACTATTTAAGAGTATTTATTGAAAAAGATGAAGTAATTAGTAGTGATGATTGTGCATTGGTTAGCCAAACAATCGATCCAATTCTTGATGAAAATGATTTTATAAAAGGTTCATATTTACTTGAAGTATCTTCACCTGGACTTGAAAGAAGAATCAGAGATGATGCTCAGCTTGAGAGAGCAATCAATTCTAAGATTGAGGTACATACTTATAAGAAAGTAAATGAGGATAAAGTCTTAATAGGAAATTTAATAAGCTTTTCAGAAAGCAACATTATATTAGACATAAACAATGAAAATATAGAAATTGACAGAAATAATATCTCAACTATGAAAACAGTTTATGAGTGGGAGGATTAATAAAAAAATGAAAAAAAGAGTAAAGAAGGCAGAATACAAAGGAATTGATACAACTGAAATGTTAGCAGCATTAGATGAATTAGAAGCATCAGAAGGACTAGATAAGAGAATGCTTCTAGAATCTATCCAAAATGCATTAGTTTCAGCATACAAGAAAGATTTCGGAAGTGATGAAACAAACGTAGTAATCGAATTTGATAAAAAAGATGGTAGCATGCATATTTATCAAGAAAAGACAGTTGTTAGAACTCCAGAAGATGAATCAAAAGAGATTTCATTAAAAGAAGCACATGTTCTTAATAAAGAATACAAAGCTGGAGATGTAATTAGAATCGAATTATTCCCAAAGAATTTCGGAAGAATTGCAGCACAAACAGCTGGACAAGTTATCAAACAAAAAATTAGAGAAGCTTCAAGAGAATTAGTATTCAACGAATTCTCAGCTAGAGAAGGTGAAATCGTAACTGGTTTAGTACAAAAAGTTACTTCATCTGCAGTTATCATGGACTTAGGAAAAGTTGAAGGTATTATGCCTAAGATTCAAGAAGTTTCAACTGAAGAATATCACGTTAACGACAAGATTAAAGCTGTTATCGTAAAGGTTGAAAAAGGAATCAAAGGAAGTACAAAGATTGTTTTATCAAGAACAAGCCCTGAATTTGTAAGAAAATTATTTGAAATTGAAATTCCTGAAATTTATGAAGGAGTTATCGAAATCAAGAGTATTTCAAGAGATCCAGGATTAAGAAGTAAAATTGCAGTTTATTCACCAAATCCTAATATTGACCCAGTTGGATCATGCGTTGGACAAAAAGGTATAAGAATTCAAAACATCATCAACGAATTAAATGGTGAAAAGATTGACGTTATTGAATGGAATGAACAACCAGAAACATTCATCTCTGCAGCATTATTACCAGCACAAGTATTAGCTGTTGATTGCAACGCTGAAGAAAACTTTGCACAAGTTATTGTTCCAGATGATCAATTATCATTAGCAATTGGTAAATCAGGACAAAATGCTAGATTAGCACATAAATTAACAAATTGGAAAATTGATATTAAATCAGAATCTCAATTTAGAGAAATGTTACAAAATGCTCAAAATGGAGAAACTGCTGAAGAATCAGTAGAAGAAACTGAAGAAGTAGCAGAAGTTGTTGCTGAAGAAGTTGAAGCTCCAGTTGAGGAAGTTGTTGAAGAAGTTGCTGAAGAAGTAACTGAAAAGAAAACAAGAAAAAGAAAAACAAAAAAATCTGAAGAAGGGGAAGAATAAGGTTTAAACTTAGGAGGTATAAATATTGGGGAAAATTAAAATATTTGAACTAGCAAAAGAATTAGATATGAACAACAAAGACCTTGTAGCAATTGCAAAAGACCTAGGTTTAGATGTAAAGAGCCACTTGAGTTCAGTTGAAGATGAAGATGCTAAGAAAATTAGAGCTAGTGTAAAAAAATCAGGCAAAAAAGAAGCACCTAAAAGTGAAAATAAGAGTAAAGAAGAAAATAATGAAAAAGCAACAAAGAAGACAACAGGTAATGTAATTATTAGAAGAGAAGTTATCGTTGAAGAAGATCAAAAACCAGTTAAGAAAGCACCAACTGTAAATAGAAATGATATTGGTTTTACTAAACAACGTACAAATCAAAACTATAATATTGTTTATAGAGAAAAACAACAAAAACCTATGTCTGTTGCAGAATTATTTGGATTAAAAGATCCAAAGAAAGAAGCTGAAGAAAAAGCTAAGAAGGAAGCAGCTGAAAAAGCAAAGAAAGCAGCAGAGGCAAAGGCAGCTGAAGAAGCAAAGGCTAAGGAAGCCAAAGCAGCTGAAGAAGCAGCCAAAGCAGAAAAGCCAGTTATTAGAACAGAAACACCTGCAAAGGAATCTGCTCCAAGACCAGCTGAAAAGAGAAGTTCTAAATTATCAGGAAGAACTGAAAGAGCTGATAGAGCTTTAAATAGTAATGCTAACTTTAATAGACCAAATGCAGGAAATAACGAATTCAAAAATAATAGAGGCGAAGGTTTCAGACAAGATAGAAACAATAACTTTAGACCTGGATTCACTAGAAATCAAGGAGAAGGAAACTTCAGAAATAATAGACAACAAGGTGAATTTAAACCAAGAAATACAAATCAAGGTTCTGATAATTTCAGAAAACCAATGCCTAGAAAAGAAGAAGTAAGCGCTCCTGAAACATTTGAAGATCAAGCTGGAAGCAGAAATTATTCTAACAGAATGATTGATAAGCAAAAAGCTAATAGAGTATTTGAAGAAAAGAAAAAGAATGTTAGAAAATCAAGAAGAATGGAAGGCGGAGACGAGTTTGATGAATACAAACTAAGAGACCTTAAATCTACTGACAAATTATCTAACATGTATGAATCAGAAGACGGCGGAATGCTTGATTACTATGATTTATCTTCAAGACATGGTAAGAGAAGAAAAGTTAAGAAAGAAGAAACTGTTTCTAAACAAAAAATATTCGAACTTAAAGAAATTGATATTGGTGAAATTATTTCTGTTAAGAATTTAGCAACAGAGTTAAAGAAAACATCAGCAGAAGTTGTAAAGAAATTATTTGATTTAGGAATCATGGCTACAATTAACCAAGAGTTAGATTTTGATACAGCATATTTAGTAGCTGATAGTTTCGGAGTTAAAGCAAACAAGAAAGTTGAAGTAAAAGACGAAGATATCTTATTTGATGATAGTGAAGATAAGGAAGAAGATTTAGTAGCTAGACCACCAGTTGTTGTAGTTATGGGTCACGTTGACCATGGTAAAACTTCTTTACTTGATGCTATTAGAAAAACAAATGTTATCGAAGGCGAAGCCGGAGGTATTACTCAACATATAGGTGCTTACAAAGTTAAAATTAATGATAGAGAAATTACATTCTTAGATACACCAGGACACGAAGCATTCACAAGTATGCGTGCTAGAGGTGCTCAAATTACTGACGTTGCAATATTAGTTGTTGCTGCTGATGATGGTGTTATGCCTCAAACAGTTGAAGCTATCAACCATGCTAAAGCTGCTAACATTCCAATTATTGTTGCAGTAAACAAGATCGACTTACCAGGTGCAAATGTTGATAAAGTAAAACAAGAATTAATGAAATATGAATTAGTTCCAGAAGAATGGGGTGGATCAACAATCTATGTTCCAATCTCTGCAAAGAAAAACATCAACATTGATAACTTATTAGAAATGGTATTACTTGTTTCTGATATGGCTAACTTAAGAGCTAATCCAAATAGACAAGCAAAAGGTGTTGTTATTGAAGCTAGACTTGATAAGGCACAAGGCCCTATCGCATCAATCTTAGTACAAAGAGGAACACTTAACGCAGGTGATACAATCATCGTTGGTGAAGCTATTGGTAAGATCAGAATAATGAAAAATGATAAAGGTAAGAATATTAAAGAAGCTGGACCTTCTACACCAGTTGAAATCACAGGTTTAAAAGACGTTCCTGCTGCAGGAGATATTCTTTACGAAGTTAAAAATGAAAAAGTTGCTAAACACTTAATCGAACAAAGAAAGATTGAACATAGAGAAAAGAAGATTAGCAACGATAATATGGTTACAATTGATAACCTATTCGATAAGATGAAGAATGATGACTTAAAACAATTTAACATTATCGTTAAGACTGACGTTCAAGGAACTGCAGAAGCATTCAAGTCATCACTTGAAAAATTATCAAACGAAGAAGTTTTAGTTAAAGTATTACACTCAAGCGCTGGAGCTGTTACAGAATCAGACGTTGAACTTGCAAAAGCTGCAAATGCTATCATTATTGCATTCAACGTAAGACCTGTTGGAGCTACAAAACAATTAGCAGAAAAAGAAGGCGTTGAAATTAAACAATACTCAATCATTTACCAAGCATTAGAAGATGTTCAAAATGCTATGAAGGGAATGCTTGCACCAGTTTATCAAGAAATTACAATTGGTAATGCTGAAGTTAGACAAGTATTCAAAGTTTCTAATGTTGGAACAATTGCAGGATGCTATGTAACAGATGGTAAAGTAGCAAGAAATGCAGGAGTTAGAGTAATTAGAGAAGGTGTTGTTATCCATGAAGGAAAACTTGTTTCATTAAAGAGATTTAAAGATGACGCTAAAGAAGTTTCTGCAGGATTTGAATGTGGTATTCAAATTGAGAACTTCAACGATATTATCTTAGGCGATACAATTGAAGCTTATATTAAGCAAGAAGTTCAAAGATAGAAAGGAAACAAACAATGGCTAGAAGACAACAACAGTCTAAGTCAAATAGAATGGGTAGAGTTAACGAACAAATTAAAAAAGTTGTTAGCCAAGCTATCAATTATGAATTAACAAATAAAAAAGTTACTGGAATGGTAACTGTTACAAGAGTTAACACTACACCAGATTTAAGATATTCTAGAATTTATATTAGTTTATTTAATTGTAAAAATAATGCTGAAACAGTGGAAGGCTTGAATGAAAGCGAGCCTTTCCTTAGAAGCAGAGTTGCAAGTGAAATCAATATGAGAATTACACCTGAACTTGTTTTTAAAATTGATGATTCAGCAGAACAAGGTGAGAAAATAGATAGAATCATCGACAAGATTAAAAAAGATGATGAAGAATTTAGAAAAACTCATCCTAATATGATGCAAGATGAAAATGAAGAATCTGAAAACGAAGATGAAGAATAATTAGCAATTAATGAACTAAATTAAACATAAGAAAATATAGAAGATGGAGAATAATATATGAGTACTTTAGATGATATTTATGAAGAAATAAATATTGCTGAATCAATTGTAATCTTAACTCATGAACATCCAGACGGAGATGCAATTGGAACAGCCCTAGCATTAGCTAATGCATTAAAAATGCATGGAAAAAGTGCAGACGTAATTATTCCTGAATATTCAAGATGTTTCAATAATGTTCCAGGAATTAAAGATGTTTTAAAAGAAGGAAAAGATGAATATGAGTTAGCAATTGCAGTTGATCTTGCTTCTTTAAGTCAACTAGGTGATTGTGTAAAATATTTTGAAAACGCTAAGAAAACAATTTGTATAGATCATCATAGTTCAAATAATATGATGGGAGATATAAATTTTGTTGATCCTTTTTCACCAGCTGCAGCACAAGTACTATATGGTATTTTTAAAGCTTACAACTGGGAAATAACAGAAGAAATCGGTGCAGATTTAATGACTGGTATTATCACTGATACTGGTGGGTTCCAATATCAACAAGTATCTAAAGAAACATTTGAAATTGCAGCAGAGATGAGAGAATTAGGAGTTGATATCCCACAAATTTATAAAGATACTCTTGCTACACACACAATTACAAGTTTTAAGTTAAAAAGAATAGCATATGATAGATTAGAATTCTTTGAAGATGGCAAAATAACATTTACTTATATTGATAAAAAAGATGAAGAAAAGGTTAATGCTGAAATTGGAGACTACGAAGGAATTGTTAATGAAGGAAGAAATCTTGAAGGAGTAGAAGTATCAATATTCTTACATCAAACTGAAAAAGGATATAAAGCTTCATTAAGATCAAACAGCTATGTAAATGTTAGTGAGATTTGTGGAAAATTTGGTGGTGGCGGACACGTTAGAGCTGCTGGAGTAACATTCACAGAAGGAACACCAAAACAAATTAAAGAACAATTAGTTGAAGAGATTAAAAAATATTTAAAATAAGGACTTTTAGATGGACGGAATTTTAGTTGTTAATAAGCCACTTGGAAAGACATCTTTCGATATGGTGGCTCAAACAAGAAGAGAATTTCATACAAAAAAAGTTGGACATATAGGTACGCTTGATCCAATGGCATCAGGCGTACTTCCAATTTTAATAGGTAGTTGCACAAAACTTTCTGATTACTTAATGGATCACGATAAAGATTATGTTGCAATTATTAAACTTGGAAAAACAACTAATACTGGAGACCAAGAAGGCGAGATAATAGAAGAACAAGAAGTTGATGAAAAACTTTTAGAAGAAACAAAAGTAGAAGAAGTTTTAAATTCATTTTTAGGTGAATCAGAACAAATTCCGCCAATGTATTCTGCTATTAAAATTAATGGAAAGAAATTATATGAACTTGCTAGAGCGGGTCAAACGGTAGACAGAAAGCCAAGAAAAATTTATATATCAAATATAGAATTGCTAAATATTGGTAAACAAGAAAAAGAAATTAAATTTAAAGTTACTTGCTCAAAAGGAACATATATTAGAACTCTATGCGAAGATATAGCTAAAAAGTTAGGAACAATTGGTTATATGATAGAACTAACAAGAACTAGAGTTGGAGAGTTTAATATCGAAGATGAAGGAAAAGTAATTTCGTTAGAAGAACTATTATCAAAAAATTCTTCAAGAGAATTAGATGATAATGAATATAGAAAACTATCAAATGGAATTATGGTAGATTTTGGCAATAAAGACAATACAGTAGAAAGCAATTTGAGTTGTTTTGTGAAGCTATATCATAATAAAGAATTTGTGGGTGTAGCGAAAATAGAAAAGAATAATAAGATTCAAAGATTTATTTTAAAAGAAAATGAAAAAGGAGAGGAATAAACCTCTCCTTATTATTTTAAATAAAAAACCCCGCCGTAGCCGTACTATCAAGTTTTATAGAGCCTGCTCTCACAGGTGGGTTACTTGTTGATTACTACTGGGCTTCTAACATAAATGCTAGCATGCACGCCATAATCAAAGACAGAATCCCTTTAATCTAATTGTAGGTTCTAAAAAATGACATTCACGCACAGGGCAGGAATTAATTTGTTATTAATTATATATCATTAAATTAAATATTTTGCAACATTGAATTAGTAGTTATAATATGATAAAATCATTGGAGATATGTGCTTTTAGACGATTTTTATCATTTTTTTTACAAAAGAAATCTAGTGTTAGGAGAGAATATGGCTGAACATAAGACTGTTTATGTTAATAGTAGAAATAATTTCGTTTCTAAATGGAAGTATTTATTAACAGCTGTTCTAATTGTTGTTTTAATTCTAATGATATTCTTCAAAATTAGAATTAAGGTTACAAATGATGAATTTGCAAAACAAATAGAACAATTTGCTAATTACAATAAATCTACTGTTTTTAGTATTGACGGAATTTATATGTTTAGTAGTGCTGGAGCAACAACCAATATTGATCCTAAGCCAGAGTGGAATTTGAATATATTCCAATTCACAGATATTGCATTATATATAAACAACAGATCTTCAGAAGATTTAAATAAAGAAAATGCAATAAAATCTCTAAAGATTTCAAATATCAACTTTAGTGGTATGAAAATCGGAAAGCAAAGTTTATATTATAAAAATATCAACAATTTTGGAAAGAGTAAATTATCAAGCATTACAAATGATAGCGAAACTATTGAAAAAGATAAAATAAATGGAGAACTATCATATACAGTCTTAGGAAATGAAGAAATAGATTATGATAAACCAACAATGTTTGAAGATGCTTCAATTCCAATTTGCTTAGAATACGTTAATAACAATGTTAAAGATAATGAAATCTTCTCTAATATTAACGATAAAATAAATTACAATGGAAGTTTGCTTAGAAACGCAAATGTAAATTTAAATGATTTAGCAGGATACATTTCATTTACAATAGAGATTGAAAACTATCTAGGTCATGTTTATAGAACAACAATAAATCTAGATATTCCATTGCAGGATAGTATTACAGGCGAAACAATTTATGATGGAAAATACGTTAATAGCTTATCAGGAGAAGGATTAATCAAGTTTTATAGAATTAAGTAAGGAGGCTTCATTTTGACAATTAAAGAACTAGTAAATTCATATTCAAAAAACATTTCAACAAATGAAGTCTTTTTAGTTTTAGAAAAAGTATTAGGAAAAACAAAAGAACAAATTATAATTAGTTTAGATGACGAACTAAACGAAAACATATCAGATATTATTTTAAATTGCTTTGATGCACTTAAAGATGGCTATCCAGTGCAATATATTACTGGAAAACAAGAATTTATGGGTATGACTTTTAAGGTTAATGAGAATGTTTTAATTCCACAACCTGACACAGAAGTAGTTGTAGAGAAAGCGATAGAAACAATTAATATTTACGATTTTGAAAATGACAATGATAAAGACATACATGTATTTAATAGTGTAGTGGATAGTGATCAAAAAGTTATAAGAGTTTTAGATTTGTGCACCGGAAGTGGAGCTATTGCTGTTTCAATTGCAAAAAAGTTCGCAAATAATATTAATTTTCATGTTGATATTACAGCAAGTGATATCTCGTTAAAAGCATTAGAAGTTGCTAGAGAAAATGCAATAAATAACAATGTAAATATCAAGCTAATTGAATCAAATATGTTCCATGAAATAGATGATCAATACGACATCATTGTTTCAAATCCACCATATATAAGAACAGATGTTATTGAAACGCTTGATAAAAATGTTCAATGTGAACCACATATAGCACTGGATGGTGGCGAAGATGGATTGATGTTTTATAGAACAATAAAAGCAAATCTAGACAGATTAAAAACTAATGGTTATTTAGTATTAGAAATTGGTTATGACCAAGCTGAAGATATTAAAAAAATATTTAGTAACGCTAAGATTTATAAAGACTATGGAGGAAATGACAGAGTAGCAGTTATCAAGAAGGAGGAGTAATGAATTCTTTTGCATCACAAGTTAAGCAAGAACTTAGTGAAATTAATAATTTAAAAGATAAAAGCCTTGTAAGATCTGAATTACTTGGTTATTTAATTACTTCTGAGAGAAACGAATTTACAACTGAAAGCCAATATAATATTAATCGTTATGGAAAACTTTTAAATAATGTTGGCGAAAATGACTACTCAATTGTAGTAAAAGGAAATAAGTTTACTATCAAACCAAAAAGAAAAATTGAAGTAAGCGAAGAGATTGAAACAGAAGAACAATTTCAAGCATTAATGAGAGGTTCATTTTTAGCCAAAGGATCAATTACAAATCCAAAGACTTCATACCATTTAGAAATTATTTTCTCAAACCCAAGCAATGCTCAATTAGTATTAAATCTATTACAAAAGTATTCTTTTGAATTTAGTATGGTTGAGAGAAATTATAAATCAGTAATTTATATCTCAAGTGGAGATGAAATATCACGTTTCTTAGCATTTATAGGTGCAAACAAATCAATGCTAAACTTCGAAGAAACAAGAGTTTTAAAAGAAGTAGGAAATAATGTAAATAGAATTGTTAATTTTGAAACAGCAAATCTTAATAAAACAATTTCATCTGCAGTTAAACAAATTGAAGATATTAAATTAATTAAATCAAAAAAGAAATTTAATATGCTTTCTGAAGGAGAGCAAGAGTTAGCAGAATTAAGATTAGCAAATCCAGAAGTTAATCTTACAAAATTAGGAGAATTAGCAACACCACAATTAACTAAATCGGGAGTTGCACATAGAATGGCAAATATAACAAAGTTAGCTAAAGACTTAAGAAAATAATCTTTTGATAAAGAGGATAAAATGGAAAAAACTGGAATATATATTCACATTCCTTTTTGTAAGAGTAAATGTTATTATTGCGATTTCACTTCTTTTGCAGGCAGAGATAAGTTAGCAAATAAATATATTAAATGTCTGAAAAAAGAAATTATCCACAGAAAAAATGATAACGTCGAAATAGATACAATATACTTTGGTGGAGGAACTCCTTCATACATAAATGAAAAGCATATTGTAGAAATACTTAACACAATTAGGGAAAATTATAAAGTTCTAGATGATGCTGAGATAACTATTGAAGCTAATCCGGGAACAATAACTGAAGATAAGCTAAAAACATATTTAAAATGTGGAATCAATAGAATTAGTATTGGTTTACAATCTTCTAGAAATGAAATTTTAAAATCAATTGGAAGAATTCATACATTTGAACAATGGGGCAATTCAATATTAATGGCTAAGCAAGTAGGATTCAAAAATATTAATACAGACATTATAGTTGGCCTACCAGATCAATCAATTTATGATATTGAAGATGCAATTGATCAAATTGTTGATTATGGATTACAACATGTATCTGTTTATTCTTTGATAGTAGAAGAAGGAACACCACTAGAAGAAAAACTTAAGAATGGCGAATTAAAAGAAACAGATGAAGAATTAGAAAGATATATGTATTGGTTTGCAAAAAGAAAGCTAGAGGATAATGGTTATAAACATTATGAAGTTTCTAATTTCGCAAAAGAAGGATTTGAATCAAAGCACAATTTAAACTGTTGGAATCAGCATAGTTATATGGGATTCGGGCTTGGAGCATCATCATATGAAAACAAGTCTAGAAGAACTAACATTAGTGATTTAGATTTTTATATAAAGAATATTGAAGATAATAATTTTGATAGTCTATATGTAATAGAAGAAGAGCAAAACAATTCTGAAGAGATGAAAGAGTTTATGATGCTAGGATTACGAAAAATCGACGGAGTAAACGTTGGAGATTTCAGAATGAAATTTTCAAAAGACGTGTTTATTGTTTTTAAGAAACAAATTGAAAAACTATTAACTGCAGATTTAATTGAGTTAAATAAGAGCAATATAAGACTTACAAAGAAAGGATTAGACTTAGCAAATCTAGTCTGGGAAGAATTTATATAAAATATTTTTTCGTTGACACAGTATTATTTAAAGTGTAAAATAAAAAAAGTTAAACATAGGAATAGAGAGGAACAAAAGCAATGGCTAAAGGAAATAAGAGAAAAAAGATTAAAGCAGAACAACTAGAAAATGAATCAATTGAAAATGAAGTAATTGATGAAGTTGAAGAAATAGAAGAAGTTGAAGAAGACGATTCTATCGATGAATTAGTTGAAGAAGCAGAAAAGAAAGATAAAAAAGCAAAGAAAGAAAAGAAAAAGAAACAACCTATGAAATATAGAGCAAGAAAAGGTATTATCAGATTAATAGCTCTTATTGCAGTAATAACAATGGTTGCAGCAACATTCGGATCATTAATATTTTACTTGGTTTATTATGTTATGGGCGGTAGATTATAGAAAAGGAAGAATAAAAAATGTTTGATAACTTATCAACATTGGATTTACTTGGATATTTCAATGGAATGCAAGGAAATCCATGGTTAATAGCAGCGTTTGTATGCGATATTTTAATTTTATTATTTTTTGTTTATGAATTTATTAAGTTTGCAAACAAATCTAAGGCATGGCAATTAATAAAAGGTATTGCAATATTAGTTGTTATGACATTTTTATCAAACTTGTTAAATCTAAAAATACTTAACTTTATTTTAACTTCATTCATTTCGTATGGGGTTATCGCAATTATCATCATCTTCCAACCAGAGTTGAGAAGAGGACTTGAAAAGTTAGGTTCATCAGGATTCTTTAAGTCACTTGCGTTAAGCAACGATTTAAGATCAAAAACAAAGGAAGATATTTATAAGGTTGCTATAGCAGCTGAAGAAATGGCCTCAACAAAAACAGGAGCATTAATTGTTTTTGAGAATGAAATTAGATTACAAGAAGTAATTGATAATGGTGTCTTAATTGACTCAGAGGTATCACCTCAATTACTATGCAATATATTTGTTCCAAATACACCACTTCATGATGGTGCAGTAATTATTAGAGACAATGCAATATCAGCAGCAGCTTGTATTTTACCAGTTGCAGATGATAAGTCAATAAATAAAAAATATGGTACAAGACATAGAGCAGCAATTGAAATTACTAAAGAAACAGATGCAATTGCAGTTGTTGTTTCTGAGGAGACAGGAAAAATTTCTGTAGCTAAAGATGGAACACTAATTGAAGGTGTTACAGATGATGCTTTGAAGAGAATTTTAATAAAACACTTAGTTGTTGCTAAGTTTGGGTCTGAGAACTCAGAAAGACTTAAGAAAATCAAAAATGATATAGCTGACAGAAAAAAGAAAAGACAAAAAACTAAAAAAGATAATAGTACAGCTAGATACGAGAAACTAAAGAATGAAATTAATGATGATAATGAAGAGTAATCATTAGTGAGTAATAAATAATGGAGAGCTATATATTAGCTCTTCATTTATTCGTATAAAGAGGAAGTAAAATGAGAAATATTAAGCTAACCATCGAGTATGATGGCAAAGATTTTAATGGTTGGCAAAAACAACCTAACAAATTGAATATTCAAGGTGAAATTGAAAGAGCTATTGAGATTATTACTGGCGGCGAAAAAGTTGAATTAATTGCTTCTGGAAGAACTGATGCTGGAGTTAATGCATTAGGACAAGTTGCTAATTTTAGAACAGAATCCACAATGCCTATTGAGAAGATGGCTTATGCCATAAATTCACAATTAAAAAAGGCTATTAGAGTTCAAAAAGCAGAAGAAGTTGATGAAAAGTTCCATTCAAGATATACATGCAAAAAGAAAACTTATAGATATACAATCAACAATTCTGAGCAAGGAAGTGCTATTTTTAGATATATGCAGTATCACTATCCAGTAAAATTAGACGAAAATAAGATGAATGAAGGCGTTAAATATCTTATTGGAGAGCATGATTTTAAGTCTTTTAAAGCTAGCGGAACATCAAGCAAAAGCTCAGTTAGGGTAATTTATGATGCTAAAGTATGGCGTGAAGGTGATTTAATTCATATAGAACTTACAGGTAATGGTTTCTTATACAATATGATTAGAATAATTGCTGGAACCCTTATAGAAGTAGGAGAAGGAGCAATTGAACCAGCCGAAGTTCAGGCTATTTTAGAGGCAAAAGACAGAAGCAGAGCAGGAAAAACTGTTTCACCTAGTGGATTGTGCCTAATGGGCGTTGAATATGAATAAAACCCTTGAAATATACATAAAACAGTGATATAATGATGGGGCGTTTTATTAAAAGAAAGGAAGTTTTAAAAATGAGTTTAAAACAAGAAAAAACAAGTAATAAGAATGAATTAAAATTAACATTTACAGTAGAAGCAGCTAAATTTGATGAAGCTATTGTAAAAGTTTATAAAAAGAGTGCTCATTATTTCAATATACCTGGATTTAGAAAGGGAAAAGCACCTTTAGCAATCGTTGAAAAACAATACGGATCTGCTATTTTCTATGAAGATGCTTTCAATGAAGTATTCCCAGAAGTATACGAAAATGAAGTAAAAGAAGCTAAAATCGATGTAGCAAGCCGTCCAAGAGATATTGATCCAGTTCAAATGGAAAAAGGAAAAGATTTAATCTTTACTTGCTTAGTTGATACAAAGCCAGAAGTTAAATTAGGAAAATATAAAGGTATTGAAATTGAAAACAAAGAATACCCAGTATCTGATGAAGATGTTCAACATGAATTAGATCATTTAGCAGAGCATAACTCAAGATTAGTAAGCGTTGAAGATAGAGCAGCTAAAGAAAATGATACAGTTACAATCGACTTTGATGGTCAATGTGATGGTGAACATTTCCAAGGTGGAAAAGCTGAAGATTATGACTTAGTATTAGGAAGCCATAGCTTTATCAGTGGATTCGAAGATCAAGTAATCGGAATGAAAATCGGAGAAGAAAAAGACGTTAACGTTACATTCCCAGAAGATTACTTCGAAAAGAAATTAGCTGGAAAACCAGCTACATTTGCTGTTAAAGTAAAAGGAATCAAAGTTAAAGAATTACCTAAAATCGATGATGAATTTGCTAAAGATGTTAGTGAATTTGATACATTAGAAGATTTAAAGAAAGACATCAAAGCTAAGAAAGCTGAGCAAAATGATAAAAGAGCTCAAATGGAAATGGAAGACGAAGTTCTTGATAAATTAGTTGAAGCAAGCACAATGGATGTTCCTAAAGGAATGGTAGATGTTGAAATCGACCAAATGATCGAAGGAATCTCTCAAAGATTACAATATCAAGGATTACAATTTGCTCAATACTTAAAAATGATGGGCAAAACAGAAGAACAAGCTAGAGAAGAATTCAGACCAGAAGCTGAAAAGAACGTTAAATCTAGATTAGTAATCGAAGCAGTTGTAGAAGCTGAAAAGATTAAAGCTGATGCTGATCACGTAAAAGAGCACTTAGAAGAGTTAGCTAAACAATATGGCCAAAAAGTTGAAGACTTAGAGAAGAATGAAGAAGTAAAAGATTACTTCGAAAAAGCTGTTCAAAACGAAGAAGCAGTTAAATTCTTAGTAGAAAATGCTAAAAAAGTAGAAGCAAAGAAAGAAGCAGCAGAAAAGAAAACAACAGCTAAGAAAACAACAAAGAAATAATTGTAAAAAATAGATAGGATGGGGGATTTTTTCTTCCATCCTATTGTGTATTTTAAGTGAATTTTGTTGATTAAAGTTACGCAAAATTATATAATAGGGGCGTGAATTTAATATAAATTCAATATCTTACGAAAGGAAGAAATTTAATTATGAAAAACGAAAAAGACAGTTTAGTACCTTATGTCATTGAACAAACATCTAAAGGTGAAAGATCTTATGATATTTATTCAAGATTATTAAAGGACAGAATTATATTTTTAAGTGAGGATGTAAATCCTACAACAGCTAGCTTAGTAATAGCTCAAATGTTATTCTTAGAGAGTGAAGATCCAGATAAGGAAATCAACTTCTATATCAATTCACCTGGAGGATCTGTTACAGATGGATTAGGTATTATTGATACAATGAATTACATCAAATGCCCAGTTAAGACTATTTGTATAGGAATGGCTGCATCTATGGGAGCATTATTATTAACATCAGGAACAAAAGGAATGAGATATGCTACACCAAATGCAGAAATCTTAATTCATCAACCATTAATCGGTGGAAATGGAATTTCTGGACAACAAACTGAAATTCAAATTCAAGCTGATCAAATGAAGAAAACAAGAGAAACAATTAATAGAATTATTTCTGAAACAACAGGAAAATCTATTGAAGATGTTCAAAAAGATACAGAAAGAGATCATTATTTAACAGCTCAAGAAGCTTTAGAATATGGTTTAATAGACGAAATCATTACAAAGAGACAATAATAAAGGAGCAATATGGCTAACAAAGACAAGAACATAAGATGTTCATTCTGTGGCAAGTTACAAGACGAAGTAAAAAGAATTATCTCTGGACCAGATGGAGCTTTTATCTGTGATGAATGTATTGAAGTATGTCAACAAATTATCGAAGCTGATATGTTTGGAAAGCATGATGAAGCAAAATACACAGTTGCGGAAGTGCAAAAGTTACCAACACCAGAAGAGATTAAAAAGTCACTTGATGAATATATTATTGGACAAGACGAAGCAAAGAAAACACTTGCAGTTGCTGTTTATAACCATTATAAAAGAATTAATAATCAAAAGAATGATGACAACGATGTTGAGATTCAAAAGAGTAATATTTTACTACTTGGACCAACAGGTTGTGGAAAAACATATTTAGCACAAACACTTGCTAAGACTTTAAGAGTTCCATTTGCTATTGCAGATGCTACAACGCTTACAGAAGCAGGATATGTTGGTGAAGATGTTGAAAACATTCTATTAAAATTAATTCAAGCAGCTGATTACAATATTGAAAGAGCTCAAAAAGGTATTATCTACATTGATGAAATTGATAAGATTTCAAGAAAATCTGAGAATCCATCAATTACAAGAGATGTTAGTGGAGAGGGAGTTCAACAAGCATTATTAAAGATTGTTGAAGGAACTGTAGCTAATGTTCCACCACAAGGAGGAAGAAAACATCCTCAACAAGAATTCATTCAAATTGATACATCAAACATATTATTCATTTGTGGTGGTGCTTTTGAAGGTCTAGAAAAAACAATTAATGAAAGAACAGGTAAGAAACAAATTGGATTTGGTAGTGAAATCTATGATTCTTCTAAATTCAATAAATACGATGTGTTCGAACAGTTATTACCTGAAGATCTAATTAAATTTGGAATTATTCCAGAACTTGTTGGAAGACTTCCAATCTTAGCAACATTAAAAGAATTAGATAGAAGAGCATTAATCGATATTATGACTAAACCAAAGAATGCTTTAGTTAAACAATATAAGAAATTATTTGATATTGATAATGTAAAATTAGAATTTGAAAAAGAAGCTTTAGAGGCAATTGTTGATAAAGCAATCGAAAGAAAGACAGGAGCTAGAGGACTACGTGCAATCATGGAAGATACTATGAGAGACGTAATGTTTGAAATTCCTTCAAATCCAAAGATTGTGAAATGTACAATTACTAAGAAAACAGTTGATGAAAAAGCAAAACCTGAAATTGAGATTAGTGAAAATGAAATAGCTAATGAAGTTTCAAAGAATTCTAAAAAAGCAAAAAGAAAGAGTGAGAGAGACGAAGAATCTCAAACAGCTTAATAGAGATAATAGATCGATAAGCGGGCTTATTGAATATTATAAATAAAACCTAGTACTTAGTACTAGGTTTTTTCTTTTAGTTATATAACATATAATCCATTTCAGGGAATATACAATCTTTTTCTTCAATACATCTTAAGAATTCAAGTTTATCTTCAGATAATGTATTGTTGTTTCGAAGTTCTTCATCTTCTTTAATCCACAAATATAGTTTGGTAAATCTGCCAATATGTTCTTTAACACGTTTTTTAGCATAATCAACCATTGTTCCGTTAGTAATAATAAATAACCAGTCAGAACTTTGCGCTAGAACTAATTCACGAGCTGCTTGATTCATAATTCTACGCTTAATGCTATCTTGAGCTTCGTTAGGGAACATGCTAGCCATCTCGCACATTTTATCTCCAGCAACATGTAGATGACGGTGTATATAATCGTTAGTTGGATTTAACCAAACTTCGCTATAACCTTTAGCACCCCATGAACTTCTACAAGGAGTAGAAACTTGGATTTCTGGATATTTTTCAATATATTCACCTGGTGTAATTAATTCAAAATTACATTTATCATAGTAAACTTTCTTAGCTAGGGTATATAACCAATCTGGACCTTCATACCACCAGTGGCCATAAAGCTCTGCATCATAAGGACAAACAATAATTGGTGGATTATGTGTTTTACCAGAAAGTTCTTTAATTTGTTTTTGACGACAATCAAAGAAGTGTCCTGCTTGCATATTAATTGTATCTTGAGCCCATTGTAAGTTGTAAATATCTTTTTCACAATTCTTACCGGTAATTCTGTGATATTTGATACCAGTGTTAACTCGGGCACCATTATGACAAATATAAGGTTTAATATAATCATAAGGAGCATCGTAACCGATGTCTCTATAGAATTCTCTATAATTTGGATCTCCAGGGTAACCGTTAATTGATGACCAAACTTGTCTTGATGATTCTAAATCTCTACCAAAAGCGATAAGTCCATCTGGTGAAATAATTGGAGCATAAGTTCCATATAGAGGAGTAGGGTCAGCATATAAAATGCCATGTGTTTCAACTAAAACATATTGAACACCGAACTCTTTTAAATATTTATCAGCTTCTGGAACATATCCACATTCAGGTAGCCAAAAACCTTTTATAGGTTTATCAAAATATTTATTATAAGTTTGTACTCCAAGAGCAACTTGGGCTCTAACTGTTTTTTCGTTAACATATAAGATAGGGAAGTAACCATGAGTAGCACCACAACCGATGATTTCAAGTACTCCCATATTGTTAAATTCTTTAAATTTATTAATTAAATTGCAGTTACATTCTTCTGTGAAGAAACGTAAATCTTCACTATATCTATCAAAATAATAATGTGAAAGTTTGTTAACTCTTTCATCATAAGTAGTTCTTTCAATTTCTTTTTCTGCAAGTTCGATATGTTGTTTTAAATATTTAACATAGCGTTCTTGTAAAAGTTTATTATCAAGCATATTTAATAATGGAGGAGTAAGTGACATAGTAAATCTAAATTTTACGCCTTCATTAACTAATTTTTGATATGTCTTTAGTAAAGGTATGTAAGTTTCTGACATGGCCTCAAATAACCATTGTTCTTCTAAGTAATCTTCTGATTCTGGATGATGAACAAAAGGTAAATGAGCATGTAGTACAAAACTAATGTAACCTTTGGTTTTTTTGTTCATTTTATAACTCCATACTTTTTAAAATAAAAAGGTTTTCTATTATTCATAGAAAACCTTACTAAAATGCCTTTAAGGTAGATGTTGGATTTCCTGATGAAGGGTTGTTCATGTCAAATCTATCATCTTGATCAGAAAGGTTATAATTCTTATAAATGTCATTAACTAATGTTGCATCATCTTTTAAGTTTATCTCATATACTCTAACGTTATTGTTAGAAATGTTTTTAAAGTATAATTTGTCATGATTCTTATAGAATAGAACATGATCATTTGGGTTTTCAATTGGATTAGACCAAGTTAGATTAATATAATCAGTGTGTAAATCGTTGAATTTATTTGTGATTGATTGGCCTTCGTTAGGTCTACGTCCTAATTCAACAGTGTAAGTACATTTTGAATCATTAACGTGGATATACCAATTGTTTGCAAAATCATCAATTCTTTCTTCGAATGTGTAGTTATCGGTTAAGTTGTGGATAACTAGTACAGGATAAGTCTCGTTAAAGAAATTATCACCATAAGTTTGAATTAATTGATTTCTATCATAGTCATTCAAATCCCAATATACGAATAGAGTAGTAGGGTTTTGAGCTAATAATTTTATAACAGTATGATTGTATCTATAAGGTAAATCATAGTATTCAGGAACATCTTTGAAAGGAACTGAATCTACAACTTTTTCAACTTTAACTGTTTTTTTAGCAGCAGGCTTTTTAACTGTAGTCTTCTTAGTAGCAGTAGTCTTTTTTGATGTTGTTTTCTTAGTTGTGGTAGCCTTTTTAGTAGTTGTTTTTTTAGTTGTAGTAGTCTTTTTAGTGGTTGTTTTCTTAGCTGCAGTAGTCTTTTTTACTGTTGCCTTTTTAGCAGTAGTTGCCTTAGTAGTAGAAGTAGCCTTTTTAGTAGTTGTTTTAACTACTTTTGGCTCAGCTTTTTTAGCAACAGTTTTTTTGGTAGTTTTTACAGTTTTTGCTGCTGATTTAACTGTTGACTTAGTTCTAGATTTAGTTGTTGTTTTTGCAGATTTATCAGTACTTTCAGGGTTGTTTAATAAATCTATAATCTTAGACCTTGGCAACTTAATTCCTCCTTTGTAAAAAATAATCATAAATACACTAAATATTTTATAACAACGAATTAGTATTTACAATAGAATTCGACGAATTAATTTGATAAAAACTCTAAATAAAAAGAGAAAAAAATCTATTGAAAAATAGATTAAAACAAATGGAAAAATATACCATTTTTAATGCGCAAAATATTGAAAAAACAGGGGATAAAAAAAGGCCTAAAAATCATATTACAAATTTGTAATTTTGATAAATCTAATTTACTTTAAACTACTTTGATGCTATAATTATTGTGTTTACGAATGATGATTTTGTGGGAGGCATTGAATGAAAATTTTGATGTTAACATGGGAATATCCACCAAGAGTCGTAGGAGGTATATCTAAAGTAGTTTATGATTTATCTCATCGACTAATTAAAGATGGACACCAAGTAACAGTAGTTACTTATAGAGATGGCGATACAAGTTATTATGAAGACGATGAAGGTATTAACGTTTATCGTGTTGATAACTATATGATTCATCCAAACAACTTTATTGATTGGATTATGCAATTGAATTTTAACATGGTTGCTAAGGCTTCTGAACTTATGAATAAGTTCGGAAAGTTTGACGTTATCCATGCGCATGATTGGTTAGTAAGTTATGCTGCAAAATCATTAAAAGAAGCATATGATGTTCCTATGGTTGCAACGATTCATGCAACTGAAAATGGAAGAAATAGTGGTATTCATGATGAAACACAAAGATACATCAATGATTCAGAATGGCAATTAACATACGAAGCAAGCGAAGTCATTGTAAACAGTAATTATATGAAAAATGAAATCCAAAGAATATTTGGATTACCATATGATAAAATAAATGTTATTCCTAACGGAGTTAAACTTGATAAATTCGAAGGAATAGAAAGAGATTATGATCTAAGAAGACAATATGCAATGGATAACGAAAAAATTATCTTGTATGTTGGTAGATTAGTTTATGAAAAAGGTGTTCAAAACTTAATTGGAGCAATGCCTAAGATCCTTGAAAATTACCATGATTCAAAATTAGTTATTTGTGGTCGTGGTGGAATGATGGATGAACTTAAACAAGAAGCTCACAATTTAGGAATTGACGAAAAAGTATACTTTGTTGGATATTGCGATGCAGCAAAAGTTCAAAAGATGTATATCAATGCAGATATTGCGGTATTCCCAAGTACATATGAACCATTTGGCATCGTTGCACTTGAAGGAATGCTTTCAGGTACACCTACAGTTGTTTCAGATGTTGGCGGTTTAAATGAAATTGTTGAACACGGCGTAACAGGTATGAAGAGTTATGCTGGAAACAGTAACTCAATCGCAGATTCAGTTCTTGCATTGTTATATGATCAAGAATTATGCAATAGAGTTTCAAGCAATGCTATTGAAGTTGTAAAAGAAAAATACAACTGGAATGTAATTGCACAATCAACATTTAAAACATATGAGAAAGCTATTTCTAAATCTAAATCTAAAGAGTTGGAAGCTAAGCTTACTCAAGAAAAAGCAGGTAAAACAAGTAGATTAAGAAATACACAAAATGAAATTTCAAGACTTGTTTCATCAAGAAAAAGAAATGCTTATATATAGGAGAATAAATGGACGTTTACGATACAGCTAATAAATTATCAGAAGAAATTAGAAATTCTGAACAATTTAAAGCTTTAAAGGAAGCAAAAGAAAAACTATTTGCAGATGAAGAGAAGAAGAAAATCATCGAAGAATTTGAACAACTTAAACAAGAAGTTCAAATTATGGAAATGAAACAACAAGCAAATCAAGAAGTTGATCAAGAAGATAAAAAACTTAAACTTGCAAAATTATATAATGTTTTAGTTGAACATGAAGATATTAAAAATTATTTTGATTTAGAAATTGCATTCAATAAAATGATTTACGATGTAAATAAAATTATAGGGGATGTAATCAAAGAAATAATGTAATTATATAGAAAGACGGAACGATGAGTTCCGTCTTTTTTTATTTTAAAAGCAAAACAAAAAGACGAGATTATGAAATCTCGTCTTTATTTTTACACTTATAAACAAATTAATTTGAAATAGGTAGTGGAGCTACATTAGAAGTTGGTTGAGTATTTGTTGTAGGTAATGGTGTAGCTGTATTTGTTGTATTTGTTTCTAATACGTTCATGATTGAATTTGTTGTATTATCAACAGTATTTGTTGTTGTGTTTTCAATTGAATTTGTTGTGTTATCAACAGTATTTGTTGTATTTGTTAATGAATTATCAACTGTGTTGTTTTCGATTGAATTAGTAACTGAATTTAAATCTGGTGTTATAGGTGCAGTGCCTGTAGCATAAATTCCTACTAATGTATTAGTAATATCTTCTTCTTCTTCACGAGTGAATGAACTGCTTGATTTTGAAGAAACTTCGAATTGAAACATATATTCAAAATCGTCTGAAATAATGAAATAGTATCTTGAAATGCTACTTGCTGTAGTCATATCAATTGCATAGTAGTAATCTTTATTATCTTCTGATGTAACTGATTGAGTAAATGATGTAACAGGTTGAGAAGCAACTCCGCCAGCACCTGTGATTTGTGGTTCGATGGCTGTATAAATAGATTGTACTAAAGCTTTTCTATGTGTTTCGTTCTTTAAATCAGCTCCCATAGAAGTACCTGTATATCCTGCACTATATGAAATTGTTATATCACCATAATTTAATGTGTTCTTTGATGTCTCATCAACACTAAATAGAGAAGTGTCATATTTTAATGAATATCCATCGAAGAAATTGAAGTCTTCAGTAACTACTTCTGGAACTGTATTTTCTACAGTATTGCTTACTGTATTAACTACAATATTTTGATTCTTTTGTCCATTCATTAGAACAACTGCAACAACAACTAAAATAGCAATTACTACTAACATACATGCTAATATTATTATTGTTTTCTTTGATGATTTTTTACCTGTATTTTTTGTTTGACCCTTTGTTTCTGTTTCTGCTTCAGCAGAAGTATCAATTTCTGGAGCTTCTGGTTGTTGATATGATTCACCAGGAGCAACTTGTTGAACGCCATTGTTAAATTGAGCATCTGGCCAATTGTTATCACCAGCTGGTTGATTGAAATCTGGTTGAGGCCATCCAACATTATTTGGTTGAACATAATTTAATGGTTCTTGATCTACTGGAGTATCAAAACCTGCGTTAG